>NZ_JBIUCG010000016.1:0-229213 GCF_044548645.1 Nocardia sp. NPDC051929 | reverse complement strand
GAAGTACCAGCCTTGGTCGGCGAAGCGTTCCCAGTAGGTGGCTTTGTAGCGTTCGGTGTCGCCCCAGATGCCGCGCAGCATCGACGGCCACGGCTCGTCGAGCACGAGCAGACCGGAACTGTCCCGGCCGAGTTCGCCGCCGTCCTCGTCCACCACCCGCGCCGAGACACCCGGCAGGGGAGTCATCGCCGCGCCGGGTTTGGCGGCGGTGACGCCGGGCAGGGGGGAGATCATGATGGCGCCGGTCTCGGTCTGCCACCAGGTGTCGACGATGGGCGTGCGGCCCGCGCCGATGACCTCGCGGTACCAGCGCCACGCCTCCGGGTTGATGGGTTCGCCGACCGAACCGAGCAGGCGCAGCGACGACAGATCATGGCTGTCGGGAATGTTCCTGCCCCACTTCATGAACGTTCGGACCAGCGTCGGCGCCGTGTAATAGATGGTGACGCCGTACTTTTCGATGATCTCGAAATGCCGGTGCTCGTTGGGCGAGTTGGGTGTGCCTTCGTAGACGACTTGGGTGGTGCGGTTGGCCAGGGGGCCGTAGACGATGTAGCTGTGTCCGGTGACCCAGCCGATGTCGGCGGTGCACCAGTAGATGTCTTGTCCGGGTTTGTGGTCGAAGACGTTGTGGTGGGTGTAGGCGGTTTGGGTGAGGTAGCCGCCGGTGGTGTGGAGGATGCCTTTGGGTTTTCCGGTGGTGCCGGAGGTGTAGAGGATGAACAGGGGGTGTTCGGCGTCGAAGGGTTGGGGTTCGTGGTGGGGTGCGGCGGTGGTGACGGTGTCGTGCCACCACAGGTCGCGGCCTTCGGTCCAGGGGACTTCGATGCCGGTGCGGCGCACCACCAGCACATGCTCGACGGTCGATGGCCCGTCACCCAATGCCTCGTCCACCCCGGCCTTGAGCGGCGCTGCCGTGCCGCGCCGCCACTGCCCGTCGGTGGTGATCACCAGGCGCGCCCCGGCGTCGTCGACGCGCTGGCGCAACGCGGTGGGGGAGAATCCGGCGAAGACGACGGAGTGGGTCAGGCCGAGGCGAGCGCAGGCGAGCATGGACACGATGGCTTCCGGCACCATCGGCATGTAGATCGCCACCCGGTCGCCCGCGACCAGGCCCAGTTCGGTGAACGCGTTGGCGGCCCGGCAGACCTCGTCCCGCAGTTGTTCGTAGGTGATGGCGCGCGAGTCGCCGGGTTCGCCTTCCCAGTGGATGGCGACCTGGTCGCCGTGTCCGTCCAGGACGTGGCGGTCCACGCAGTTGTAGGCGACGTTGAGCTTGCCGCCGACGAACCATTTCGCCACCGGAGCCTCGCTCCAGTCCAGCACCTGGGTCCACGGCTGCTCCCAGTGCAGCCTGCGAGCCTGTTCGGCCCAGAACTCCAGCCGATCGGACCGCGCCCGGTCGTACAGCGCCTCGCTCGCGTTCGCCTGGGCGGCGAACTCCGCGGCGGGCGGGTAGGCGGTGGTGTCGCGGTCATCGGTGGTTGCGCTGGTCACGCGAGATCTCCTAACGAAAGAACAGAGGGGACGAGGAATGCCGGGCAGTGCTCAGTGCACCACCGCCTTCTCGGCGCCGACGCCGGTGAGCGAGCGGACTTCCATCTCAGCGGCCTTGGCCGGGTCCTCGGTCTTGCCTCCCACGAAGGTGCCGATGATGCCGAGCAGGAACGCCAACGGGATGGAAACGATGCCCGGGTTGGACAGCGGGAACCAGTCGAAGTCCGAACCGGGCAGCATGGCGGTCTTGCTGCCGGACACCGCGGGGGAGAACACGATCAGCACGATCGTCGAGATCAGGCCGCCGTACATGCTCCACAGCGCGCCGGTGGTGTTGAACCGCCGCCAGAACAGCGAGTACAGGATGGTCGGCAGGTTCGCCGACGCCGCGACCGCGAACGCCAGCGCCACCAGGAAGGCGACGTTCTGGCCGTTGGCCAGGATGCCCAGCGCGATGGCCAGTATGCCGATCACCACGGCGGTGATCCGGGAGACCCGGACCTGTTCGCGCTCACCGGCTTTCCCGCGCTTGATGACATTCGCGTAGATGTCGTGGGCGAACGACGCCGACGCCGTGATGGTCAGGCCCGCGACCACCGCGAGGATGGTGGCGAAGGCGACCGCCGAGATCACCCCGAGCAGCACCACGCCGCCGAGTTCGAAGGCCAGCAGCGGCGCGGCCGAGTTCTGCCCGCCCGCGGCCGCGAGGATGCGATCGGGCCCGACGATCGCCGCCGCGCCGTAGCCCAGGACCAGGGTGAACAGGTAGAACGCGCCGATCAGGCCGATGGCCCAGACCACCGAGCGTCGCGCCTCTTTGGCGGTGGGCACGGTGTAGAAGCGCATCAGTACGTGCGGCAGGCCCGCGGTGCCGAGCACCAACGCCAGGCCCAGCGAGAGGAAGTTGAGCTTCGAGGTCTCGCTGCCGCCGTACTGCGCGCCGGGTGCGAGCACGTCGCGTGCGGCGACGGCCTTGTTCGCCGAACCGGAGACCGCTTTCTGCGCGGAGCCGAGGATCTCGGAGAAGTCGAAACCGAACTTGGCGAAGACCATGACGGTCATCAGCGCCGCGCCCACGATCAGCAGCACGGCCTTGATGATCTGCACCCATGTGGTGCCCTTCATGCCGCCGACCAGGACGTACACGATCATCAGCACGCCGACGACGGCGATCACGATGGACTGCCCGGTCTTGTCGGTGACATCCAGCAGCAGCGCGACCAGCCCGCCCGCGCCCGCCATCTGCGCGAGCAGGTAGAACAGCGACACCGTCAGCGTGGACAATGCCGCGGCGGTGCGCACCGGGCCTTCCTTCAGCCGGAAGCTCAGCACATCGGCCATGGTGAATTTGCCGGTGTTGCGGAGCATCTCGGCGACCAGCAGCAACGCGACCAGCCAGGCGACCAGGAATCCGATCGAGTAGAGGAATCCGTCGTAGCCGTAGACCGCGATGGCGCCCGCGATGCCGAGGAAGCTGGCGGCCGAGAGGTAGTCGCCCGCGATGGCGACGCCGTTCTGCGGACCGGAGAAGCCGCGCCCGCCGGTGAAGTAGTCGGCGGCGGTGGCGTTGTTCCGGCTGGCGCGGATCACCACGATCATCGTGATCGCGACGAAGACGCCGAAGATGGCGATATTGGCGACCGGGTTGCCGACCGTCGCCGCCGCGGCGTAGGTGTGCACGGTGTTCATGCCCGGTCTCCCTCGAGGTAGCCGCGGATTTTCGCTGCGCGCGGATCCAGTTCCCGGTTGGCGAACCGGACGTACAGCGCGGTGATGGCGAAGGTGGAGACGAATTGGCCGAGGCCGAGCAGCAATCCGGCGTTGATCTCGCCGAAGACGGGGCGGCTCATGAAGTCGTGCGCGTAGGCGCCGAGCAGGACATAACCGAGGTACCAGAGCAGGAACAGCGCGGTCATCGGAAATACGAAGCGGCGCAATCGCGTTCGCAGTTCCTGGAATTGGGGGCTGGCCTGGACTTCGGCGAATTCTGCTGCGCTCGGCGCTCGCCGCCCTGCGGTGTCGTCGAGTTCGGTACTGGTCATGATGGTCCTACCAAGTGACGTGGCTTACTTCTCGAGGACGGTAAGCCAGGGATAGGGGCCACCAGTAGGCTGTGGTGTGGGTCACTCCACGAAGGTGTCCGAATCTGCGGTGAGCGGTCGGTACGGCGCGACGAACGGTCGGCGCGAGCCCGCTCAGTCCGAACGCAGGCTGCGCTCGCGGTCCGCGCCCATGCCCAAGCGCTCCGGCGCGTGCATCCGGACGAAGATCCGGCTCACCGTCCTCGCGCCGAGCCCACGGGTGAACGAACTCACCAGCACCATGGTGGCGAACGCCAGCGGCACGCTGATCGCCGCGGGATAGCTCAGCAACGCGGCGGGCCAGCCGCCCGCCACGTCGTCGGAGAAGCCGCCGGTGACCGAGACGGCGGTCGCGGCGCCCGCCGCGAGCCCGCCCGCGACCAGACCGGCCGCCGCGCCCGTCGCGGTCAGCCCGCGCCACCAGATGCCAAGGACCAGCAGCGGGCACAGCGTGGAGGCGGCCACAGCGAAGGCCAGGCCGACGGTGCGGGACAGATCGAGCGACACCACCGTCAGCGACAACGCCAGCGGTACCGAGCCCGCGACCAGTGCGGCCGTGCGGAAGTCCCGGATGCGCCCGCGCAGCATGTCGGTGCTGAGCACGCCCGCGATGCTCACCAGCAGCCCCGACGACGTGGACAGGAACGCGGCGATCGCGCCCGCCGCGGCCAGCGCCGCGAGCAGCTGACCAGGCAGCCCCGCGACCACCGACCCGGGCAGCAGCACCACCGCGGCGTCGGAGGTTCCGGTGATCAGCAGTTGCGGCACGTACAGCCGGGCGAAAACGCCCAGTAGGACGGGGAACAGATAGAAGAGGCCGACCAGGCCGATCACCGCGAGCGCGGTCGTGCGCGCGGCCCGCCCGTCGGGGTTGGTGTAGAAGCGCACCAGCACGTGCGGAAGGCCCATGGTGCCGAGGAAGGTCGCCAGGATCAGCGAATAGACCTGGTAGCTGGGATGCGGACCGCCGAGTCCGCCGCCCGGCGTCAGCCAGCCCGCGCCGTCGGCGGGGGCGCCGGCCACCACCGGCACCGCCGCTCCGGCCTCGAGCACCAATCGCGTCCCCGCCGCCAGTTCGTGCGTGCCGGGCGTCAGCGGCACCGTGCCGTCGACGGCGTGCTCGTCGATGGTTCCCGTGATCGAAACCTGTTGCGGTGCACCGACCCGCACCACCACGTCGGTGGTCACGTCGACGGTCGTACGTTCGGACACCACCGGCGGTGCGGGCGCGCCGAGCTCCCGTTGGTCGGCGAGGAAGTGCCCGAGCAGCACCAGCGCGGGCAGTGCCACCGCGGTCAGCTTCAACCAATACTGGAACGCCTGGACCAAGGTGATCGAGCGCATCCCGCCACCCACCACATTGGCGATCACGATCGCGCCGACCGCCACCGCGCCCACCCAGTCCGGCACCCCGAGCAGGATGTGCAGCGTGAGTCCCGCTCCCTGGAATTGCGGGATCAGGTACACCGCGCAGATGAGCACCACGACGGTGGCCGCGAGCCTGCGCAAACGCACCGAGCCCAAACGGAATTCGGCGAAGTCGGGCACCGTGTACGCGCCGGAGCGGCGCAGCGGCGCGGCGACGAACAGCAGCAGCGCCAGGTATCCGGCGGTGAAGCCGACCGGGTACCACAGCGCGTCCGCGCCGTATTTCGCGATCAACCCGGCGACCCCGAGAAACGAGGCGGCCGAAAGGTATTCGCCGGAGATCGCGGCCGCGTTCCAGCGCGGCCCCACGCTGCGGGAGGCGACGAGGAAGTCCGAGGTGGTGCGCGCGAGCCGCACGCCGTACGCGCCGATCGCGACGGTCGCCAGGGCCGCGAGGATCAGCGCCGCGACCGTCAGCGCGGGGGCCGTGGCGGAGGTCATGACATACCGATCTCGAACGCGGCGCGCGTGTTCTCGGACCAGGTGCACCGATACGCCGAGCGACGAACGAAGCCCGTCGGACCGGAGCGCATCGATACCGTGGTCCGCGCCGCGGCAGGCATTCGGGCCGGTCGCACCGTCAGTCCTCGGCCAGTTCGAGGAAGTCCTGTTCGTTGCGTTCGGCCAGGCGCACGTAGGTCCGGCCGATCAGGAACAGCAGCGGGTACACCGCGCCGCCGAGCAGCAACCAGGGCAGCCGGATGCCGAGCACCGTGAACGAGCCGATCAAACCGATGCCGAACAGTATGGGCAGCGCGCACAGCAGCGCGATCGTCACCAGGCCCACGCGCAGCGCGAGCCCGAGTTGCGCGCGGATCAGGCCGCCGATGAGCGCCTCGCCGAACTCCGTCTGCTCGGCGACCTCGACTCTCGTGCGCACTCGCCGCGCGCCGCGTCGTTCGGAGAGCACCACGCGCTCGCGCGCCGGACGCTGCGGCGCGGTCACTGATTGCCCCAGTGTTGCCGGGGCCTGTGCACCAGCCGCTGTTTCAGTTCACGCACCTGCCTTCGGCTCACCGGCAGTTCGACCGCTTGCGCGTCGCCCTCGGCCCGCAGGCACACCACCGTGCCGGAACCTATCGTGCGCAGCCCGGTGACCAGCCGCAACGCCACCAGATACGAGCGGTGCACCCGCAGGAATCCCGCGTCGTGCCAGCGTGCTTCCAATGCCGACAACGGGATCCGCACCAGATGCGATCCGGCGCTCGTGTGCAGCCGCGCGTAATCCCCGTCGGCTTCCACCCAACTCACGCTCGACCTCGGTACCAGCGTGGTCACTCCGCCCAGTTCCACTGGGATGACCTCGCTCGGATCGGCGCGCTCGTCGGCGGCAGGCCGGTGCGGCGCGCTGCGGGACGCCGCGATTCGCCGCACCGCCTCGGCGAGCCGCGCTTCGCGCAGCGGCTTGAGCAGGTAGTCCACCGCGCCCAGATCGAACGCGGCGATCGCCCGGTCGTCGTGGGCGGTCACGAACACCACGGCGGGCGGATTGGCGAACTCCGACAGGATGCCCGCCAGCTCCATACCGTCCAGGCCGGGCATGTTGATGTCCAAAAACACCGCGTCCACGGGATGAGCGCGCAGCACCCGCAACGCGCTGGTGGCATCGCCCGCCGCGTGGATCTCCCCGATCTCGGCCCGTGCGCGCAGCAGATACACCAGCTCGTCCAGAGCGGGCTTCTCGTCGTCCACGGCGAGCACGCGCAGCGCGCCCGCCGGCTTGCCGGTAACGCGGGTCACAATCGCTCCATCGTAAGGGGCTCGCGCTGGGCAGCCGAGCCGGTGCCGTCGGCGTGAGGCTGCCTACTCGTGTGCGTCCGCGTTCGAGCCGGGATGCCTGGTGGGCACGGGCCCGTGCTTCGAGGCGTTGCATGGGTGGTCTCGTGCCTGCGTCCGGGCGTTGCGTGTGCCGGTTTCGTGGGTGCGGGTAGCCGAAGGCCTCACGCAGTACGTACACCACGCGTTCCTTGGCGGTGAGCGTTCCATGAGCGTGAGCATGGCGATCGACACCGATTCGCGTTGTTGGAGGAATTCCTGGCCGCAGCGGTCAGCGGCCGAACCGACGAGCTGGTGCGGGCCCGATGTGCGTTGTGGGCGCGAGCTGTCCTGCTTAGGGCGCGTCGCGCGCCGGTTTCACGGCCGGATGCCCGCGCGGAATTTGGGAACCCGCAGGCTGACCTTCGTGCCCGCGCCCGGTGCGGTTTCCACGACGAGGCCGTAGTCGTCGCCGAAGGCCGCGCGCAACCGGTCGTCGACGTTGGCCAGTCCGACGTGCGCGGCCTCCCCGGAGCCCGCGGGGCCGGTCCCGGTGTCGACGGCGTCCAGCGCGCCGGAGCGCAAGAGATCCGGGTCCATGCCGACGCCGTCGTCCTCGACGCTGATCACACAGTCGGTGCCCGCGTCGGTGGCGACGATGCTGACGGTGCCGCCGTGGGCGGCGCCCGCCAGTCCGTGCCGCACCGCGTTCTCCACCAGCGGCTGGAGCGCGAGGAAGGGTAGGACCACGCCGAGCACCTCGGGCGCGATCCGCAGCCGGACCTGGAGGGCGTCGCCGAAGCGGGCGCGTTCCAACGCGAGGTAGCGCTCGATGTTGCGCAGCTCGTCCGACAGCACCGTGAACTCGCCCGCGGCGCGGAAGGAGTAGCGGGTGAAGTCGGCGAACTCGAGGATCAGCTCGCGGGCCCGCGCCGGATCGGTGCGGACGAACGAGGCGATGGTGTTCAGCGCGTTGTAGATGAAGTGCGGGCTGATCTGCGCCCGCAGCGCGCGCACCTCGGCCCGGTCCAGCCGGGCCCGCGACGCGTCCAGTTCGGCCAATTCGAGCTGCCCGCAGGCGTACCGCGCCACTTCGGCGACCGCACCCAGCCGCCCCGGCCCCGGCTGCCCGGTATTCACGACGCCCAGCACACCGGCCACGCCGTTCGATTCGATCAGCAACGGTTGCGCGATCAGCGTGCGCCCGGCGTGTTCGCCGCGGCCGGGTCCGGCCACGAGCACCGGACGCTCGCCCGCGACGGCGCGTTCGGCGGCTTCGCCGAAGTACTCGGCCAGTTCGGCGTGCGGCCCGTCCCAGGCGAGCACCGTGCCGTCGGCGTCGGCCAGCGCCAGCGCCTCGGCGCCGGTGAGCGCGCGCAGATGGGGCGCGGCTTCCCGCGCGGACTCCTCGGTCAGCCCGCGCCGCAGCGGAACCGCCGCCAGCGACGCGGTGTGCAGCGCCGAATGCACCGCCCGCTCGGCGGGGGTGGTCACCACTCTGCGGGTGCGCGACCAGATCAGCAACGCACCGGCGATCAACGCGGCCGCGGCCACGACGGCCAGCGCGGTGGTCATGGCGGGCAGCGGCGCGGGGACTTCATGGGCCGATTATCGCGGTGCTCCGATCGCGTGCGGCAGGTGGCGGCCATGTGGTGCGGACGCGGGTGCGCATCCGATCCAGACAGTGCCTGCGCGAACGGGCCGATTCCGGCAACGGGGGCGCAGTGCCGCTTGCCGGGAGATCGTGTGCGGCATGGTGGCGGCCGTGGGCGTGAATACGGGGCGGGCCACCGAGCGCGGGCGCTCGCGCCAGGCGATCGAGACGGCGGTCGGCCGAACGGGCCGAGTCATCGGGGTGTTCCGGCATTCGGCACGATCGCGACACTCGCGGAAATCGGCCGCTCAGACGGCGAGTCGCCAGGACGCGCCGGTGATCTTCCCCACCGACACGCCGGGTGCCCGAGGAGCGCCCGCGAGCCGTTCCGAACCAGTCGGTGCGCCCGCCTAGAATCGGTCCAGCCAACCCCCGTCGAGACCTTGGGAGGAAGGACCGTCTTGGCCGCCTCGTCCGGATCGTTCGTCCATCTGCACAACCACACCGAGTACTCCATGCTCGATGGGGCGGCGAAGATCTCGCCACTGTTCACGGAGGCGAAACGGCTGGGGATGAACGCGGTCGGGATGACCGACCACGGCAACATGTACGGCGCCTCGGAGTTCTACAACTCGGCCAAGAAGCACGACATCAAGCCGATCATCGGCATCGAGGCCTACATCGCGCCCGCCTCGCGGTTCGACACCAAGCGCGTGCAGTGGGGCGATCCGAGCCAGAAGGGCGACGACGTCTCCGGCTCCGGCGCCTACACGCACATGACCATGGTCGCCGAGAACGCGACCGGCCTGCGCAACCTGTTCAAGCTCTCCTCGCTGGCCTCCATCGAGGGGCAGCTCGGCAAGTGGGCGCGCATGGACGCGGAGATCATCGCCCAGTACGCCGAGGGCATCATCGCCACGACCGGCTGCCCCTCCGGCGAGGTGCAGACCCGCCTGCGTCTCGGCCACGACCGTGAGGCGCTGGAGGCCGCCGCGAAGTGGCAGGAGATCTTCGGCAAGGACAATTTCTTCCTCGAGGTCATGGACCACGGCCTGTCCATCGAGCGCCGGGTGCGTGAGGGGTTGCTGAACGTCGGCAAGCAGCTGGGCATTCCGCCGCTGGCCACGAACGACTGCCACTACGTCACCAAGGACCAGTCGAGCAACCACGAGGCGTTGCTGTGTGTGCAGACCGGCAAGACGCTGTCGGACCCCACCCGGTTCAAATTCGACGGTGACGGCTACTACCTGAAGTCCGCCGAGGAGATGCGCGCGCTCTGGGAAGCCGAGGTGCCCGGCGCGTGCGACAACACGGTGCTGATCGGCGAGCGGGTCCAGTCCTACGACGACGTGTGGGCCTTCAAGGACCGCATGCCGGTCTTCCCGGTGCCCGAGGGCGAGGACCAGGATTCCTGGTTGCGCAAAGAGGTCGACCGTGGCCTGGCGCGCCGGTTCCCCAGCGGCGTGCCCGAGGAGTACTACACCCGCGCCTACTTCGAACTCGACGTCATCAAGCAGAAGGGCTTCCCCGCCTACTTCCTCGTCGTCGGCGACCTCGTCAAGCACGCGCGGGAGGTCGGCATCCGGGTCGGTCCCGGCCGTGGTTCGGCGGCCGGTTCGCTGGTGGCCTACGCGCTCGGCATCACCAATATCGACCCGCTGCCGCACGGCCTGCTGTTCGAGCGGTTCCTCAACCCGGAGCGCCCGTCCGCGCCCGATATCGATATCGACTTCGACGATCGCCGCCGCGGTGAGATGGTCCGCTACGCCACCGAGAAGTGGGGCACCGACCGCGTCGCCCAGGTGATCACCTTCGGCACGATTAAAACCAAGGCCGCGATCAAGGACTCCGCGCGCGTCCAGTTCGGCCAGCCCGGTTTCGCCATCGCCGACCAGATCTCCAAGGCGCTGCCGCCGCCGATCATGGCCAAGGACATCCCGCTGTCGGGCATCATGGACCCCGATCACGAGCGGTACAAGGAGGCAGCCGAGGTCCGCGAGCTCATCGGCAGCAACCCGGATGTGGCCAAGATCTACGAGACCGCGCGCGGTCTGGAGGGCCTGATCCGCAACGCCGGTGTGCACGCCTGCGCGGTGATCATGTCCTCCGAGCCGTTGATGGACGCGATCCCGGTGTGGAAGCGGCCCCAGGACGGGGCGATCATCACCGGCTGGGACTACCCGTCCTGCGAGGCCATCGGCCTGCTGAAGATGGACTTCCTCGGCCTGCGCAACCTCACCGTCATCGGTGACGCGCTGGACAACATCAAAGCCAACCGCGGCATCGACCTGGACATGGACAACCTGCCGCTGGACGATCCCGCGACCTACGAATTGCTCTCGCGCGGTGACACGCTCGGCGTCTTCCAGCTCGACGGCGGCCCCATGCGCGACCTGCTGCGCCGCATGCAGCCGACCGGCTTCAACGACATCGTCGCCGTGCTCGCGCTGTACCGGCCCGGCCCGATGGGCATGAACGCGCACAACGACTACGCCGACCGCAAGAACGGGCGGCAGCCGATCAAGCCGATCCATCCGGAGCTGGAGGAGCCGCTCAAGGACATCCTCGCCGAGACCTACGGCCTGATCGTCTACCAAGAGCAGATCATGTTCATCGCGCAGAAGGTCGCCTCCTACTCGATGGGCAAGGCCGACGCGCTGCGCAAGGCCATGGGTAAGAAGAAGCTCGAGGTGCTCGAGGCCGAATACAAGGGCTTCCACGAGGGCATGACCGCCAACGGCTTCTCCGAGGCCGCGGTGAAGGCGCTGTGGGACACCATCCTTCCGTTCGCCGGCTACGCGTTCAACAAGTCGCACGCCGCGGGCTACGGCCTCGTCTCGTTCTGGACCGCCTACCTCAAGGCCAACTATCCGGCCGAGTACATGGCGGGCCTGCTCACCTCCGTCGGTGACGACAAGGACAAGGCCGCGGTCTACCTGTCCGACTGCCGCCGTCTCGGCATCACCGTGCTGCCGCCGGACGTCAACGAGTCCGAGCAGAACTTCGCCTCGGTCGGCAAGGACATCCGCTTCGGTCTCGGCGCGGTGCGCAACGTCGGCGCGAACGTCGTCGCCTCGATCATCCAGGCGCGCAAGGAGAAGTCGAAGTTCACCGACTTCTCCGACTACCTGAACAAGATCGACGCGATCGCCGCGAGCAAGAAGGTCACCGAATCGCTCATCAAGGCGGGCGGTTTCGACTCCCTCGGGCATCCGCGCAAGGGTCTGATGCTGATCCACTCGGACGCCATCGATGCCGTGATGGCCACCAAGAAGGCCGAAGCGATGGGTCAATTCGACCTGTTCGGCGGCTTGGACGCGGACGAGTCGGTGACCTCGGTGTTCAACGTGAAGGTGCCCGAGGACGAGTGGGAGTCCAAGCACCGGCTCGCGCTGGAGCGGGAGATGCTCGGGCTGTACGTATCCGGGCATCCGCTCAACGGCGTCGAGCACGTGCTCGCCGCGCAGGCCGACACGCAGATTCCCGCCATCCTGGAAGGCGACATCAAGGACGGCACTCAGGTGACCGTCGGCGGCATCCTGGCCTCGGTGAACCGGCGCATCAACAAGAACGGTCTGGCCTGGGCCTCGGCGCAGCTGGAAGACCTCACCGGTGGCATCGAGGTGCTGTTCTTCCCGCAGTCGTACTCGGTGTACGGGATGGACGTCGTCGAGGACGCCGTGGTGCTGGTCAAGGCGCGCGTCTCGGTCCGCGACGACCGAATCTCGTTGATCGCCAATGATCTCGCCGTGCCCGACCTCTCCGCCGTCGGCGTGGCCAAGCCGCTCGCGGTCACCGTCACCACCCGCATGTGCACACCGGACAAGATCGGCGAACTCAAGCGAGTCTTGTCCAGGCACCCCGGCACGTCGGATGTCCATATCCGGCACGTCGGCGCACGAGACAAGACCACACTGCTGAAACTCGATGAGCGCCTGCGCGTCTCACCGTCGTCGGCGCTGATGGGTGACCTCAAGGCGCTGCTCGGCCCGGGCTGCCTGGCCGGCTGATCGGCGGATTCCGCACGGTCGGGTTCGGGTCGGCGGTCGGGCTGTCCGGCGGTTGTGTGACCCGCAGCGATGCCGGCCCGCTCGCGCCGTCGTCGGGCGGCGTGGGGCCGGTGCGATCGACCCGACGGCGGCGGTGTCGCCGCAATCCGAAAGCAACAGTGTCGCTGATGCGCCGACACCACGGACCCCGCCGGATCCAGCCCGGCCGCGATCAGCCGCCTGTATCGCCGATCGGCCGCGTGCCGGCCTCACGGGCGCTTCGCCGCGGCGTGGAGACGGAACGGCACCCGTCAGGGCGAATGGTCACCGCTCCCGCTGTGAGCGATCACCGTTGAGCGGCAAGGCAAGCTCGTCGAGCGGCGCGGGCCTCGGCGACGAACAGTTCTGGTTGTTCCCACGCGGCGAAATGACCACCGCGCGCGGGCTGTCCCCAGTGCACGATGTTGGTGAAGCGCTTGGCTGCCCAGCGCTGTGACGGGCGGGGCACCTCGGCGGGGAACACGCTGCCGGCGGTCGGCACTGTGATCTGGTCGCCGACCGCGGTGGTGAACCACTCGGTGACTTCGGTGATGCTCTCCCAGTAGAGGCGAGTGGAGGAAGCGCCGGTCGCGGTCACCCAGTAGAGCATCACGTTGTCCAATACCCGGTCGCGGTCCAAGACGGTGTCGAGGTCATCTTCGTGGTCGCTCCAGGTCCAGACCTTTTCCATGATCCACGCGCACAGCGCGGCCGGTGAGTCCAGTAACCCATAACCCAGGATTTGCGGGCGCGTGGCGTGGACCGCCGAGTAGGCGGATCCGGTGCGGGTGCGTTCCTCGAGATCGCTGAGGGCCCGCCGTTCGGCCTCGGTGAGGTGCGCTTCGTTGTGCTCGGGTGCGGCCAGCGGTGGGATGAGGTGCAGGCCGAGCAGTCTGTGCGGTTGCTGCAACGCGATGCTGGTGGAGATGCTGCTGCCCCAGTCGCTGCCTGCGGCTATGAACTTCTGGTAGCCGAGCCGGGTCGTCAACTCGGCCCAGGCATGTGCGATGCGGTGGATGCCCCAGCCCGGCTCGGTGGGACGACCGCTGAAACCGTAGCTCGGCAGGGACGGCGCGACGACGTGGAACGCGTCGGCGGGATCGCCGCCGTGCGCTGCCGGATCGGTGAGCGGGCCGAGGACTTGCTCGAACTCCAGGAACGAGCCGGGCCAGCCGTGAGTGAGGACGAGCGGGACGGCTTCCGGATACGGAGAACGAACGTGGAGCGCGTGTATCGGCACGCTGTCGATCTCGGTGACGATCTGCGGAATTCGGTTCAGCCGCGCTTCGGTGGCCGACCAGTCGTATTCGTCGGCCCAGTACCGGCACAACTCTCGCAGATACGACAGCGGCACACCTTGGGACCAGTCCGTGACCGGCTCACGCTCCGGCCACCGGGTGCGACGGAGCCGTTCGCGCAGGTCACGCAGATCAGCCTCGGGGATATCGATCCGGTAGGGACGAACGCGGTCGGTCATGGTTGTTCTCTCTGCTCTGCCGGTTGAACGGTTTTCACCAGTTGGCGCGCCAGGCCCAGGTAACGGAGTTCGATCCCGACGCCTCCGGTGCGGGGAATCCGCATCCGAGCGGATCACCACATGAACTCGGCGGCAATGGAACCGACCCTCGTCCATTGTCCAGCCACCCCTCGGCAGCGCGGTCCGGCTCTACGCTCGGTCAGGCCCGCGTTCCATCCGTGCGGTCCGACTACCGGATGCCCAGCGGCCCGAAAGGATCCGTCCGCCGGACACCCTCGGATGCGTTCAGCTCTCGACCGGAAGTCCGGCATCGGTCCAATCCTGGATGCCTTCACGGTACTTCCGGACGTTGGTGTAGCCGAGTGCCTCCAGCTTGGTGGCCACGTGCTGGCTGTTGGCGCAGGCGGCATTCGAGCAGTAGGTGACGATCGCGGCGTCCTTTGCCGGAAGGAGTTGCGGGGCTTTGGTTTCCACGTCGGCTTCGACCAGGTTGAGCGCGCCGGGAAGATGCGCTTTGGCGTAGTACTCGGCGCCGAGCGCGTCGATGACGGTCACCGAACCCGCCTCGATCTGCTCGGCGAGTTCCTGGCGCGTGATCAGTTCGGTCATGGCAGTGCCTCCTTCAGGGGAAATTTATGTGCGTGCGCACGCTATTATATGTGTGCGTGTGCACGCAACTGGTATGCTTCGATTCGTGCCGAATTCCGTGAGCCGTTCCCACCCGGCCGTCCGCGCGTGGTCCGCGCTGCTTCAGGTACACGCCAAGCTGGTGCCGGAGCTGGACGCGGAACTACGTCGCGCCACCGCGCTGCCACTGACCTGGTACGACGTCCTTCTGGAACTCGACGGACCGCAGGGGCTGCGGGTGAGCGATCTCGGCGAACGGGTCGTGCTGAGCCGGACGCGGGTGAGTCGCCTGGTCGGCGAACTGGAGTCGCACGGCTTGGTGCGCCGTGAGCCCAATCCGGACGACGGGCGTTCAGCGTTCGTGAGCATCACCGAGGCTGGTCGGCAGCGGCTGCGGGAGGCGGCTCCGCACTATCTGGCCGGGATCGAACGCCGGTTCAGCGGCCTCAGCCCGGACGAACTCCGAGCTCTGGCCGGGGCGCTACGCAAGGCGCTGGGCCCAGCCGACCTGTCCGATCCGAAGCGTTAGCGATCCGGTCGCCGCCGTCTCGCGCTGACGCTGCGCGCGGTCCTGCTTCTGTGCTGCTGCCGCCCGGCGCTGACGCCCGATCGGCTGACCGGCGCTCGAAGCCCTCGATCAATCCCTAGCCGACGCCATCGGGCCTCGCGCAGTGGCCGCCCAGGGCCTCGCCGAGGCAGAACGGCTCGAATGCCACAGGCCGCGGCGCGGCTGGGAGCGCACACCGGTGGCATCGAGGTGCTGTGCGCACCGGCCGCTGCGTTGGCGGCGACTTCGAGGCGCTACCCAGCCCGGGTCGACGCGGCGGGTCGTGCGCGGTCAGGAATGGAGCCACTGCTCGATCTGCTCCAGATTCGCGGCGGAGATGACGTCGTCACCGTTTTCGGCGTCCAGCAGCTTCCAGTCGTGCGGTGACACCGGATCGCGCACCAGGAAATAGCCCGCTCGCGTGGCGCGGTCGGTGAGGTCGCGGAATCGCTCGGAGTTCGGATCCGGTGCGGCCGCTGCGGTTCGATTCATGAGGGATTGCTCCATGGGCGGTGTTGTCGTGCGGAATCCGGCGTGATGCGCCCGGCGGCGACCAACGCGGCGAATGCGGCGCGCTTTCTGGCGCAGTCGTGATCGCGGTGTAACTGCATGGCGTGGTGTGCTGCGGCGACGGTCAGCGGCTGGGCGGGTGCGGCGCATGTCCACGCTTCCGGCCACCGGACCGGGCACGAATGACTCTGCGAGCGAGTCGGTTTGCGCCGAGGAGCGAATCGGCGCGGCTGATCGGTCGGCCACACGCACCCGACGCCGAGCAGCACAGCGCCACATCCCGCGAATACCGTCACGATGCTCGACAGCAGGGCCCATATCCCCACCCGGCTCACCGCTGGCAGCCGTCGCCGGAACCGGTGCGCAGGTCCTCGGCGAGCTCGTGCAATCCGTCCAGAACCTGCTGGAACGTCCAGAGTTCCGGTGCGGTGTCGGCGTGCGGCAGGTGGTCGGTGTGGTCGGTAGGGAAGGCGATACCGCGCCGGTGAGCGCGTTCGCGCGGGCTCGACTCCTGTGGCACGATCCGGCCGCGCCGTACCAAGGTGTAGAAGGCGACCCACTTCCACGCGCACCGATCGACCCGGCATCCCCGGTGCCGCCGCATAAGCCGGTGCGCCAACTCGACATCAGCCGAGCCGCAGATTCTCGGCGGCGCGACCACCCCGCCTGTATTCAAAACATATCTCGGGCTCGAATCCGGCGTATCAGATCTGTCGGTCTACCAGTCGATGATTATTCCCGGCTTGCTGCAAGTGGCTGACTACGCGAGGTGTATCGAGCGGCCGTATTACGCGGATGACACGCAAGAAGAACTCGAACGTCGTGTGCTGCTGCGATTGCGTCGAGCGGCGATTCTGACCCGGAAGTACAGCCCGGTCGCAGCCGATTTCGTTGTGCACGAGAGTGTTCTGCATACGATCGTGGGATCGAATGCGGTCATGTCTGCGCAAGCGCGACATATGGCTGACATGAGCACGCTGCCCAATGTTACGTTGCGAATACTGCCGTTCTCGGCTGGTTTTCCGGTGGATGAGGGCCCGGTCCAGCCGTACATCATCCTCAACTTTCCGTTGAGCAGCCGAGAGTTTGGGACGGAGCCACCTGTGGTCTACGCCGAAACCTTCACAGGATCGATGTTTTTCGAGGACAGTATTGATGTGAAACGATATCGCGAGATTCACGAGGCCCTTCAGCGCGCCGCGCTCGAGGAGAAAACGTCGAGAGATCTGCTCAGGCAGATGGCAAGGAGATACGAACAGTGACCATCGGCCTAGATAACGCACAGTGGCTCAAGTCATCGCGTAGCACTTCGGCACACGAATGTGTCGAAGTTGCTTGGCTCGAGGCAGGGCATGTCGGTGTTCGCGATTCGAAGAACCCAACCGGCCCGGCGCTGATCTTCGCGCCGGGCCAGTGGGATGTCTTTGCCTCCGGCATCCGTGACGGGGAGTTCGACCGATCGGCTTGAAGTGGATTCCCACCGCGAACAACAGCGGCCCCGCACCCGAGCAACGCATGGTCGGGCCAGGGCCGCTGACGGAGCTATCAGTTCACCTCCGCCAGGGTCGGGGCAGGTGTGTCGACCGACGCGCGTGAAACCTCCTTGCGGTGCAGCGCGTGGCTGCAAGCGACGACGGTGAGGGCGGCGAGGCCGAGAATCACGCCGATCCAGGCCACCGCCGGGTAGTCGAGGCCCGCGCTGATGGCCAGGCCGCCGAGCCAGGGACCTGCGGTGATGCCTACGTTGAACGAGGAGATGTTGGTGGCTCCCGCCAGGGTGGGCGCGTTGCCCGCGAGGGTGAAGACGCGGCTGTTCAGGGTCGGGTTGATGCCGAAACCGAAGGCGCCCAACAGGAACGACAGCAGTACGACGGGGGCGATGTGCTCCATCGTGAGGGCGAGTAGCGCCGAGGTGAGCACGCCGCCGGTAATGCCGACGTACAGGCTGGTCAGCGGGTGATTGTCGGCGGTGCGCCCACCGATGACGATGCCGAGGAACGCGCCGAGTCCGTAGATGCCGAGTACCGCCGGAATCCAGCCGTCCGCCATGCCGGTGGTGCGGGACAGCAGAGCGCCGAGGTAGGCGAAGGTGACCATCAGGGCGGCGATCGCGAGCGCGGTGGTGGCATAGGAAAGCCAGAGCGCGGGGCGCATCATCGTGCGCAGTTCGGTGCTCAGGCGTAGCGGCGCGTCGGTCCGTCCGCCGGGGATCTTCGCCAGCACGCCGATCCCGGCCGCCGCCGACAGCAGCGCGACCGCCCAGAACGCCGCGCGCCAGCCGAGCTGTTGTCCGATCACGGTGCCCGCCGGAAGCCCGATGATGATGGCCAAAGTGAGCCCGCCCGCGACGATGCTCATCGCCTTGCCGCGCGCCGTGGCCGGGACGAGACCGATCGCCGTTGTCGCGGCAACCGCCCAGAACCCGGCGTAGACGAACGCGCCGACGACCCGCGTGGCGAACAGCACCCAGTACTCCGAGGTGAGCGCTCCGACGACGTGAGTGCCGACGAACACCGCGAGGAAGGCGAGCAGTGCGGTGCGCCGCGACCACCGCAGTGTCGCCACCGCCAGCACCGGCGCGCCCACCAGCATGCCCAGTGCGAAGCCCGAGATGAGCAGGCCCGCGCGCGGCACGGAGACGCCCAGGTCTGCGGCCATCTCGGTGAGCAGGCCCGCGAGCATCAGCTCCGAGGTGCCCTGGGCGAAGATCGACAGACCCAGGACGTAGATCGCCACGGGCATCGGTACCTCCTTATTTTGTACTGATCTATCCAAAATTAGGGCGCGGCAAGGGCGTCGCCGAAGCCGACAAGTCTCAGAGGGCGTCGAGGGCGGTGGTCGCGATGGCGGCGAGCGTCTCGCGGTCCGCGCCGCCGCGTGCGGCCACCCGCATCCCTCCGATCGTGGCGATCACGAAGTGCGCCAAGGCGGTCGGTTGTTTGTCCGGCGCGATCTCACCGGCGCGCCTGGCCGTCTCGAACACGTCCGTCAGCACGGCGAGTCGTCGCTGGTAATCGGTGGCGAGAACGGCGGCCAGTTCGGGGTCGCGCGGGGCCAGTTCGATCGTCGAGTTGACCACGAGGCAGCCGAGCGGGTCCTCCTCGGGGGCCTCGACGATCTGCCACAGCAGGGCGCGGATCTTGCCGCGCACCCCAGTCTCGCTGTCGAGCAGGTCGAACGTCGCCGCGTTCTCGGCTGTCATGTAGCGGCGCAGGGCGCGGCCGAACAGGTCCCGCTTGCTGGTGAAGGTGTTGTAGATGCTGCTGCGGCCAAGGCCGGTCGCTGCGCAGAGGTCTTCGGTGGAGGTCGCCTCGTATCCCGCGCGCCAGAACGCGTGCATCGCCGCGTCCACCGCGCGGTCCTCGTCGAAGGTTCTGGGTCGTGGCATGGGTTTACGCTAGCACAGTTTTGAACAGCTCGTTCCAATATACTTCGAAGGGCCTTCTGGCCAGCGTTGTTCCGGAGTCCAAGCGGCTGTTAAGCGTCCGATAGGCGGGCTCGCGGATAGTTCTGAGCGAGTCCACTCCAGGAAACGAGGATCATCATGCAAGCCATCCTGCGCACCCTGCGCCTGCTCGTTCTCGGCGTCACGCTGTTCGTGCCCGCGTTCGCCGTCGCGACGGTCGGCGCGGGCGCCGCGAACGCGGGCGCGGTCGAGCTGATCGAGTTCGCGCCGGGAAGCGATCACGCGTCGGTCGGCGGAGCGGTCGTGCGCGGCGACGCCGACACCTACGTGCTCGAGGCGCGGGCGGGGCAGACCCTGACCACCGAACTCACCTCGGTCGAGGGCAACGCGCGGTTCAGCGCCACCGCCCCGGACGGACGCGTGCTGTGCGCCGAGGAGACCGGGAGCCGGATCACCTTGCCGCAGAACGGTTACTACACGATCTCGGTAGCGCCGAGCCGGGGCAACGCGACCTACACCTTGTCGGTGCGCATCGTCTGAGTCCTCAGGGCGACACCGCGACACCGAGCGTCTGGGCGACCAGGAAGCGGGGAGCGTGCTCCCCGTAGAACGACTCGGCGTCGCGGATCTCGAAACCGGCGTCTGTCACCAGGCCGCGAATGTCGCGGTTGAGGTGGCAGCCGCCGAACAGTCGTTTCTGGACCGGGTTCAGCCGGTTCTGCCACGCCCGCACCTTCTCGTCGGGCGCAAGCCCATGCTCGACGAAATGCAAGGTCCCGCCGGGGACGAGCACCCGGCGCACCTCGGTGAGCGCGGCGGCGATGTCGGGGATGGTGCACATCGTCCAGGTCGACAGCGCGCAGTCGAAGGCGTCGTCCGGGAAGGGCAGCGCCTGCCCGTCCAGCCCGGCCCGCTCGACCGGCACGGTGGCGGCGGCGACGCGTTCGCTCGCCAGCCGCCAGCCGAGATCGGCGGGCTCGACCGCGCGCACCGACGCGACCCCCGCCGGGTAGAACGGGACGTTCAGTCCCGAACCGAAACCGAGTTCCACGACCTGTCCGTGCAGTCCGGCACACACCCGCTCGCGCAGCGGAGCCAACTCCCGCAACCCGCAGGACCGGTTGACGATCCGCGGCAGCACATACTCGGCATAGGCACCCACGTCTTCACTCTGACAGGCATCGCCCATTGCGGACAGGGCTACACGGCCCCAGCCCGACAGATTTCCGCGCCTTTGCGGTCCTCTGCTCGACCCGGCCCCAGTGGCTGCACGGGACCGAGGGAAGCGGCTCCGGCCAGCCGGTCAGGAAGCCGGGACCGTACGCGCCGCTGCGCCTGGGACTGGTGTCCGTATCGGGCGGACCGGGCGTGCCCGTGGGATGCTGGCGCGGTGACTGTGTTCGAAGTCTGGGCACCGCGGCCGGAGTCGGTGCGACTGGATCTGGAGGGTGTCGTCCATTCGATGACGCGGTCGCCGGATGGGTGGTGGCGCGCCGACGTGCCCGCCGCGAAGGGCGCCAGGTACGGCTTCCTGCTCGACGACGATCCGACCGTGCTGCCCGATCCCCGCTCGCCGCGCCAGCCCGACGGCGTGCACGCCCGCTCGGCGCTGCACACCCTCGATCCGGCGGGGTGGACCGATGCGGCGTGGACCGGTCGGCCGCAGGCCGGGGCGGTCTACTACGAACTGCACATCGGGACCTTCACCCCGGAAGGCACCTTCGACGCCGCGATCGAACGGCTCGACCACCTGGTCGGGCTGGGCGTCACCGTGGTCGAAGTGATGCCGGTGAACGCCTTCGACGGCCCGCACAACTGGGGCTACGACGGCGTGCTCTGGTACGCGGTGCAGGAGAGCTACGGCGGGCCCGACGGCCTGCAACGGTTCGTGAACGCCTGTCATGCCCGCGGGCTCGCGGTCTGCCTCGACGTCGTCTACAACCACCTCGGCCCGTCCGGGAACTACCTGCCGCGCTTCGCGCCCTACCTGACCGAGGGCCGCAACACCTGGGGGCAGAGCCTCAATCTCGACGGCCCGCAGTCCGATCACGTGCGCGGGTACGTCATCGACAACGCGGTGCGCTGGCTGCGCGATTTCCACATCGACGCGCTGCGCTTGGACGCGGTGCACGCCCTGGTCGACCGCACCGCCACCCACCTGCTGGCCGAACTCGCCGTCGCGACCGAGCGCCTGGCCACCCATGTCCGCAGGCCGCTGACGCTCATCGCGGAGAGCGATCTCAACGATCCGAAGCTGATCACCCCGCGCGCGGCGGGCGGCTACGGCCTGACCGCGCAGTGGAACGACGACCTGCACCACGCCGTGCACACCGCGGTCTCCGGTGAGCGGCAGGGCTATTACGCGGACTTCGGTTCCTTGCGCTGCCTGGCCCACACGTTGAAGCACGGGTTCTTCCACGCCGCAACGTATTCCAGTTTCCGTGGCCGCACGCACGGCCGCCCGATCGATCGCAGCCTGATCCCGGGCAGCGCGCTGCTGGCCTACACCTGCGATCACGACCAGATCGGCAACCGGGCGCTTGGCGAGCGCCCGAGCGCCTATCTCACCGACGGCCAGCTCGCGATCAAGGCCGCCCTGGTGCTGTGCGGACCGTTCACGCCGATGCTGTTCATGGGGGAGGAGTGGGGCGGCCGCACACCGTTCCAGTTCTTCACCTCGCACACCGACCCGGATGTCGCCGCCGCCACCGCATCCGGGCGCAAGAAGGAGTTCGCCCAGCACGGCTGGCCCGAGGGCGAGGTGCCCGACCCGCAGGATGTGAAAACGTTCCTGCGCTCCAAACTCGATTGGACGGAAGCCGACGAGCCGGGCCACGCCCGGCTGCTGTCGTGCTATCGCGCCCTGCTCGCCCTGCGCCGCGCTCGTGCGGAGCTCAGCGATCCCTGGTTGACCCACGTTTCGGTGGACTACGACGAGTCCGCGCGGTGGATCGTCGTGCGCCGGGGCACACTGGCCCTGGTGTGCAACCTCGGCGAGGACCAGGTCGCGGTGCCGATCGCGGGCCTTCCGCTGCTGTCCTGGGAATCCCCGACGATCGGCCGTTCCGCCACAACCGTTCCCGGCCACTCGTTCACCCTGCTGGAGACGGCGCCGCCCGGCCCGCGCTGAGCGCGTGGAACCCCAGCTCGCGGCGGCCTTTCGGGCACTCGCCCGGTAACGGGCGTACAACTGTCCGAGACAGGTACTTTGCCGGAATCGTCCCATGCCATTACCGTGGAGAGATGAGCAACGTCGCTTCCGGGGACTTTGCGGTTCTTCCCCCGGGGATGGGTGGCAGCGCTGCCGCCGAATTCGCACCGTTCGTGCGCGCTTTCGCACGGGCGTTCGGCAATCGCCGGGGCGCGGGGGCGGCGTTCACGCTGCACCGGCACGGAGAGCCGCTGGTGGACATCTGGGTCGGCTCCGGCGGTGACGTTCCGTGGACCAGGGACACCGGCACGATCATCTTCTCGGCCACCAAGGGGATCGCGGCCACCGTCGTGCACCGTCTCGCCGACCGCGGGTTGCTCGATTACTCCGCTCCGGTCGCGGAGTACTGGCCGGAGTTCGGCGCCAACGGCAAGCACAAGATCACCATTCGTCATCTGCTCACCCACCGGGCGGGACTGTCCGCGCTGGCCCCGATCGCCACCGGCGGCCTGGCCGACGTGCTGGACCACGAACTCATGGAACAGCGCCTGGCCGCGGCCAAGCCCGACCGCCTGCTCGGCGTTCCCACCTACCACGCGCTCACCTTCGGCTGGCTGGTCGGAGGCTTGACGCGCGCGATCACCGGCACCGGCCTGGCCGAGCTGATCCGCACCGAGGTCGCCGAGCCGCTCGGCATCGAGGGGCTGCACCTGGGCAGGCCGCCCGCTGGTGCGCCGATCACCTACGCCCCGCTGGCGGGCACCCAGCTGAGTGCGCTCGGAAAGCCGCTCGGCGCCGCGGTTCTCGGCCGTAGCCACCGGATTCCCGGCGCGCTGGGTGCCGCCACCCGCTGCCTGTTCCTGCCCGGTCTGGAAGGCATCCTCGAGGGCGTCAGCCCGCCGATCCTGGACACCGAACTCGGTGCGGGCAACGGTGTGGCCACCGCGCCGGCACTGGCCACGATGTACGGCGCGCTCGCGGGCGACGGCACCGTGGCCGACCACAGGTACCTCGGCCGCCGCACCATGAAGGCGCTGCGCCGCGTCGAGACCTACCAGCCCGATCGCGCGCTGTTCTACCTGCCGATGATGTGGCGTCTGGGCTACCACTCGCTGCCGATGCCGGGCGCCCACGCCGGGTTCGGGCACATCGGCCTCGGCGGCTCCTTCGGCTGGGCCGAACCTCGGCTGGGCCTGTCGGTCGGCTTCGTGCACAACCGGCTCTCCGTCGCGCAGCTCAGCTACGACCAGTCGGCGGCGTTCTGGTTGCTGCCGCTCATGCTGAACTGCCTGCGTTCGTCCCGCCGCCGGATCCCGGCCGCGCAGACGCCCAAGGCCGCGTGACGCGTCGAGTTTCGGCTGCGCAGACGCGTAAGGCCACGTGGCACGTCGGATCCCGGCTGCGCGGAGGCTCGAGGCTGCGTGGCATGTCGGATTGCGGTCGCGCGGAGGCCCGAGGCTGCTTGGCACCTCGGATCCCGGCTGCGCAGAGGCCCGAGACTGCGGGACGCGTCGGATTTCGGCTGCGCAGACGCGTAAGGCCACGTGGCACGTCGGATCCCGGCTGCGCGGAGGCTCGAGGCCGCGTGGCATGTCGGATTGCGGTCGCGCGGAGGCCCGAGGCTGCTTGGCACCTCGGATCCCCGCTGCGCGGAGGCCCGAGGTTGCGTGACCGTCGGATGCTGGCTGCACAGACGCCCAAGGCCACGTGACACGTCGGATCCCGGCTGCGCGGAGGCCCGAGCGTGACATGTCGGATTGCGGTCGCGCGGAGGCCCGAGCGTGACATGTCGGATTGCGGTCGCGCGGAGGCCCCAGGCTGCGTGGCAGTCGGATACCGGTCGGTCAGACGCCCGAGGCCGCCTGACCGTCGGAGTCGGGCTCAGGTCAGGTAGCGGTAGGCCGGTGAATCGGGCTCGAGGCGCTCGCACTGGATCGGGGAGTGGTGCATCCGTTCCAGCAGCGGCGCCAGCCCGTCGGGGGCGCCCAGTTCGATGCCGACCAGCGCCGCGCCCGTCTCCCGGTTGTTGCGCTTGACGTACTCGAACAGCGTGATGTCGTCTTCCGGGCCGAGCACCTCGTTGAGGAAGCGGCGCAGCGCGCCGGGTTCCTGCGGGAAGTCCACCAGGAAGTAGTGCTTGAGCCCGCTGTGCACGAGCGAGCGCTCGATGATCTCGCCGTAGCGGGAGACGTCGTTGTTGCCGCCGGACACCAGGCACACCACCGTGGAGCCCGGCTCCACGGTGATCTCCGCCAGCGCCGTCGTGGTGAGCGCGCCCGCGGGCTCGGCGATGATGCCCTCGCTCTGGTACAGGTCGAGCATGGTCGTGCAGATCGCGCCTTCGTCGACCTGCATCATCTGGAAAGTGCCCGCGCCCCTGGGGGATTCGGTGGTGGTCAGCAACGGCAGCGAGGCGTGCGAAACCACGCGCCCGCCGAATCCGGACACCGCCGCGTACGGCACGGCGCCTACCCGGCGGACCGCGGCGCCGTCGACGAACGGATCGATCTCCGGCAGCGTGACCGGGCCGCCCGCCACCAGAGCCGCGGTCATCGAGGCC
The DNA here is from genome assembly GCF_044548645.1 of Nocardia sp. NPDC051929. Lineage (NCBI taxonomy): Bacteria > Bacillati > Actinomycetota > Actinomycetes > Mycobacteriales > Nocardiaceae > Nocardia > Nocardia sp. NPDC051929. The sequence continues at coordinate 204,552 of NZ_JBIUCG010000016.1, read as the reverse complement.
GCGCCCGCGGGCTCCACGCCCAGGATGGCGGTGCGCGGGGATCGGGCGCGCAGGTAGGTGCCGATGCCCGCCAGGCAGCCGCCGCCGCCCACCGGCACGATCACCAGGTCGGGCGTGGTGGGGAGCTGCTCCAGGATCTCCGCGGCGATGGTGCCCTGACCGGCCGCGGTGCGGGTGTCGTCGAACGGCGGCACCATGGTCGCGCCGGTGCGCTCCACGTCGGCCGCGGCGGCCGCGGCGGCGGCGTCGTAGGTCTCGCCGACCGCGATGAGCTCGACGAACTCCCCGCCGTGCACCCGGATGCGGTCACGCTTCTGCTTCGGCGTCGTGGTCGGCACGTAGATGCGGCCCTTGATCCCCATCGCCTGGCAGGCGAACGCGACGCCCTGCGCGTGGTTGCCCGCGCTGGCCGCGACCACGCCGGCGGCGCGTTCCCGCTCGGTCAGCTGGACCACGAGGTTGTAGGCGCCGCGCAGCTTGTAGGAGCGGACCGCGCTGAGATCTTCGCGCTTCAGATAAACGTTCGCCCCGGTCAGCTTGGACAGCCGCTCGCTGCGCTGCAGCGGGGTCGGATCAATGACGTCGGCAATTCGCTTGGCGGCAGCATCGATCTCGTCCGCGGTGAGGGCGGGACGAGAAGCGGTCAGTGCGTCGAGGACATCAAGCGGATCGGACACCCCGAATATGCTGCCACCCGCCGCGGCGGCGAGCTGCGGCGGGTGGCGGTGACACGCGGGCTACCTGCGCAGAAAGCTACTGCGGGGTGAGAACGAAGACGGGGATCTGACGATCGGTCTTGGTCTGGTAGTTCGCGTAATCCGGCCACACCTCGACCGCGCGCTCCCACCACTGCGCCTTCTCGTCGCCGAACACCTCGCGGGCGGTGTAGTCCTTGTTGACCGTGCCGTCGCGCAGTTCGACGTGCGGTTCGGCCTTGATGTTGTGGTACCAGACGGGATGCTTCGGCGCGCCGCCCAGCGAGGCCACCACGGCGTACTCGCCGTCGTGCTCCACCCGCATCAGCGGCGTCTTGCGCAGCTTGCCGCTCTTCGCGCCCTTGGTGGTGAGCAGGATGATCGGCACACCTTGCAAGGTCGCGCCCTCGGTGCCGCCGGAGTTCTCGTACTTCTCGGCCTGTTCGCGGGCCCAGTCGGATGTACTCGGTTCGTATTCACCTGTCAGTGGCATATCTGCGGCAACGCCGCGGCGATTACTTGTGTTCCCGGCGACAAAAAGTTCGCTGGCCCGAACTTCCAATTCCGACTACCCTGAGGAGATGGCGGTCGTTCACTCTTCGGCGCGCGGCACCACGATCGACATCGCGGGTAGCGCGTGGCCGGTATACAAGCTCGACGCACTGGTCGTCGGCTTGGTGACCTGCCTCGTCCTGGCCCTGATCACCGGATCGCTGCAACTCGCGGTACTCGTCGCGGCAGCGCTCGGCGCGGCGCGGTGGCTGATCGGCATGGCGGTCGCGGGTCTCGGCGAGGGGCCCGGCGGCACGCCGTAGCGCGCCCCGCATTAACGCTTCCCCGCCGCGGGCGATGAATTCGAGTAGTCGAATACGCGGGTTTCGGTGGGATGCCGGCGGGAGGATCAGCGCATGAAACGTCTGGTTGTGTGTTGCGACGGCACCTGGAAGGCCGAATCGAGCAGCACGGTTTCGAACATAGTCAAGATCGCGCAGACGATCCGGTTCGATGCGCCCGGACCGGCGGGGGAGACGATCCAGCAGTGGGTCACCTACGTCTCCGGCCCAGGTGCCCGCGGATTCCTCAGCGATCGCCTGATGGGCGGCGCCTTCGGACTCGGACTCGAGGCGAACCTGTCGTCCGCCTACTGGCATCTGGCCTTGAACTGGGAGAAGGGCGACGAAATCTACATCTTCGGCTTCAGCCGCGGCGCCTTCACCGCCCGCAGCCTGGCCGGCCTGATCAACCGTGTCGGGATCATGACCCCCGAAGCGATGATCGAAGGCAAGTACCCCGACGCCCTGAACATCTATCGGCAGCGACCGCCCGCGCCGACGCGGGAGAACCCCGATCCGGCCGAGCCCGAGCAGTGGCAGGAATTCCGCCGGAAGCATTGTCACCGAGCGAAGATCGATTTCCTCGGCGTGTTCGACACCGTCGGCGCGCTCGGCGTCCCTGGCATCACCTCCCTGCGGCACCGCTTCCACGACGTCAAACTCTCCCGGCACGTGCACTGCGCCCGCCAGGCGCTGGCCATCGACGAGCGGCGGCGCAACTTCGAACCGGCCGTGTGGGAGGTGCCGGTCGAACCGACGGTGAAGTACCGGCGCGGCTTCGAGCGAGTCAAGCAGGTGTGGTTCCCCGGCGTGCACAGCGACATCGGTGGCGGCTACACCGAATGCGGCCTGTCCGACATCACGCTGCAGTGGATGGTCCGCGAGGCGGAGTCGGTCGGGCTGGCCTTCGACCGGGCCCGGCTGGCGGCGCTGTCGAAGCGCTGCGACCACACCGACGGCGACCACATGCGGCTGCACGATTCCCTGAGCATCGGCTACCGCGTCCTGAACGTGGTTCGGACGCTGCGTAATCCGCGCAGTCGCCGGTTCCACTGGGATTCCTGGCGCCGGATGTCCATGCCCACCGATCAGGGCGTGCGGTTGTCCGCGAGCGCGCAGGACGCGCTGGACTACCATCCCGCGAATCTGCGACGCTGGCGCGAAGAACTGGGCGGTGTGATCCCGGAAGCCGCTTTCGAGCAGATCCGCGGGGTGTTCTCCAAGAAACTCGAGCAGGCGGGCGCGCCCGTGCCCGAGCCGTCAGCGCACCAGCAGCGCGACCGGCAGCCTGGCGAACATCTTCTCGAGCCTGGCCCGGCCCTGGAAGGTGTGGCCGGTCAGCCGGTCTGTCCAGCTGCCCGCGGGTAGGTCGATGAACGTATCGCTCCAGCCGGTCTCGGCCAGGCTCACGCTGTGGCGGGTGGCGGCGACGATGACCTCGGGGGCCTCGCCCGCGCGGCCGCGGGCGTAGGACACCACCTTGGACGCGTGGTCGCCGGTGGCGAACAGCGGCCGGTACGTGCCGCCGACGAAGCATTCGGGACGTTCGCGGCGCAACCACAGCGCGTAGGCGACGATCCACATCTTCGCCGCGCCGGTGGTGTCCAGCGCGGGCGTGCCGGTGAGCGATTGCAGCATGCCCGCACGGGCGGCGAAGTCCACCGGCCTGCGGTTGTCCGGGTCGACGAGGGAGTCCTCCCACAGCTCGCAGCCCTGGTAGACGTCCGGGATGCCCGGCCCGCACAGCTGTAAGAGCTTCTGCGACAAGGCGTCCGACCAGGCGTGCGGGGCCAGTTCGTGCACCAGGTCGCCGAGTTCGGAGCCCACCGGGCCATCGATCACCGTGTCCAGCCACGCGTGCACCGCGGCCTCGAACTCGGCGTCCGGCTCCTCCCAGGAGGTCTTGCTGTTCGCCTCCCGCATCGCCTTCTCGGCGAACGCGTGCACACGCTCACGCAGGCCGGGCACCGATGCGGCCGGTCGCCCGTCCGCGGGCCACACCCCGAACATGTTCTGCAGCAGGAACAACGCCGTCGCACCGTCCGGCGCGGGGGCGGTCTCCAACCAGGAGTCGACGTTGCGCGCCCAGGTCTCCGCGGCCTGGGACAGCACGCCGATGCGGGCGCGCACGTCCTCGCCGCGCTTGGTGTCGTGCGTGGACAGCGTCGTCAGAGTGGCGGGCCAGCGTTGCGCGCGCTGGCTGTTGGACAGGTGGAACTCGTTGAGCGAGTGGCCGAAGCGCGCCGGGTTGCCGCCGACCTCCTGCAACGAGACCAGCCGCGCGGCCTGATAGAACATGGTGTCCTCGACCGCCTTCGCGGTCACCGCGCCGCAGACCTGGCTGAAGCGCATCGCCGCGGCCCCGTCGGCGGCCAGCGCCGCGACCAGGACCGCCAGCGGCGCGGTGAGTTCGCTGTTGCGCTTCTCCACCTCGGCGATCACCGCGCCCGTCATCCCGGACAGCGGCGCGTAGTCGGCCCGGTAGACCGGCATGAACGCCAGCACCTCGATGGTGGCGTTGGTCAGCGCCATGGTGTCGAAACTCTCGGCGTTCGCGTCCTGTTTGATCGCGGCCACCAGCCGCCGGACCTCCGGTGTCAGAATGGTTTCCGCGACCGCGCGCTTGATCCGGTGTTCGGTCTCGCCGATCCAAGCCCGGTCGCTGCCGTGCCCGGCCACCCGGCGCGAGAGTTCGGTGAGCGCGTGCTCCCCGCGCGGATCGATCAGCACGCCGCCGAAGTCGGCCAGCGCCTCGTAGCCGGTGGTGCCGTCGATGGGCAGCGTCGCGTCCAGCGGCTCGCGGTTGGCCAGGATCTTCTCCACCAGCAACAGCCGGTGCGGGCCGATCAGTCTGCGCAGCCGGGTGAGGTAACCGGCGGGATCGGCCAGACCGTCCGGATGGTCGACCCGCACGCCGTCGATCAAGTCGTGCTCGCACCACGCGGCGAGCTCGCGGTGGGTGAGCTCGAAGACCTCCGGGTTCTCCTGACGGATCGCGGCCAGGCTGCTCACCGCGAAGAAACGCCGATAGGTGCACAGCCCGGCCTTCCAGCTCACCAACCGGTAGTGCTGTTTGTCGTGGATGCGCAGGGCGTTGTCGCCGTCGGTGCCGGGCGCGATCGGGAAACGCAGATCGTGCAGCGCGAGCATCGGCTCGGCGCCGGTGCGGTCCACGGTCAGGGCGGCCGGGTCGTTCTCGCTCTGCAACACCGGCAGCGCCAGCCTGCCGCCCGCGCCGTTGCCGGGGCTCCAGTCGATGTCGAAATACGGCGCGAACCGCGACTCCTGGCCATTCCGCAGCACGTCCCACCACCAGGCGTTCTGTCGCGGATCGGCGACGCCGACGTGATTGGGCACCAGGTCGACGATCAGTCCCATGCCGCGGCTGCGCACCTCGTCGGCGAGTGCCTTGAGCCCCGTCGGCCCGCCGAGGGCGGCGGAGACCGTGGTCGGGTCGGTGACGTCGTAACCGTGCGTCGAACCGTGCGCCGCGGTCAGGATCGGCGACAGGTACAGGTGCGAGATGCCCAGCTGCTGAAGGTATTCCGCGATGGCGCGGGCCTCGGCGAAGGTCAATGCGTCCGGTCGCAGCTGTAGCCGGTAGGCGCTGCGGATCGTCGTCTGGCGGGCGGGCTTGCGTCGGAGGGACACCGGGTCGGTCACGTGCATCTCGGTGGGATCGGGTGCGTTCATCGGCATTCGGGTCAGGCGGCCTGGCGGAGGACGAGGAGACAGCGAGCTTCGACGGTGACGGCCGCGCCGCCGGGATACCTGGCGTCGGTCATGCCGGTCGGGGTCGAGCAATCCAGTGCCACCGACCATTCCGCGCCGTCGCCGGTGCTCGGTAGCACGAAGTCGATAGCCGCGTCGTGGGCGTTGAAACACAACAGGAACGAGTCGTCGGTGATCCGCTCGCCTCGCGGGCCCGGCTCGGGGATCGCCTCGCCGTTGAGGTAGACCGCCAGCGACTTGCCGAATCCGCTGTCCCAGTCCGCCCCGGTCATCTCCTCGCCGGACGGGGTGAGCCAGGCGATGTCGCGGGCGTTGTCCGCCGAACGGACCGGGCCGCCCGCGAAGAAGCGACGGCGCCGGAAGACGGGGTGCCGGGTGCGCAACGCGACCACCGCGCGGGTGAACTCCAGCAGATCGGCGTTCTTCTCCCGCAGCGACCAGTCCATCCAGGCCAGCGGCGAGTCCTGGCAGTAGACGTTGTTGTTGCCGTGCTGGGTGCGGCCCATCTCGTCGCCGTGCGCCAGCATCGGCACACCCTGGCTGAGCATGAGCGTGGCCAGCAGGTTGCGGCTCTGCCGGTCGCGCAGGGCGAGGATGTCCTGGTCGTCGGTCGGGCCTTCGACACCGCAGTTCCAGGAGCGGTTCCAGCTCTCGCCGTCGCGGTTGTCCTCGCCGTTGGCCGCGTTGTGTTTCTCGTTGTAGGACACCAGATCCCGCAGCGTGAACCCGTCGTGCGCGGTGACGAAGTTGATGCTCGCGCTCGGCCTGCGGCCGGTGGCCTCGTACAGGTCCGAGGAACCGGTGAGCCGAGAGGCGAACTCGCCCAGCGTCGCCGGTTCGCCGCGCCAGTAGTCCCGCACGGTGTCGCGGTACTTGCCGTTCCACTCCGTCCACAGGCCGGGGAAATTGCCCACCTGGTAGCCGCCCTCGCCGACGTCCCACGGTTCGGCGATGAGTTTGACCTGGCTCACCACCGGATCCTGCTGCACCAGGTCGAAGAACGTCGACAGCCGGTCCACGTCGTGCAGTTCCCGCGCCAGCGTCGCGGCCAGATCGAAGCGGAAGCCGTCGACGTGCATCTCCAGGATCCAGTAGCGCAGGGAGTCCATGATCAGCTGCAAGGTGTGCGGGTGGCGCACGTTGAGACTGTTTCCGGTGCCCGTGTAATCCATGTAGTGCGACGGATCGTCGTCGACCAAGCGGTAGTAGGCGGCATTGTCGATGCCGCGGAAGCAGATCGTGGGGCCGTTGTGGTTGCCCTCGGCGGTGTGGTTGTAGACGACGTCGAGGATCACCTCGATGCCCTCGGCGTGCAGCGCGCGCACCATCGCCTTGAACTCGGTGACCGCCGACCCGGCGCGATCCATCGTCGCGTACTCGCTGTGCGGCGCGAGGTAGCCGAAGCTGTTGTAGCCCCAGTAGTTCCGCAGTCCCTGGTCCAGCAGCACGCGGTCCTGCAGGAACTGGTGCACCGGCATCAGTTCGATCGCGGTGACCCCCAACCCCTTCAGATGGTCGACGACCGCCGGGTGCGCGATGCCGGAATAGGTGCCGCGCAATTCCTCGGGCACCTCGGGATGCGTCATCGTCATGCCCTTGACGTGCGCCTCGTAGATCACCGTCTCGTGGTACGGCCGGTTGGGCGGCCGGTCGGCGCCCCAGTCGAAGTACGGGTTGATCACCACGCCGGTCATGGTGTGGCCGAGCGAGTCGAGCCCGTGGGTGTAGAGCGAGGGGTGATCGTCGAAGTCGCCGTCGAAAGCCTTGCCGTACGGATCGAGCAGCAACTTGCTCGGGTCGCAGCGCAACCCCCGGTCGGGGTCGTATGGGCCGTGCACGCGGAATCCATAGCGCTGACCAGGGTCGATTCCGGGCAGGTAGGCATGCCAGACGTACCCGTCCACCTCATCGAGCGCGATCCGGTTCTCGGCTCCGTCGGCGTCGATCAGGCAGAGTTCGACCGCGTCGGCGACCTCGGAGAACACCGAGAAATTGGTGCCTGCGCCGTCGTAGGTGGCCCCGAGGGGATAGGCGGTGCCGGGCCAGACACCCAGAGGTGCCGCGTCACCGGGCGCTGCGTCGGGCTGAGCCATGGCAACGACAGTAGCGTCAGCCGGGCGTCCAGCGGTGCGGGTGGTTGTGGGTGACCGGATCGGACGAGGTCGGAGGCATTTTTCGCGCCATCGGGGGAATGGTGCGAGCACCGAGCACGGCCCGCGGTGGCAACGCCGCGCAGTCTCGCGGCACAGCACGGGCGAACGGACCCAACGCCGCGTCGGCCTTGCCCCGAGCGGGGCGCGGTGGTCGCGAGCTCATCCGTAGCGGCGGTCGCGATGACGCGAGCCCTCGCCGGACGCGTCCGAGGTGCCGCGGCACGCGGTGCGTTGATACGGATCACTGACGGCCCGGCACGCGGTGCGTCGATACGGATCACTGACAGCGACGGGCCGTGTGGTGCTCGACATAGCGGAAGCGCATGCGACCCGGCGCATCGTGTGGCGGCTCGTGAGCGGGCGCGCGGCTCACTTCGCGGATGTGAGCGACCGCCGCCAGGTCTGGCCGACCAGGTCGTGCCCCCAGCTGTGATGCGGGCTCTGGTCGACGAGCTCGAATCCCGCGCGCTGGTAGACGCGCCGCGCGGCGGTGAGCACGTCGTTGGTCCACAGCACGATCTCCCGGTAGCCCGCCGCCGTGGCGAATCGCAGGCATTCGTCCACCAGCGCCGAGCCGACGCCGAGACCGCGGACGGTCGGCTCGACCAGGAGCAACCGCAGGCGCGCGGTGGTGTCGTCCTCGCGAACGCAGAAGACGCTACCCACCGGGCGGCCGTCGGATTCCGCGATCCAGGCGCGCTCGCGCTGCTCGTCGCGGGAAGTCAGATAGTCGGCCACGATGCGCACGATCAGTTCCTCGTAGGTCGCGTCCCAGCCGTATTCGTTCGCGTAGAGCTCGGCATGACGCTGGATCACCCAGCCGTAATCACCGGAGCGCGGGCGTCGCAGCGAGAAAGCAGGTGCGTCGGCGGGCCGGTCCAAAATCTGCTGAATGGTTCGCATCGCCGTGATCAGGCGCGCGCGGGTCGCTTGCGGCTGCGCGTCGAGCAGCGCGCCCACTTCGTCGCTGGAGCGCTGATCGAGCGTCGCGAAGATCTCCCTGCCCCGATCGGTCAGCCGGACCTCCTGGCGGCGGCCGTCACTGCCGGAGCGGTTGCGCCGCACCAGGCCGGACTGCTCGAACCGGGCCAAAATGCGGCTGAGGTAGCCCGCGTCCAGGTCGAGGGCGTGGCGTAGCGCGACCACTTCGGTGGCGTCGGACGCGGCCAGCTCGAACAGTATCCGCGCCTCGGTGAGCGAGTAGCGGCTGTCGTGCACTCCTTCGCGCAGCACGCCGATCACGCGCGTGTAGTGGCGGTTGAACTCGCGGACGGCGGCGATGTCGGCGGGGGCGGCAGCGGTCACGGCGGCTCCAATCTTTGACTTTGTCAAAGAATATTCCGCCGCGACGCCACCGGGCTGGGAAACGGCCGAACTCGGCCCACCCTTGCGAACCCGACCAGCTCGGGTGCTAACTTGAACGGTGTTCAATCCGCTCCGGGGCGACCCGGGCCGTGACGCGAGGATTCCTGTGGCACTGACCCCCGACCAGATCACCGCCCTCGACGCCGAGCACGTCTGGCATCCGTACGGCGGCTTCCCCGCGACGACCGAACCGCTGGTGGTGGCCGCCGCCGCGGGGACCAGGCTGACCCTGGCCGACGGACGCGAGCTGGTCGACGGCATGAGTTCCTGGTGGGCCGCCATCCACGGTTACCGGCACCCGGTGCTCGACGCCGCGCTGGTCGACCAGTCGCGGCGGATGAGTCATGTGATGTTCGGCGGGCTCACCCACGAGCCGGCGGCCCGGCTGGCCGAGCTGCTGGTCGAATCGACACCGGCCGGGCTGGACAAGGTGTTCCTGTGCGACTCCGGCTCGGTGTCGGTCGAGGTCGCCGTGAAGATGTGCCTGCAGTACTGGCGTTCGCTGGGCAAGCCGGAGAAGCGGCGGCTGCTCACCTGGCGCGGCGGCTACCACGGCGACACCTTCACCCCGATGAGCGTGTGCGACCCCGAGGGCGGCATGCACTCGCTGTGGACCGACATCCTGGCGAATCAGCTGTTCGCGCCGATGCCGCCGAGCGAGTACCACCCGGAATACACGGCGGAACTGGAGCGCATGATCGCCGCGCACGCGGGCGAACTCGCGGCGGTCATCGTGGAGCCGATCGTCCAAGGGGCGGGCGGGATGCGCTGGCATCATCCCGGCTATCTCGCCGACCTGCGCAGGTTGTGCGACGAGCACGGGGTGCTGCTCGTCTTCGACGAAATCGCGACCGGATTCGGCCGCACCGGAACGCTTTTCGCGGCCGACCTGGCCGGGGTGAGCCCGGATGTGATGTGCGTGGGCAAGGCGCTGACCGGCGGTTACCTCACCCTGGCCGCCGCGCTGTGCACCACGCGGATCGCCGAGACGATCAGCGCGGCGCACGGCGGGCTCATGCACGGCCCCACGTTCATGGGCAACCCGCTGGCCTGCGCGGTCGCCGTCGCGTCGATCGAGTTGCTGCGCTCGCGCGACTGGCGCGGCGAGGTGACCCGGATCGAAGCGGAGCTGGCTGCGGGCCTGGCCCCGGCGCGCGAGCTGCCGGGCGTGATCGAGGCGCGTGTGCTCGGTGCGATCGGTGTGGTCGAGCTGGACCACCCGGTCGACATGCGCGCCGCGACCGACGCCGCGGTGGCGGCCGGGGTGTGGCTGCGTCCGTTCCGCAACCTCGTCTACACCATGCCGCCGTTCATCAGCACGTCCGGCGACATCGCCACGATCACCGCCGGCATGCGCGCCGCGGTCGCCGCGGGGATCGGTCGGTGACCGGTCAGGCGATCCAGGGCGGGACGATGGTGCCGTCGCTGTCCGGTGTGCCTGCCCGCGCCCCCGCGGGCGCGGTGACGATGGCGGTGAAGCCGTCGCCGGTGTGCACCTGTCGCAGCGTGTTCGGCGGGAGGATCACCGTATCCCCTTCGGCCGCGGTGAGTTCCGTGCCGTCGAGCGTGACGTCGAGCCGTCCGGCGAGGACGGTCCAGATCTGCTCGGCGTCGATGAAGTGCAGCGGTCCCGCGGTGTCGGCGGGCACCTCGACCCGCCACAACGCGAGTCCGGAGCCGCCCTGGGTGGGGGAGGCGAGCGTGGTCATGACACCGCCAGGGGTTTCGGTGCGGCGGGTGTCGGAGTGTCGGATGACGGTCATCTGGCTACCACCTCTATAATAGACAACATGGTTGTCTATATAGTCAACGAGGTTGTCCATCATGTCAAGTGACAGGGGTGGCTATGAGCTGCCGCTGCGCATGCTGCTCGGCTTCCGGGCTGTGATCGACGAGGTGCACGCGGATCTGGCCGAGCACGGTCACGCCGAGTTGCGGCCGATGCACGGCTTCGTCTTCCAGGCGATCGGCCGCGCGGGCGGGCCGCACGGTTGCACGGCCGCCGACCTGGGGCGCGCGCTCGGTGTCTCGAAACAGGCCGCGGGCAAGCATATCGAGGCGTTGGAGCGGCTGGGCTACCTTCGCCGCGGGCACGATCCGTCCGACGCGCGGCGCAAGGTCTACACGCTCACCGAACGCGCCGATGACGTGCTGACCCGATCGGCGCGAACGTTCGACCGGATCCACGATCGCTGGTCGGAACTGCTCGGCGCGGATCGGCTGGCCGACCTGGAGCGCGATCTGCGCTCGCTGACGCCCGGCGAGGTGTTCCGGCTGGATACGCCGAACTGGTTCACCGGTCCGTGAGCCGATCGGACGAATTAGGGCGGCCGTCGGCGAGGTCGGGACGATCGCTGTCGGACAGCATCTCCCACACCCGGAAGATGCAGTGGTAGTCGTCCGACCAGCCGCGCACCATCAGTAGATAGGTGTCACCGTCGCGGAGCACGACGCGGCGACCGCGCAGCTTGGGATGCTCCGGGGTGTAGGTGGGCAGCACTCCGGCCAGTTTCGCCAGCGCTTGTGCGCGCGTGCCGACCACTTCCGTCAGGATTCGGGGTGACCAGCGCTTGTGATCGCCCGAGCCCGTTGTTTCCTCGACGACTATCGCCCACCGCGGCATCCGGCCGTGTACCTCCCGGTGCAGCTTGTCACCGCGGGCCGGTGACACCACCAACGATGGGCTCAACGGTACCAGCGGACCTGCGGGAGAGTGCCCTGAACGGTGTTCAAGTATGCTTCGGAGCTGTGACTACCGATCCGTTGAGCTGGTTGGACGAACGCGCTTCCGCGCGCGTGGCCGCGGGACTGCGCCGCGAGCTGCGGCCGCGCGCCCCGCAGGCGCCGTCGATCGATCTCGCCTCCAACGACTATCTCGGCCTGGTGCGCCACCCCGAGGTGATCGAAGGCGCGATCGAGGCGGTGCGCCGCTGGGGTGCGGGGTCGACCGGGTCGCGGCTGGTCACCGGCACCACCACCGAGCACGAACTGCTGGAGACCGAGTTGGCCGAATTCGTCGGCGTCGAAGCGGGACTCGTGTTCGCCTCCGGATACGCGGCCAACCTCGGCGCGGTGACCGCGCTGGCCGGGCGCGGTTCGCTGGTGATCTCCGACGCGGGCAGCCACGCCTCGCTGGTGGACGCGTGCAGGCTCTCCCGCGCCAGGGTGGAGATCGCGCCGCATCGCGACGTCGCGGCGGTGGAGCGGCTGCTGTCGGAGCGCGTCGAGGAACGTGCGCTGGTGCTCACGGATTCGGTGTTCAGCGCCGACGGCGATCTCGCGCCGTTGACCGAACTGCACCGGGTGACCAGGGCCAACGGGGCGGTGCTCGTGGTGGACGAGGCACACGGCATCGGTGTGCGCGGGGCGGGCGGACGCGGGTTGGCGCACGAGTCGGGCCTGGCGGGGGCGCCGGATCTGGTGATCACCGCGACGCTGTCGAAATCCCTTGCCGCGCAGGGCGGTGTGGTGCTGAGCAGTGGCCGGGTGCGCGCCCACCTGATCGACGCCGCGCGCACGTTCATCTTCGACACCGGTCTCGCGCCCGCCGCCGTCGGCGCCGCGCGGGCCGCGTTGCGGGTGCTGCGCGCCCAGCCGGAGCTGGCCGAGCGGGTGCTGGCGCGCGCCGCGGACATCGCCGGGATCGCCGGTGTGCCCGCGCCGCCTTCGGCGGTGGTGTCGGTCGTGCTCGGTCCGGCGCAAGTGGCCTTCGACGCCGCGCAGGCGTGCCGAGCGCACGGGCTGGACGTTGGCTGCTTCCGTCCGCCGACGGTTCCGGAAGGCACGTCGCGACTGCGCTTGACCGCGCGGGCGAATCTCACACCGGCCGAACTCGACTCCATCGCGACGGTGCTCGGCGAAGTGCTGGCGCAGGCGCGAGAGGCGGTGGCGGCATGACCGTCCTGCTGATCACCGGAACCTCCACCGATGTCGGCAAGACCGTCGTCACCGCGGCCGTCGCCGCCGCGGCGATGGCGAACGGCCGTTCGGTGGCGGTGTGCAAGCCGGGCCAGACCGGTGTCGCGGTGGGCGAACCCGGAGACCTCGCGGAGATCCAACGGTTGTCCGGCGTCACCCGCACGCTCGAACTCGCCCGCTACCGGGACCCGCTGGCGCCCGACACCGCCGCCCGCCGGGCCGGGCTGCCGGAGCTGACACTCGCCGAGACCGCCGCCGCCGTCGATTCCCTGACCGACGCCGACCTCGTCCTGGTCGAGGGCGCGGGCGGATTGCTGGTGCGCCTAGGCGATTTCACCCTGCTCGACCTCGCCCAGAAACTCGGCGCGCCCGTCCTGCTGGTCACCGCGGCCGGGCTGGGGACGCTCAACCACACCGAACTGACCACCCGCGCACTGCAATCGGCGGGCGTGCGGTGCCAAGGCCTGGTGATCGGCTCTTGGCCCGCCGAACCGGATCTCGCCGCCGAATGCAATCGCATCGACCTGCCGCGCGTCAGCGGCGTCGACCTGGTGGGTTCGGTGCCGCAAGGCGCGGGCGGCTGGGAGCGTGCGCGATTCATCGCCGCCGCCCCGGGGTGGTTCGAGCCCGCCTGGTCGCCTTTCCGCTGATCGATGGCGTTTCCGCGACGCGAGTCTCCCCGAACGTGTCGGTGACCCCGCTGAGTGCGGACGCGCGACCCGTGTTCGGTGGCATCTGCGCGCGGAAGCGGTGCGGCAGTGGATGGTGCCAGACGGCAGGACCGGACACGTGCGCGAATTCGATACCTGGGGAGGTCGGCGTGTTCCGAATCACGCTCGCTTGCGCGACGAGTCCACGGTAGCGGCAAGGCCACCGCGCACAGCAATTCGCGCGGCCCGCACGAGCACGTGGTGCAGATCATCGAATTCACGACCTGCGATCCGTCGGTGGCGACGAGCACACTGTCAGCTACCTTGCACCATGTCGAGGGCGGCACCGACATCCAGGAGGTACCCGACGGTCTGTCGAGCTTAATCGCGCTCGACGACAACAAACTCGGTCGGCGGAACTCGCTGGGCAAACTCGCGGCCAAGGCCGAGGCGGCACGCTGAACGATAGCGGGCTCATGGCGACCGCCCGCACCCGTGCCTACAGTGGGATGGATGTCGCCGATGGACGAGAGGCACCCGTCCACCGTCTCCGACTGGGACGACGCGCGACGCCGATCTCGGCTGCGGGACACGAGCCTGGGGCACGGGTGGAAGACGTTGCGCCGCACCAGGGTGACGCTGCTTCGGGTGGCCGCACTGCTGCTTGCCGGACTCGTGGTGTTCGCGCAGTACTGGAAGTACGACGTCGCGCCGGAACAGGCGCGACTGGCGCGCACCGAGCCCGCCATCCTGCCCGTCGCCCCGCCGGTGGACCCGCAGAACTGGGACACCGTCGTGGTGGATCTGGTCGGGCTCGGCGGGCTCGACGCCAGTGGCACCGCCGCCGCGCTGCCCGCTCTGCGCAGGATGGGCATGGTGTGGGCGATCCGCTACGACAATCAAGGTATCGATACCAAGGTGATCGCCGACCTCGTGGTGCGCGCCGCCGAACTGTCGGGCCTGCGCAACATCGTGCTCGTCGGCCACAGCATGGGCGGCGTGATCGCACTGGAGGTCGCCGAGCACATCCACCGGGACAGCGACCGCAGACTGGTCGGGGTGATCCTGGACTGCACGCCGGTCGACCTGAACGCGGTCCGTCCGGAGAGTCGCGGGCGCGGTGAGGACATGCTGCGGTGGATGGGCTGGCTGCCCGGTGCGCGGGAAAGCCGCATGCTCCGGCTGGCCGTGGAGACCTACGCTCGCCGGGACCGTTTCGTCGACCGGGGCGACGGGCTGCCCGGCATCCGGTTCGGCCAACTGGGCCAGGTGCTGGCGGAAGTGATGCGGGAGAAGATCGTCTCGCGCGACGCGGCGAGCAACGGTCTGATCGAATCCCAGTTCACCGCAATCGTGGCCGGTGGCGCGACGGACGACCTGCGCGCCCTCGCCCAGCCCGTGGCCGACAAGCCACGGCCCGCCATCGTCTTCATCCGGCCGCGCGACGCGAGCGCCGACCGCGTGGTCGACGTCGAGTACTCCCATCGGGTGCTGATCGAGCGGTCCGGCGGAGTGGACGGCACGCTGCTGGTGGTGCTGGCGCGAAACACCGGGCACGCGAATCCGATGCAGCGGCCCCGGGAATACAACACGGTGATCGAGCAGCAGATTCTGCCGTTCGTGCAGCGCTACCAGCAGCAGGTCCGGTCGACGACGGTGGCAGCGCCGCCCCGCTGAGGGGTTCGAACCAGGCTGAGACAAACCGTTTTCGCGCCGGTTTCGTCTTGTTCTAATTCGCCTTATGTTCCGACCAAGTACGTTCCGGTCCGGCCTCCGTGGCCGCGCGACCGCCGCATTGCTCGCCGTGGCGACCGTTGCGACCCTCGGACTCACCGGCTGCGCGAAGGACGACAAGCCGGTCGGTCCCACCGCCGAAGGACCACTGCCGACCGAGGTTCCCGCAGGCACCACCCTCGTGGTCGCCGACCAATCCGAGCGCCTGCAATCGGTGCTGCGCATCTCCGGCGAGCTCGACAAGCTTCCGTTCAAGGTGGAGTTCGCCAACTTCGTCGGCGGTCCCGCCATCCTGGAGGCGTTCCGGGCGGGCGCCGCCGACGTCGCCCAGGTCGGCGACGTCCCGCCGATCCACGCCTTGGTGGCCGGGCAGGACGTCCCGATCATCGCGTCCTACCAGACCAGCACCACCGCCCTGAAACTCGCGGTGGCGCCGGGCAAGTCGGTGACGAAGCTCGCGGATCTGAAGGGCAAGAAGATCGCCTACGCGGAGGGCACGGCACAGCAGGCCGCCGTGCTGCGCGCCATCGACAAGGCCGGGCTCACCACCTCCGACGTGCAGCTGGTCCGGCTGCAACTGGCCGAGTTCCTCGATGCCGTGCGCACCGGCCAGGTCGACGTCGCGCCGCTGATCGAGCCGAACGTCACCCGGTTCCTGCGCACGCCGGGCACCTCGCTGGTCCCCGACTCCGAGACCGTAGGTCTCTACGGCGGTCTCGCCTATCTGTACGCCCGCCGCGCGGTCGTGCGGGATCCGGCGAAGGCGGCCGCCACCCGGGCGCTGGTCGGCGCGTTCGTCCGCGCCTACCAGTGGGCCAACACCCACCCGGAGGACTGGGCGCGCCGCTACTACGTGGACAACCAGAAGGTGAGCGCCGACGACGCCAAGCGCATCGTCGACTCGCTGGGCACCTACGTCTTCCCGCATCTGGACCAGCAGTTGGTCGACCGGCAGCAGGCCACCATCGACGCCATCGCCAAGGCGGGCGAACTGCCCAAGAAGGTGCAGGCGTCCAACGGCTTCGACCTGCGCTTCGACGCCGCGATCACGCAAGCGGTCACCGAGAGCGGCGCGTCGTTCGAACCGAAGGCACGCTGATGGCGACCCTCGACGCCGGGGTGCTGCGCCGCTTCGGCCTCGGCCGCTCCACGGCGGAACCGATACTGGGGAAACGCAAACCGACCCGGCCGCGCCTCGGTCCTGGCCGCCCCATCCCGTTCGGCATCGCGGTGGGACCGGCGTTGCTGATCGCCGCCTGGGTGGCCGGTTCGGCCACGGGCGCTTTGGATCCGGAGACCCTGCCCGCGCCGTGGACGGTCGCCGAGACCGCCGGTGACCTGCTCGCCGACGGCCGTTTACAGAGCAATCTGCTGACCTCGGTGCAGCGCGCCGTGATCGGGCTCGGGCTCGGTGTCGCGATCGGCCTGGTGCTGGCGCTGCTGGCCGGGCTGAGCCGGGTCGGTGAAGCGTTGGTGGACGGGCCGATCCAGATCAAGCGCGCCATTCCGACGCTCGCGCTGATTCCGCTGTTCATCGTGTGGTTCGGCATCGGCGAGGAAATGAAGCTGGTGGTGATCACCACCAGCGTGGCGATCCCGATCTACCTGAATACGCACGCGCACCTGCGCAGCGTCGACGCCAGGTATGTGGAACTCGCCCAGACCGTCGGACTGTCGCGGTGGGGATTCGTCCGCCGGATCGCGCTGCCGGGATCGCTGCCCGGCTTCTTCACCGGCCTGCGGCTGGCCGTCACGATCTCCTGGCTGGCGCTGGTCGTGGTGGAACAGGTCAACGCCACCAGCGGTATCGGTTACCTGATGACCCAGGCCCGCACCTACGGCCAGATCGACATCATCGTGGTCGGCCTGGTGATCTACGGCCTGCTCGGCCTGTTCGGCGACATCCTGGTGCGCGCGGTGGAAAGGAAGGCGCTGTCATGGCGGCAGACACTCGGGGACTGAACGTCGTGCGCGCCCGGCGGCTGCGCCGTGGCTTCGGCGACCGGGTGGTGCTGCGCGACATCGACATCGACATCGCGCGCGGCGAGTTCGTCGCGCTGCTCGGCCGCAGCGGTTCGGGCAAGAGCACGCTGCTGCGGGCGCTCGCCGAATTGGACTACGACGTGCCGGGTTCCGGCGAATTGAGCGTGCCCACCGAGCGTTCGGTGGTGTTCCAGGACTCCCGGTTGCTGCCTTGGGTGCGGGTGCTCGACAATGTGACCCTCGGTCTAGGAGGTTCGGACGCCGCCGGTCGCGGTCGCGCGGCACTGGCCGAGGTCGGGCTCGCGGGCCGGGAGAAGGCCTGGCCCAAGGAGCTTTCCGGTGGCGAGCAACAGCGTGTCGCCCTGGCGCGTTCGCTGGTGCGCGAACCCGAGCTGCTGCTGGCGGACGAACCGTTCGGCGCGCTGGACGCGCTGACCCGGATCAAGATGCACGCACTGCTGCAGGACCTGTGCGCCGAGCATCGGCCCGCCGTGCTGCTGGTCACCCACGACGTGGACGAGGCGGTGCTGCTGGCCGACCGTGTCCTGGTGCTCGACGACGGGCGCATCGCGGTGGACCAGCGCATCGACCTGGAACGCCCACGCCGCCACGGCGATCCCGCCTTCCTGCGGCACCGTTCCCTGCTGCTGGCCAGCCTGGGCGTCGACGTCGTCGACAGGCCCACCGACGAGAAGAAAGCCTCATGACCGCACCGCGCCAACTCAGCCTCAACGCCTTCATCTACCCCTCCGGCCACCACGAGGCGGCATGGCGGCATCCGTGGAGCAGCCCCGAACGGATCTACGACGTCGCCTACTACCAGGAGATCGGACGCACCGCCGAAGCGGCGAAACTGGACGCGGTGTTCTTCGCCGACGGACCCGCCCTGCACAACAACGTGAAGCACAACGCGACCTCCGGCCTGGAACCGATCACCCTGCTCACCGCGATCGCCACCGCGACGACGCATCTCGGCCTCATCGCCACCGCGTCGACCACGTACTACGAGCCCTACAACCTGGCCAGGCTGTTCTCCACGCTGGACCACATCTCCCGCGGCCGGGCGGGCTGGAACATCGTCACCACCGGCACCGATCTCGCCGCGGCGAACTTCGGTCTGGACAAGCATCCCGACCATGCCGAACGGTACGCCCGTGCTAGGGAATTCGTCGACGCCGTGGTGGCGCTGTGGGACAGCTGGGAGGACGACGCCATCGTCCTGGACCAGGCCTCAGGCGTGTACGCCGACCCGGAGAAGATCCACCAGATCGACTTCGCCGGCGAATACCTGCGGGTGCGTGGACCGTTCAACGCGCCGCGCACGCCGCAGGGCCACCCGGTGCTGGTGCAGGCGGGCGCGTCGAACGACGGGCGGGCGTTCGCGGGCAAGTACGCCGAGGCGATCTTCACCGCGCATCAGCGGCTCAGCGACGCCCAGGCGTTCTACGCCGACATCAAGGAGCGGGCCCGTGGCTTCGGCCGCGACCCCGAGCACATCAAGATCCTGCCGGGGATCAGCCCGTTCATCGCCGACACCGAGGCGGCGGCCAAGAAATTGGAGCAGGAGTTCAACGAGCTCACCGTGCCGGAATACGGCCTGGCCCAGTTGGAGGGCATCGTCGGGATCAGCCTGCGGCACCTGCCGCTGGACGAGCCGATCCCGGTCGATTTGTTCGACGCGGCGGGCGATGTGACCGACAACGGGAAGAGCCGCTTGCAGGTCGTGGCGGGCATCGTGCAGCGCGAACGGCCGACCGTGCGCGGCCTGCTGCACCGCCTCGCCGGTGCGCGCGGCCACCGGGTGTTCGCCGGAACCCCCGAGCAGGTCGCCGACACCATCGAGGAATGGTTCCGCAACGGCGCGGCCGACGGGTTCAACGTCATGCCGCCGTACTACCCGGGCGGACTGGAGATCTTCGCCGAGACGGTCGTGCCGATCCTGCAGGAACGCGGCCTGTTCCGCACCGAGTACACCGGCACCACGCTGCGCGACCACTTCGGCCTGCCCCGCCCCGACAGCCGTTTCGCCCCGCAGCCCGCGCTGGCCCGGTGAGCGGCGCCGACGAAAGCGACTGTCCGCCTGGGCGCCGGGCTGTCCGCCACAGGACGGCACCGGTGCATGCGATGGGTCGGCCCCGCGCGTTCGGTGCGGGGCCGGCCGACGCCGTGCCCCGCTCACGGGTCGGGCATTCGAAGTCGGTCGCGCACGCTAGCGTGCGCGTCTTCGATCCACACGCTGTGCTGGTCGACTCGAACCAGCGAGTCGGGTTCCAGGGCAATGCGAGCCAGGTGCGCTCCGGGTGCTGGTGGTCGGCCGGTTCCGAGTCTCCTGCTGTCGTGTCGCGGGTTGCCTCCACCACGCCTACCGCGTGCCGTGAACCAGCTGCCTGCGGCCGCCCTCCGGTAGCGAGGTTCGCTGGAAATGGGGAATGGCAATCGGCGCGCGGTCTCGCCTCGGGCGGCGGCTTCGGGCTGAATGTGATCGGGCGGAGCGCGGCCTCGCGGCATCGATCGGCGATGCGATGAGCGAGCGGTCCGTCGTAGCGGGCGACATCGGCGGCGTGCGGTTGCGGTCGCTGACCTGGACGGTGTTCGTGCCGATGGTGGTGTACGGCATCGGGTCCGGCGCGGCGGCGCCGATGTACGCGCTGCGCGCGCTCGACCTGGGCGCGTCGGCCGGGCTGGCGGGGATCATCGTCGCGTTGTCCGGGTTGGGCATGGTGCTCACCGACCTGCCCGCGGGGCGGGTCGTCGCGACCATCGGGGAACGCGGTGCGCTTGCGGTGGGTTCGGTGCTCGGTGCGATCGGCGTGCTCGCGGCGATCATCGCGCCGAATGTCGGCGTGCTCGCGCTGGGCATGCTGCTGGGCGGCGCGGCGGGCGCGGTGTGGGGCCTGGCTCGCCAGTCCTATCTGGTTGCCGTGGTGCCCCCGAACGACCTCGGCCGCGCGATGTCGACGCTGGCCGGTTCCATGCGGCTGGGGTTCTTCTGCGGACCGTTCCTCGGTGCGGCCGTGGTGCATTCGCTCGGTCCCAACGGCGCGTTGTGGTTGCAGTTGGTGACCACGGTGGTGTCCGGCGCGGCCATGGCGGCGATCCGATCGCCGGAGGGATCGGGCGAGGCGGGCGCGGGGCACGCGCTGACGGCGATCGTGGTCGAGCACCGCAGGACCCTCGGCACGCTCGGCCTGGCCGCGCTGCTGGTCGGGGCCGCGCGTGCGGCCCGGCTGGCGCTGCTTCCGTTGTGGGCCGCGCACATCGGACTGAGCGCGTCGACCACCAGTTTGGTGTTCGGCCTGGCGGGCGCGGTGGACGTGCTGATGTCGTATCCGGCGGGCGTGTGGCTGGATCGCTACGGCAGGCGGGCGACCGGCGTGCCGTCGATGGTCCTGTTCGCCGCCGGTTTCGGTGTGCTGCCGTGCACCTCCTCGGTGCTCGGGCTCGGTTGCGTCGCCGTGCTGCTCGGGCTGGCCAACGGCATGAGCAACGGGCTGATCATGACGGTCGGCGCTGATGTCGCGCCCGACGGGCAGCGGGCCGAGTTCCTCGGGGCCTGGCGGCTCACCCACGACATCGGCATGTTCGTCGGACCGGTGGCGGTCGGCGCGATCAGCGCCGTGACCGTGCTCGGCGGAGCGGCCATCGCGCTCGCGCTCACCGCCGCGGCGGGCGCCTACGCGATGCATCGCTGGTTTCCGGGCGTGGTCGGGGCGCCAGGGCGGCGGTCGGCCCGGACCGGGTAGGCGCTCGCCCTCGCCGCCGTTGCGCGGGATTCGAGAATTTCCACTGGTGGCACGTGTCGCTAGGGTCTGGTCATCGGCGTGCGTCGGTATGGTGCTGCGGCATGTCCCTATCGTTCCTTCGGCGATCCGGCCTGGTCGCCGCCTCGATAAGTATGTGCGTCGCGGTCACGCTCGGGGTGGCCCCTGCGACAGCGGAAAGCCCGACGACCGGGCAATTGAGCGGGATCGAGCTGCTCGATCCCGCGTGGACTTTCCCCAAGGCCGCGGTGTCGCTCGGGATCGGTTACACCACGACCGATCAGCACGGCGCACCCGCGCAGGCATCCGGTGCGCTCTATCTGCCCCCGGGCCTGCCGCCGCAGGGAGGATGGCCGCTGGTGGTGTGGGCACACGGAACCGCGGGCATCGGCGATGCCTGCGCGCCGTCGCGCCGCCCGCAGTCCGAGCGGAACATCACCTATTTCGACCAGATCCTGGAGAACGGGTACGCGGTACTGGCTCCCGACTATCAAGGCCTCGGCACCCGCGGGCAGTTCAGCTACTACAACACGAACGTCGAGGGGATGTCGATAATCGACGCGGTCGCGGCGGTGCGCACGACTCCGATTCCGCTATCACGCAGATGGGCCTTGGTCGGTCAGTCGGAGGGAGCGCACGCGGTGATGAGCGCGGCCGGTCTGTATGCCGAGAAAGGCGGTTCCGCTACGGGGTTGAGCGGAGTGGTGGCCACCGGGCTGCGCACCGACCCGAGCAAGAGCCTGCCGGAGATGTTCCGGGCGGACTCGACCGGCTCCAAGAACCAGATCGCCTACGCCGCGTACTATCTGGCCTCGCTGGAGGAACTGAACCCAGGCAGCGTCACCCCGTACCTGTCCGATTTCGGCAAGGACTTCGTGGAAAAGGCCGCCCACGAATGCCTTTCGCATCTGGTCGAGCGCGCCGACGGCCGCCGACCGTCGGCGCTCGTCGCCGACCCCGACCGGCCGACGCCCACCTTCGCCGAAGACATCGCCGCCCTGACGGGATATCCGGAAGACCGGTTCACCAGCGATCTCCTGATCGGCTACGGCACCGCGGACATCGATGTGCCTCCGACCGACACCGCGAACTACGGGAAGAAACTGCAAGAGCTGAACCCCGGAATACGGGTGACGGTCCAGCAGTACCCCGGCCAGGACCACAGCGGCGCGTTCCTGGCATCGCTCCCGGACGCGTTGGCCTTCCTGAACACGCACCTGCGCTGAGGTTCGGAACGGCGTGGTTACCCGCCCGGCGTCAGCGGACGCGGGTGCCGAGCAAGTGCCGCACACCCGCGACGAACAATTGCAGGCCGAAGTCGAAACGGGCGGTGGGGTCGGTGGTCTCCTCCAACGGCGAGGCGCCCTCGGGCAGGGCGCCCGCCGAGTCCATCTGCATCCTGGACTGCTCGTCCACGGTCTCGCCGAGGACGTAGTAGAGCAGCGTGAACGCCGCGAGTTCGGCCTCCTGGCGCGGCATGCCCGCGCGGATGGCGGCGCTCACCAGCCGTTCTCGCCCTTTGCTCGTGGTGAGCCGGGACGCGTAGGTCGCCGACACCAATTCGGCGCCGTCGCGATAGGCCAGCAAGCAGTCGCGCAGCCGGTGCGCCAGTTCGGTGATCTGCCCGGACCATTCCTCGGCCGCGATCGGGTCCTCCATGGGCGCGAGGATCTTGTCCGCGACCGCGCCGAGCAGCGCCTGCTTGTTCGGAAAGTGCCAATACAACGCGCCGGGCTGCACCTGGAGCGAGCCGGCCAACCTGCGCATGGTGAGGTCGGCCAGGCCGTATCGGTCCAGAATCGCGATGGCTCCGTCGACCACGTCCGCCCGGTGCAGCTGCACTCGATGCCCTTCCCGTCGTGCTTTGACTCACTCCTACCGCTACCCTAGCCTGAACACCGTTCAAGTTGCACGGCCACCTCGGCCGGACGAAGGGATTCGTGCAGTGACCCAGGCACCTGTAGACACCGAAATCTTGTCGATCGCCCGCGAGCAGGTGCTCGAGCGCGGGGTGGGGCTGACCCAGGAGCAGACGCTGGAGGTGCTACGGCTCGGTGACGACCGGCTGGAGGAGTTGCTCGCCCTGGCGCACGAGGTGCGCATGAAGTGGTGCGGCCCCGAGGTCGAGGTCGAGGGCATCATCAGCCTCAAGACCGGCGGTTGCCCGGAGGACTGCCACTTCTGCTCGCAGTCGGGCCTGTTCCAGTCGCCGGTGCGCGCCGCGTGGCTGGACATTCCCAGCCTGGTGGAAGCCGCCAAGCAGACCGCGAAGACCGGCGCCACCGAGTTCTGCATCGTGGCGGCCGTGCGCGGTCCCGACGAGCGCCTGATGGCCCAGGTGGCCGCCGGTGTCGAGGCGATTCGCAACGAGGTGGACATCCAGGTCGCCTGCTCGCTGGGCATGCTCACCCAGGAGCAGGTGGACCAGTTGGCCGCCATGGGTGTGCACCGCTACAACCACAACCTGGAGACCTCGCGGTCCTACTTCCCGAACGTGGTGACAACGCACACCTGGGAGGAGCGCTGGGACACCCTGCGCATGGTCCGCGAAGCGGGCATGGAGGTCTGCTGCGGCGGCATCCTCGGCATGGGCGAGACGCTGGAGCAACGCGCCGAGTTCGCCGCGAACCTGGCCCAACTCGAGCCCGACGAGGTGCCGCTGAACTTCCTCAACCCGCGTCCGGGTACGCCCTTCGGCGACCTGGAGGTGCTGCCCGCGTCCGACGCGCTGCGCGCCGTGGCCGCGTTCCGGCTCGCGCTGCCGCGCACCATGCTGCGCTTCGCGGGCGGCCGGGAGATCACCCTCGGTGACCTCGGCGCCAAGCAGGGCATCCTGGGCGGCATCAACGCCGTCATCGTCGGCAACTACCTGACCACCCTCGGCCGCCCGGCCGAACAGGACCTGGACCTGCTCGGCGAGCTGAAGATGCCGATCAAGGCGCTCAACGAAACGCTCTGACCGGCTCGGTTGCGACGAAGAGGCGAGCGAGCATGAGTACTGTCATGGACATGGACGAGCGCTACAACCCGTTCACCGGCAAGCGAATCGTGCCGGGCCTCGACGACGCGATCCCGGCCGCCGCCGCGCTGGGCCTGGAGCCGCCGCGCTTCTGCGAACAGTGCGGACGCCGCATGATCGTGCAGGTGAGCCCGGACGGCTGGTGGGCCAAGTGCTCCCGGCACGGCGTCGTCGACTCGGCCGAACTGGAACGCCGCTAGTGGCGTCGCCGTTGCGCGGTGAGGTGCGGGCGGCGGCTGTGGTCGCCGTCGCCGTGGTGGTGGTGAGCGCGCTCGCCGGTGTCGGCTGGGGCCTGCTCGCGCCGACCGAGCGGCTGCTCGTGGTCGAGCCGGGTCGCGGTGTCGGACTGACCGGGGAGAGTGCGCATCAGTTCGACGCGCTGGCGTTGTTCGTCCTCGCGGGGGCGGTGCTCGGATTGCTGTGCGCACTGGCCGTGTGGCGCTGGCGCTCGGCGCGTGGGCCGCTGTTGCAGCTGGGCCTGCTGATCGGTTCCGGCCTGGGTGCGGTGGTGATGGCCGGTGTAGGGGAGCAGGTCGCCGAGTGGTCGCATCCGCGCCCGCACGACCCGCCGGTGGGCCAGATCGTCACCTTGCCGATCGAACTCGGCAGCGACCTCGCGCTGATCGTGCAGCCGCTGATCGCGTCGTTCGTCATGCTGTTCCTCGCGGCGCTGAGTACCTCGGCGGATCTCGGCAGTGGCCGCCGCGCCGCCCGGAAGGAGGAAGCCTCCTACGACGGCCAGGGCGCCTTCATGCCCTATGGTGACGCTGCGAGCAGCGCAGAGCTGCCCTATGGTGGCTACCAGCCTGCCCCAGAGGGATATTCGCTGCCCGAATATCGCCAGCGCCGCTGACGCGTCGTCCGGCACGTCGCCGCGACGGGGAAGGCTTTCCGAACCACTTCGGGGTCCGGAACTCGTGGCGTGCTGGGAAGGAATGGGACGTGGCCTTCGTGGGTGGCGGTCCGGTCGTCGAAGAGCTCGACGCCAAGTTCTGGCGGGTGACCGAACCACTGGTCTATCGCGGTGCGAGTGAGGAATTCGTGGTCCCAGCTGGTTTCCGGACGGACTTCGCCTCGGTGCCGCGCCCGTTGATCTGGCTGATTCCCCGCTACGGCAGCTATACCCGTGCCGCCATCCTGCACGACTACCTGCTGAGCACGGACACGGTCGGCGTGGCCGACGCCGACGGCATCTTCCGCCGATGCCTGCACGAACTCGGAGTCTCCCTGCCACGCCGCTGGATGATGTGGGCGGCCGTGCGCGCGGCGCACCGGTTACGCGGCGCGAGTGCGGGCGACGTCGCCCGGTTCGTCGTCGTCGCGGTCCCTTCGGTGTTCTTCCTCGCCGTTCCCGCGACCGTGGTGACGGTGTTCCTCCTGTTGTTCTGGTTGGTGGAGTTGGCCTTCTGGGCCGGGTCGCGCCTAACGCAGCGGACCGAAGCTCCGCCGCCCGGTCCGCAGATGAAGACCGCCTGACCGACCTGGGGTCTCGGTGCGAACTTCGTGCGCGCTGCTGGCGAGCCTCGCGCCGGCGAGCCCGGCCGGGTCGCCGGATCCGCGCGGGCAACCCGCCACCGGCGCGGACGAGTTCTCGGCTGCCGCAGCGGCGCACGAGTTACGGTGCCGATATGAGCGACGGATCGCCCAGGCTCCCCACCCTCGTCGTCGTCAGTGGCCCGCCGGGGTCGGGCAAGACGACGCTCGCGCACGCTCTCGCCCGGGCGATCGGCTGCCCAGCCATCTGCCGGGACGAGATCAAGGAGGGCATGGTCCACGCGACGGAGAACTACGCCCCGAGCCGCTCGAACGAGCTGAACCTCCGCACGCTGCCGGTGTTCTTCCAGACGCTGGAACTGCTCCTGCGGGCCGGTGTCACGGTGGTGGCCGAAGCCGCCTTCCAAGACCGGCTGTGGCGTCCCGGCCTCACACCGCTGCGCGCCCACGCCCAGCTCCGCATCGTGCACTGCACGATCGATCCAGCTCTCGCGACACAGCGAATCCACCAGCGCCACCGTTCGGATCCGCTCCGCCGCGCCCACGACGATCCAGACCACCCCGCACCCGCCGCCTTCCAGCGTATCTCCCTCGACGCGCCGACACTCGAGGTCGACACCACCTCCGCCTACCGCCCCGACCTCCCGGCGATCGTCGCCTTCCTCGACGCCTCCTCATGATCAACGGCACACGACGGAGGGCCTTCTCGCGAAATGCCGCAACCATGTGCCGCTGATCTTGAAAATCCGTTGGAGCCGCCGTGGGCGCGAGGATATGGTGGGCGGCCGGAGTGGCCGAGGGTTGTCGGAAAGGGGCTGGGGTGGTGAAGACCGCGCACGCGGTGGAGGATGGGGCGGCTTCTGCGCGGGGCGAACGGGCCGATCTGGCGGCGTGGCGGCGGCGGGATGCGCTGCGGCGCGGTAATGCGGCGCGGCCCATTCCGAGCAAACGGCAGTACCGTCGCCGGGACAAGCATCGCAAGACTGCGGCAGAAGGCTGAGCAATGCCTGACCGCCGCTTCCGCGGCCGGCATCTGGCGTACCCGCCGATATCGCCGGCTTTCCGGCCGGTTACGAAGGGCCGGGTGGGCGCAGCGCCGCGAATTCGTCTGTCACGCGCAGGCCGGAGTCGGTGAAGCGGTACACCGCGGCGGGGCGGCCGCCCGCGCGGCCGGGGGCGGCGGTGGCTCCGGTGGGGGTGATCACCTTGCGGCGGGAGAGGACTCGCTGAAGGTTCGTAGTGTCCACGTCGTAACCGAGTGCGGCGCAATAGATTTCGCGCAGTGTCGACATGGTGAACCGGTCCGGCGCGAGAGCGAAGGCGATGTTGGTGTAGGACAGTTTCGCCGCCAGCCGGGTGCGGGCGTGGTCGACTACCGTGCGGTGGTCGAAGGACATGTCCGGCAGTGCCGACACCGGGTGCCAGGCGGTGTCCGGGGGCAGCTGCGGGTCGGCGGTCAGCGGGACCAGCCCGAGGTAGGCCGAGGCGATGCGGCGCGGGCTCGGCACCCGGTCGGGGGCGCTGAACACGGAGAGCTGTTCCAGATGACTCAGCTCGCGCACGTCGACCTTCTCGGCGAGCTGGCGGCGCGCGGAGGCGTCGAGGTCCTCGTCGTCGCCGAGACGTCCGCCGGGGAGCGACCAGGTGCCCTTCTGCGGGTCGAGTGCGCGTTCCCACAACAACACCGCGAGTTCGGTCCGCTGGTCGGGCGGGCAACGTAGCAGCATGCCTTCTGCCCGGTCGGCAGGGGCGTGACCTGCGGCGATGTCCCGGGGGTAGCGACGAACCTGGAACACCGCGGTGAGCGATTCGTGGATGGTGCTACTATGGGCCACGTTTTCGATTATAAGTCGAAAACCTGGTTTGGTGCGAATCGGCGGTGTAGCCGACCGCACGAGGAAGGGAGCCATCCATGGCGACGACGGGTGCGAAACTGGCGCCCCCGCTGATGGGGCAGGTGTTCGACGGACCCTCCGGGTTCGCGGGTGTCGAGGCGACGCCGGAGTGGGCGCAGGAAGTCAAGCGTCTGGCCAGGGAGCGCAACGCGACAATCCTGGCGCACAACTATCAGCTGCCGGAGATCCAGGACGTGGCCGACCACGTCGGCGACTCGCTGGCGCTGTCGCGGATCGCGGCCGAGGCGCCCGAGGACACCATCGTGTTCTGCGGCGTGCACTTCATGGCCGAGACCGCCAAGATCCTGAGCCCGGCGAAGACCGTGCTCATCCCCGATCAGCGTGCGGGATGTTCGCTCGCGGATTCGATCAGCGCCGACGAACTGCGCGCCTGGAAGGCCGAGCACCCGAACGCGGTGGTCGTGTCCTACGTGAACACCACGGCCGAGGTGAAGGCGCTCACCGACATCTGCTGCACCTCCTCCAACGCGGTGGACGTGGTCGCCTCGATCGACCCGGACCGCGAGGTGCTGTTCCTGCCGGACCAGTTCCTCGGCGCGCACGTCAAGCGGGTCACCGGCCGCACGAACATGCACATCTGGGCGGGCGAGTGCCACGTGCACGCGGGCATCAACGGCGACGAGCTCACCGAGCAGGCGCGTACCCACCCGGACGCGGAACTGTTCGTGCACCCCGAATGCGGGTGCGCCACCTCGGCGCTGTACCTCGCGGGCGAGGGAGCGTTCCCGGCCGATCGGGTGCACATCCTGTCCACCGGAGGCATGATCGACGCGGCCAAGGCGGCGAAGTCGAATCAGGTGCTCGTGGCCACCGAGGTCGGCATGCTGCACCAGCTGCGCAAGGCCGCCCCCGGCATCGACTTCCAGGCCGTGAACGACCGGGCGTCCTGCAAGTACATGAAGATGATCACTCCGGCGGCCCTGCTGCGCTGCCTGGTCGAGGGCCGTGACGAGGTCCATGTCGATCCGGAAACCGCCGCGCTGGGCCGCAACTCGGTGCAGCGGATGATCGCGATCGGCAATCCCGGCGGCGGTGAATGAGTCCGACCGCTGCCCTCGCGGCGGCGGGTCGCTCTCCGGCGCAACGCGCTGACCACAGCGCCCGCGCCGCGGAACGTTCGCGGATCGGAAGGCAGAGAGGCGCGGGGCGATGACAACCCGGGTTTCCATCGACTGGGAGGCCGAGGCCGATCTGGTCGTGATCGGCGGTGGCGTCGCGGGACTGACCGCGGCGCGCACCGCGTCACTGCGCGGGCTGCGGGTGCTCACGCTCAGCAAGGGCGGGCCGACGGATACGTCCACCCAGTACGCCCAGGGCGGCATCGCCGTCGTGGCGCCGCACGGTGACTCGGTCGAGTCACACGTGCACGACACGGTGGAGGCGGGCGTCGGCCTGTGCGACGTGGACGCCGTGCGCTCCATCGTCGAGGGCGGGCAGGACGCGGTGGCCGCGCTGACCGACCTGGGCGCGGTGTTCGACCTCGGCCGCGACGGCCAGATCTCGCGGACCCGCGAGGGCGGCCACAGCACCCGCCGGATCATCCATGCCGGGGGCGACGCCACCGGCGCCGAGGTGCAGCGGGCGCTGAACGAAGCCGGCTTGCCGGTGCTGTTCGGCGCGGCCGTCGGCGAGATCGTCACGGGGCCGAACGGTGTGCGGGGCGTGGTCGCGCTGTCGGACCGAGGTTTCGGTGTCGTGCACGCGCCCGCTGTGTTGCTGGCCACCGGCGGGCTCGGCCAGTTGTACGCGCTGAGCACCAATCCGCCGGGCGCCACCGCCGACGGCATCGCGCTCGGGCTGTGGGCCGGCGCCGCCGTCGCCGACCTCGAATTCGTGCAGTTCCACCCGACGGTGCTGTACACCCCGGGCGGTATCGGGCGCAGGCCGCTGATCAGCGAAGCGGTGCGCGGCGAAGGCGCGACATTGGTCGACACCGAAGGCAACGCGGTGACCGAGGGGGTGCATCCACGGGGCGATCTCGCGCCTCGCGATGTCGTCTCCCGCGCCATCGCCGCGCGCATGCGGGCGCTGGGCACCGAGCACGTCTATCTCGACGCCCGCTCGATCGACGGTTTCCCGCAGCGGTTTCCGACGATCACCGCCTCGTGCCTGGCGGCGGGCATCGATCCGCGCACCGACCTCATCCCGGTCGCGCCTGCCGCGCATTACCAGTGCGGGGGCGTCGTCACCGACACTCACGGCCGTACCGGAGTGCCCGGCCTGTACGCGGCCGGAGAGGTCGCGCGCACCGGACTGCACGGGGCGAACCGGTTGGCGTCCAACAGTCTGCTGGAGGGGCTGGTGGTCGGCGAGCGTGCCGGAGCCGCCGCCGCCGAGCGGCTCGGTGAGCGGGCCCGGGTGAGTGAGATTCCCACTCGCGTAGCCGAATACGTCGACCGCGACGTAGTGCAGCACCTGATGACCACGCACGCCTCGGTGGTCCGCGACCGCGCCGGACTCGCGGAAGCGCTCAAGCGACTCGACGACGTGGTCACCAACCGCGACACGCTCGCCGCCGCCACCCACCCGATCGCCGGAATCGAGGACGCCGCACTCACTCTCGCGGCCCGCGCGCTGCTGCTGGCCGCGCTCGCCCGCACCGAGAGCCGCGGCTGTCACACCCGGTCCGATCACCCGGACGCCCTGCCCGAACTCCGCCACAGCCTCCCGATCCGGCTCAACGGCGACGGCGTCCCCGAGTACGCCCCCATTCCCTGACCACACGCACCGAGCGCGGCATCCGGTGGACCGCGAGAACCCCGCTCGGTCAGAGAGGAACGCTTCGATGGCTCTGGACGACGCCCTGGATCGCGACGAGGTGCTGCGCGTCATCCGCGCCGCGCTGGACGAGGACCTGCGCTACGGCCCGGACGTCACGACGACGGCCACCGTGCCCGCGGACGCGGTGATCAAGGCATCGGTGGTGTCGCGGGAACCGGGAACCGTGGCCGGGCTCGACGCCGGGCTGCTGGTGCTCGACGAGGTGATCGGCGCGGACGCCTACGAGATCACCGACCGCGTCGCCGACGGCACCCGGGTGTCGCCCGGACAGTCCGTGCTGACCTTGATCGCGCCCACCCGTGGGCTGCTCACCGCGGAGCGCACCATGCTCAACCTGGTGTGCCATCTGTCCGGCATCGCGACGGCGACAGCCGCCTGGGTGGACGCCGTCGCGGGCACCCGCTGCCGCATCCGGGACAGCCGCAAGACGCTGCCCGGACTGCGCGCGCTGCAGAAGTACGCCGTGCGGGTCGGCGGCGGCGTCAACCACCGGATGGGTCTCGGCGACGCCGCCCTGATCAAGGACAACCACGTGGTCGCCGCGGGGTCGGTGGTCGAGGCGCTGCGCGCGGTCCGCGCCGCCGCCCCCGACATCGCCTGCGAGGTCGAGGTCGACAGCCTCGAACAGCTCGACGCCGTGCTCGCCGAGAACGTGGAACTGGTACTGCTGGACAATTTCCCGCTCTGGCAGACCCAGGCGGCAGTGCAGCGCCGCAACGCCGCGTCACCGCGGACGAAACTGGAGTCCTCCGGCGGCCTGAGCCTGGACGTCGCCGCCGACTACGCCCGCACCGGCGTCGACTACCTCGCCGTCGGCGCGCTCACCCACTCGGTCCGCGTCCTCGACCTCGGACTGGACATGTAGGTACCCGCCCGAACGCGCAAGCCGCGCAGCGTGGCTCGGTCGGACTCGGCGAATGCGCGAATCTCCATGTCGCCCGAGCTACCCGGCGGTGCGCCGGGGCGCTCGGTCAGGCGGTGAGTTCCCGTTCCAGCGGCGTCCGGAAACGGGGAATGGCGCGCACGTCGCCGTACCATTCGGCGACTCGCTGCGCCTGCGCGGCGATCATCGCCTCGGCGTCGGTCCCCACGTCTTCGAGCAGGCGGTAGACGATCTCGCCGTCACCGCGCTGCGCCCAGCCGCCCACGATGCGCCCGTCCCACCAGACGGTGGGCCCGATGTTCCCGTTGCGATCGAACAGGTTCGGTGCGTGGGGGCCGAGGAACCATTCTCGAGCCTGCCAGCCCATGGGCGTCGGATCGAGCGCGGGAAGCAATGCCGCCCATGGCTCCGGGGCGGCGACCGGCTCCGCGTCGTCGGCCAGTAGTACGCCCGTCACGCCGTCGAGGTCGACCTCGATCAGCTCGAGCGCGCCGAGCGCCGCGCGCACCTCGCCCAGCGTCCACCCGGTCCACCACTTGATGTCGGACACCGGCGCGGGACCGAACGCGCGCAACCAGCGGCGGACCAGCTCGGCGCGGGCTTCTGCGGCCGGAATCACGGGGACGGGGTCCGGCAACCACGATTCGATCGGCGCCCAGGTGTACTGGCTGCTGGTCCAGCTGCCGTTCGGCCGCCCGCGCACGAT
The DNA here is from genome assembly GCF_044548645.1 of Nocardia sp. NPDC051929. Lineage (NCBI taxonomy): Bacteria > Bacillati > Actinomycetota > Actinomycetes > Mycobacteriales > Nocardiaceae > Nocardia > Nocardia sp. NPDC051929. The sequence goes on along the minus strand of NZ_JBIUCG010000016.1, from coordinate 172,929 downwards.
GCGGCCTTCGCAGCCGAGCGTCACCAGTACCCAGGTGGTGATGTTCGTCGGCTTCGAATACGGCTTGTCCGGCGCGGTGTTCACCTGGGTGCGCAAGCGTGGGACGTCCTTGCTCAGCTGCGCGCCGGTCGCCGCGCCGCGATCGAGCAGCGCCTTGTGCGTCTCGGTCTCGACTTCGGCCCACCAGCGCCGCACATCGCCGTCCCCGATGCCCGCCTGTTCCAGGTACTTGCCGTAGGTGCGCCGCTGTTTGTGCGCCAGCGCGTCCGCGCACGAACCCTGCAGGATCGCGACCAGCTCCACCGGCACGACGAACATGGTGCGGCGCATGGCCAGCATCCGTAGCAGCGAACGGTCGTCGTAGAGCGCCTGTTCGACATCCGCGGGCGCCAGCCCCTCGGCGCGGGCCGCGACGGAGAGGAAGACAGTCGCCGGATCGGTCGCGTGCAGGGCGACCAGCGAGCGGGCGATCTCCGCGACCTGTCCGGCCCGCTCCGGGATGGCCAGCCGGTGTCGCACCGCCAGCCGGGCGCGCCGCTCGGCGACATCAATCGAACGCATAGGCGAATCGTAGCGTTCGCACCGTCGGGTCAGAGGCCGAAGCGCTCCGGAGCCGGGTGCAGCGTCCGGCAGGCGTCGCGGACGGCCTCGGTCGCCGCCGGGCCGCACGCGCCCGCTTCGCCGCCGGGCCGCACGCGCCCGCCTCGCCGCCGATCAGGATGCCGGTGCGGACGACCGCGTCCGCCTCGGCCGGCTTGTGCATCGCTTTGGCGATCTGCCGCAGCACGTGCGCGCAGCCGAGGACCGGATCGTTCGCCAGCCGATTGCAGTTGTCCTCGAACAAGGCGCGCAAGTCGTCGACCGGGAAGTTGCGCAGCACCGGATCCGCCGCGACCAGTTCGGCGACGGTGCCGCGTCCGCCGCCGACGTCGCGTCGTCGGCCACGGCGACCAGCGCGCACAGGGCCACGGCGGCGTCGCGAAAGGACCCGCCGCGCAATTCGTTCCGCCTGGCGAGCAGTTGTTCGCGCCAGGTCGCGGCGATCTCGGGCGTCGGGTCCTGCCCCACAAAGTTCTGGATCAGTCGGCGGGCTCCCAGGCGCGGACCAGGTCGAGCAAGCCGGGAAAGCGCGCCTCGAGATCGTCGACGCGGACCTGGCTGCGGCGTTCGAGTCCGTAGCGTCGCTGCCGGGTGACGCCCGCCTCGCGCAGGACCCGGAAGTGGTGCGTCAACGTGGATTTGGGGCGATCGATGCCGAACCAGGAGCACGACCGGTCGGTGTCGGGGGAGTCCAGTAGCAACCGGCGGACCATGGTCAGGCGCAGCGGGTCGCTCAGCGCGGCCAGCACGTGATCCAGTCGCAGGTCGGCGCGGGCCGGCTCGGGCAGGACGGAGGTGGCATCGGCGGTGTCGGCGGCCGCTGGCATCGCGTTCTCCTCGGATTTCGGACGACTTGTACGACTTCTATCGTACTAGGCGCTAAGTTCGATTACTGTCGTACCAGTACGAAAAAATTCGAACCAAGGAGTGGTGATGGGATCGACGGTGACGGTGCCACGCACGGAAGCACCACGGACGGGCGGACGTTCGGTGTGGGCGGCGGCGTGGCCGGTGTTCGCGGTGTTCGTGTTGTCGAACGCGCCGACCCCGCTGTACGTGGTGTGGCAGCGGGCGATCGGCTTCTCCGCCGGGACGCTGACCGCGGTGTTCGCCTGCTACATCGCCGGATTGCTGGGTGCGCTGCTGGTCGCGGGCGTGGTGTCGGACCGGGTGGGTCGCAAACCGGTGCTGCTGCCCGCGGTGGCGGCGGCGGTGGCGGCCTGTGTGTTGTTCGCGGTCGCGCAGTCGGTCCCGCTGCTGGCCCTGGCGCGGCTGCTGACCGGCCTGGCGGTCGGCGCGACGGTGTCGGCGGGAATGGCGGCGGTCACCGATGTGGGCGGGTCCGACCGCAAACGGGTCGCCGCGCTGGCCGCGTCCACGGCGATGGTGCTGGGAGCTGGGAGCGGGCCATTGCTGGCAGGCATCCTGTCCGAAGCGCTGCCCGGCCCGACGGTGACGGTGTTCCTGGTCGAGATCGCCGTGCTCACTACGGCTTTCGCGGTGGTGGCCCGGTTGCCTCTGCCCGCCGGTGCCGGCGGGCGCGGACCGTGGATCCGGATCCCGTCGGTCGTAAGGGAAGGCCGCACCGCGGTGCTGCTGGGGATCGCGGTGTTCGGACCGGGCATCACCGCGACGTCGTTCGTCCTGTCGCTGGGGCCGTCGGTGCTGGCACATCTGCTCGGTGTCGCCGACCGGGTGCTCGCCGGTGCGGTGGCGTTCGCGATGTTCCTGGCCGCGACCGGAGTCCAGTTCGCGGCCCGGCGGTTCGGTGTGGGCGTCATCCTGCTCGGCGGCACGATCGCGACCGTGACGAGCATGGCCGCGCTGGTGCTCTCACTGGTCGCGACCTCGCTTCCGCTGTTCGTGACGGCGGCCGTGCTCGCCGGTGCCGGTCAGGGGCTCGGCCAGTTCGGCGGACTGACGGCGATCAGCGCGAGCGTGCCGGGCGAGCGGCTGGCCGAGGCCAACGCCGCGCAGAACGTCGGGGGGTATCTCCCCGCCGCGGTGCTACCGCTGGCCGCCGGGTTTCTCGGCGACGCTTATGGATTGAGCGCAGGTGTGATCGCGTTCGGCGTGGTGGTCGGCCTCGCGGCCGCAGCGGGCGGACTGCTCGTCGTGGCGCGCCTGCGCCGCGATGCCGCGCTGACGGCGTGACATCATCCGGGGATGCGATGGGCATCTCTCGTATCGTGCTGCGCGTTGGCCGGTGTGCTCCTGACGACAGTTCTTGTGGCGCCACGAGTTTCGGCGGATGGGGACTGCGCCGTCGATGTGGCGGTGCGCCCTGTTTCGCTGACCGTGGACGGGGAGGAGGCGACCGGCCGGGTATTCGAGCCCTATCGGTGCGCCGAGGACGACGCGACCGCGCACGCGCTCGTGGTCGCGGTGCACGGGCACGACGGGTCGTCGGCCGATTTCGCGGGCTACCTCGAGTCGATCGCCCGGCGCACCGCGACGCCGATCCTGTCGATGGATCTGCGCTCGGCGCAGAGCATGTGGCGCACCGGAGAATGGAATCTGTGGGCAGGGTGGCGCGACATCGTCGCCGCGACCACGTGGTACCGGGATACCCATCGCTCGATCACCCGCACGGTGCTGTGGGGCTGGAGCCAGGGCGGCATCACCAGTGGTCTCGCGGTGGCGCACGGCCCGCGCGGGATGTTCGACTACTGGGTCGACAATTACGGTCCCGCCGACGATTTCACGATGTGGTTGGGCGCCGGGTCCGTGGATCCGGCGCTGCCCGCGCAGATCGAGCGCGACGCGGGTGGCTGCCCGCCCGCCACCTGCCCGCTCGCCTACGCCGAACGCTCGCCCGCGCTGCTGGCGGCCCGGATGGACGTGCGGCGGGCGTTTCTCGTGCATGGCACCGCCGACGACGTGGTGCCGTATGCCACCAGCGTCGAGATGCGCGCGGGGCTGCTCGCCGCGGGCCGACCCACCTCGATGTACACCGTCGTGACCGGCCGCGATCTGAACGGGCAAGTGGTTCCCGGCGACCACAGCGTCGGACCGGCCCTCTTCGAGGGCGGTTGCGTCGTCGAGCGCCTGCTGCTCGGCGCGGAGCCGGTCGACGGCCCGGATCGCGACTACCTCGTGGACGTCGCGCACGACGTCGTCACCGCACCGGCCGCCCCGCCGGGCGCGAAGTGCGCGGCGTGAGGGAACACGATCGCCGTTGCGCGCAGTTGACCGAGAAGAACCGACGACGAAGTGAGGACGCGATGAGCAAACCCGCCGACCCGGCTTACCACTGGAACGGAGCGGATCTCGATCTGGACGCCTACCTGGCCCGGATCGGGTTCGACGGCGAGCGCGCCCCCACCGTCCGGACGCTGCACGAGCTGGTGCGGGCGCACACCACCGCGATCCCGTTCGAGAACCTGGAGATCATCCTGGGCCGGTCGATCCCCCTGGATCTGGCGACCTTGCAGGACAAACTCGTGCGGCGCCGCCGCGGCGGTTACTGCTACGAGAACGTCGGACTGTTCGCGGCCGCGCTGGAACGGCTCGGATTCGGTGTCACCGGCCTCAGCGGTCGCGTGAGCATGGGCGCGGGCACGGCGCTGCGGCCTGCCACCCATGCCTTGCTGCGCGTGACGACCGCCGACGACGACCGCGTCTGGCTGTGCGACGTCGGCTTCGGCGCCGGACCGCTGGTGCCGTTCGAGTTGTCCGCGGGCGAATTCACCGGCGGCGACTGGCAGTTCCGGCTGGAGAGCAGGCGCGGCGAGCTGGATTCCGACCTGTGGGTACTGCACCAATTCGGCCGAGACGGTTGGATCGACCGGTACAGTTTCACCTTGAATCCGCAGTACGGCATCGACTACGCCGTCGGCAACCATTTCGTGTCGACCTCGCCGCGTTCCCCGTTCACCACCCGGCCGTTCGTGCAGCGTTTCCACCCGGAAGTCCACCACGTGCTGGACGGCACCACGCTCGTCACCGAGTACCCCGACGGCACCGGCAACACAAGGGAACTGGAGCCGACCGAGCTGCCCAAGGTCCTCGCGGAGGTGTTCGACATCGACCTCACCGAGGCCGATGCCGCCGCACTCGCGAATGCTCCGTGGATACGCGACTGACCCCGCGAGCGGGCTGTTGACCGGTGATGTCCGGCTGCGCCCATTATGGTCGTCGGGTGCGTACCAACCGGAAAGCCCTCGTCCTGTTCGCCGCACCGCTGCTCGTGGTCGCCGCCTGCTCGTCAGGGCCGGACCAGCCCGATACCGTGGCAGGGCAGTTCGCCGAGGCGTTGAACCGCGACGATATCGCCGCCGCGGCCGCGCTCACCGACAATCCGGCCGTAGCCGCCGACACCCTCGGTGCGCTGTACGACGGCCTCGGCAAGGACGTGCGCTTCGACGTCCGCTCGGTCGACGACAACCGCTTCGCCCTGGCCGCCACCTGGAAGCTGGGCGCGGACGGCAAGTCGGAGTGGACCTACACCACCAACGGCGCCGCGCACGACGACGGGAACGGATGGCGGGTGAAGTGGGATCCCGCCACGGTCGCCCCCGGGCTCGCGGCGGGGCCATTGAGCTACGGCAGGGTTTATCCGCAACCGGCCCGCATCCTCGATTCCGCAGGCGGCGAGCTGATGACCGAACAGGTCGTCACGCTGGTCGACGTCGGCCCCGGCGCCGACATCCCCGCGGTCGCGGATCTGCTCGGCCCACTCGCGCCCGGCCTCACCGCCGGGTCGGTGCAAACGGAACTGGCGGCGGCGCAAGGAAAGCCGATCACCGCGATCACCTTGCGCGATTCCGACCTCGCCCCGATCCGAGACCGCCTGGCCGCGCTGCCCGGTGTCACCCTCGCGCCGCAGACCCGCCTGCTGACGACCGACAAGGCGTTGGCCGCCCCGACCCTGTCCGGACTGGCCGAGTTGTGGCAGCAGTCCGCCGACGCGCACGCCGGGTGGGCCGTGCGCGCCCAGACGCCGCAGGGCACCGAGCGGGTCGCGGGAACGGATCCCACGCCCACCGCCGACATCGCGACCACGCTCGATCTCGGCTTGCAGCGCGCGGCCGAGGCGGCGCTCGCCCCGATCGCACAGCCCGCGGCGATCGTCGCCCTGCGTCCGTCGACCGGCGAGGTCGTCGCGATCGCGCAGAACGCCCCCGCCGACGCGCAGGGCCCGATCGCGCTGACCGGGCTGTACCCGCCGGGTTCGACGTTCAAGACGGTCACCGTCTCCGCCGCGTTGCAGGCGGGGACGGTCACACCCGACACCGTGCTGCCCTGCCCCGGCACCGCGAACATCGAGGGTCGCCGCATCCCCAACGACAACAATTTCGATCTCGGCGCGGTTCCGCTGCACACCGCGTTCGCCCGCTCTTGCAATACCACGATGGGCGCCCTCGCCGTGCGATTGCCCGCCGACGCGCTGACGAAAGCGGCCACACAACTCGGCCTCGGCATCGATTACGTCACACCGGGCCTGACCACGGTCACGGGGAAGGTGCCCGCGGCCGAGACCTCCGCGTTACGTGTGGAGTCGGCGATCGGTCAAGGGCAGGTGACAGCGTCGCCGTTCGGCATGGCCCTGGTCGCCGCGTCCATCGCTCGCGGCTCGGTGCCCGCGCCCACCCTGGTCGCGGGCAAGCCGGGCACCCCGGACCGCACCTCGGACGCGCTGCCGCCGCAGGTCGACGACCAGCTGAAAGCCATGATGCGCGAGACCGTCACCGGTGGCACCGCGACCCAATTGCGCGACATTCCCGGCCTGCTCGGCAAAACGGGCACCGCGGAGTACATCGATGACGCCCACGCCCACGGCTGGTTCGTCGGCATCGACGGCGACCTGGCCTTTTCCGTGTTCATCAGCGACGCGGGCAGTTCGGCTCCCGCGGTGGACGCGGCGGGCCGGATGCTGCGTGCTCGCGGTTAGTCCCTTTCGGGCGATTCGAGGCAGTGTGAAGGCCCGGCTGACGCGTGCGAGCATTCCTACGCCCGCTACACTCATCCCCGGACCGCGTGAGTAATCAATATGCGGGATGTCACGATTTCGAGAAGGTTCGGAGTAGGCGCCATCGATACCGGTCAGTTGATCGCGGAGCATTACCGCCTGGTCGAGCGGATTGGTAGCGGCGGCACGGGCGTGGTCTGGCGTGCCGTCGACGAACGCCTCCAGCGCTCCGTGGCCGTCAAGCAGATCCACATCCAGCCGAGCCTGCCCGAGGCCGAACGCGACGTGGTGCGCCAGCGCGCGATCCGGGAGGCCCGCAACGCCGCCCGTTTCCAGCATCCGAACGCGATCGTCGTGTTCGACATCACCGAGCACGAGGGCGACCCCTGCCTGGTGATGGAGTACTTGAAGTCCAAGAGCCTCGCCGCGGTGATCGCCGCGCAGGGCACCTTGCCGCTGACCCAGGTCGCGCGGATCGGCGAGCAGGTCGCCTCGGCGCTGATCGCGGCGCATCAGGCGGGCATCGTGCACCGTGACGTGAAACCGGGCAACATCCTGCTCGATGATCACGGCACGGTGAAGATCACCGACTTCGGCATCTCCCGCGCCACCGGTGACGTCACCCTCACCGAGACCGGGCTGATCTGCGGCACCGCCGCCTACCTCGCGCCCGAGGTCGCCCGTGGCTCCGATCCGAGTCCCGCCTCCGATGTGTTCGCGCTGGGCGCCACGCTGTTCCACGCGCTCGAGGGCGAACCGCCCTACGGTGCGGGCTCCAATCCGCTCGCGGTGCTCTACGCGGCCGCGAACGGTCAGCTGAGCGAACCGCGCAACGCGGGCCCCGCCACGGACTTCCTGCTCGACCTGCTCAGCCCCGAGCCGCGCGAGCGTCCGAGCATGCGGGCGGCGCGCGAGCACCTCGCCGCGTTCGCCGACGCGGGTCCGGCCCCGGTGGCCGCCGGATTCGTGCCCGCCAGCGAGGCGTTCGCCCGGCCGAGGGCGGGCCAGTCCGAATCGGCGACCCGCGAGCTGCGGCCTTCGGCGATGGCGTCGACGCCTTACACGCCGACCGAGCGCCAGCCGCGCTCCCGTCCGGTCCCCCCGCCGCCACCCGCCCACCCGGACACCGCGACGCACCCCCGCACCATGGCCCAGCCGCGGCCGCAGTCCCGGCAGGGCTCGGGCGGCAAACGCCGCGCGATCTTGATCGGCGCACTGATCGGCGCGGTCGCCGTCGTCGGGGCCATCGTGGTGAACATGATGAGTTCGTCGGGTTCGGGCACCAGCACGGCCCAGGGCAGCACGTCTTCCGTGGTCGCGTCGACGCACCCAGGCGCGAACACGACGTCGGCCGCCGCCTCGGTCGGGGAGACGAAGAGCGTCGGCAAGGCCGACTCGCGGCAGTCCATCGATCTAGTGGTGAACTTCTACAACAATCTGACGTACTCGAGCTTCTCCGCTGCTTGGAAACAGCTGACCCCCGCTGCCCAGCAGGTATACGGCAGCCAGCAAGCCTTCGAGGACTATTGGACGCAGAATCGGGTGTCGACGTTCAACACCGTCGACACCGGCGGCGGTTCGGGCGTCAACGCGGACGGTTCGGTGGACGTCAACGTGGCCAGCGTGTCCTACGGGAGCCGGAACAAGTCGGTGACGCTCCGGTTGATCAATCCCGGAAACGGGTCCGTGCTCATCGACAGCGACACCCGCTGACGCGTGAACCCGGCGCACCCCCCGCGATAGATCGAGAGCGGTGCCGGACTCGGCGCGCCGCGGGAACACCCCCGCTGCCCGGACCTGCGCACATGGGTCCACTGCGGCCCCGCCGCCCGGACCACGCGGATAACGGCTGGCGTCGGCCCATTAGGCTGGTAGCGGCAACTTTCCTGTTGCGGAATCAGCTGGAGACAAGGACCGACACCACATGACAACCCGCATCGAGCTCGCCCGCGTCGATCTGCGCGGTCGTACTCCCTCCGTCGCCGAGCTGCGCGCCGCGCTGCCGCGCGGGGGAGTCGACGTGGACTCGGTGCTGCATCAGGTGCGCCCGGTGGTCGAGGCGATCCGTGATCACGGTGTGTCGGCGGCGCTGGAGTTCAGCGAGCGCTTCGACGGGGTCATCCCGGCGACGGTGCGGGTGCCCGCGGCCGAGCTGGAAGCCGCGCTGGAGCGGCTGGATCCGGCGGTCCGCGCCGCGCTGGAGGAATCCATCGCCAGGGCGCGCAAGGTGCACGCCGACCAGCGGCGCGCCGACAAGACCACCGAGGTGGTGCCGGGCGGCACCGTCACCGAGCGCTGGGTGCCCGTCGAGCGGGTCGGCCTGTACGTGCCGGGCGGGAACGCCGTCTACCCGTCCAGCGTCGTGATGAACGTGGTGCCCGCGCAGACCGCGGGCGTCGGCTCGCTGGTGGTGGCCTCGCCGCCGCAGGCCCAGTTCGGCGGGCTGCCGCACCCCACCATCCTGGCCGCCGCGCAACTGCTCGGCGTCGACGAGGTGTGGGCGGTCGGCGGCGCCCAGGGCGTCGCGCTGCTGTCCTACGGCGGCGTCGACACCGATGGCGCGCAGCTGGAACCGGTCGATCTGATCACCGGGCCGGGCAACATCTACGTCACCGCTGCCAAGCGGCTGTGCCGCGGCCTGGTCGGCATCGACGCCGAGGCGGGGCCCACCGAGATCGCCATCCTCGCCGACGCGACCGCCGATCCGGTGCACGTCGCCGCCGACCTGATCAGCCAGGCCGAGCACGATGTCCTCGCCGCGAGCGTGCTGGTCACAGACAGCGCGCAGCTGGCCGACGCGGTGGACGCGGCGCTCACCACGCAACTGGCCGTGGTCAAGCACGCCCACCGGGTGACCGAGGCGCTGCGCGGCAAGCAGTCCGGCACCGTCCTGGTCGACGACATCGAGCAGGGCCTGCGCGTGGTGAACGCCTACGCCGCCGAGCACCTGGAGATCCAGACCGCCGACGCGCCCGCGGTCGCGGCCAGGGTGCGCAGCGCCGGCGCGGTGTTCGTCGGCGCGTACGCGCCGGTCAGCCTCGGTGACTACTGCGCGGGCTCCAACCACGTGCTGCCCACCGCGGGCTGCGCGCGGCACTCCTCCGGCCTGAGCGTGCAGACCTTCCTGCGCGGCATCCACGTCGTGGAGTACACCGAAGCGGCGCTGAAGGACGTGGCAGGCCACGTGGTGGCGCTGGCGAACGCCGAGGACCTGCCCGCACACGGCCAGGCCGTGCAGGCGCGTTTCGAGGCCCTGTCGTGACGCGCGCGGTGAGCGCGCCCGGCGCGGACCTGACCCTGGAAGATCTGCCGCTGCGGGAGAACCTGCGTGGCAGGAAACCCTACGGCGCACCGCAATTGACGGTCCCCGTGCAGTTGAACACGAACGAGAACCCGCATCCGCCGAGCCGGGCGCTGATCGACGATGTCGCCGAATCGATCCGGGCGGCCGCCGCGGACCTGCACCGCTATCCGGACCGCGACGCCGTCGCGCTGCGCACCGACCTGGCGCGGTATCTGACCGCGCAGACCGGTGTCGCGGTGCAGACCGGCAACGTCTGGGCGGCCAACGGCTCCAACGAGATCCTGCAGCAGCTGCTGCAGGCCTTCGGCGGACCGGGCCGCAGCGCACTGGGTTTCGTGCCCTCGTACTCGATGCACCCGATCATCTCCGAGGGCATCGACACCGAGTGGATCGAGGCCAAGCGCAACGCCGACTTCTCCCTCGACATCGAGCACGCGCTGGCCGCCATCGCCGAGCGCAGGCCGGATGTGGTGTTCGTGACCAGCCCGAACAATCCCACCGGGCACAGCATCCCGCAGGACGACCTCGCGCGCATCCTCGCGGCCGCCCCCGGCATCGTGGTGGTCGACGAGGCCTACGGCGAATTCTCCGCGCAGCCGAGCGCCATCGGGCTGATCGACCGTTTCCCCGCGAAGCTCGTGGTGACCAGGACGATGAGCAAGGCCTTCGCGTTCGCCGGTGGGCGTCTGGGCTATCTGGTCGCCGCACCCGCGGTGATCGACGCGATGCTGTTGGTGCGGCTGCCCTACCACCTGTCGGTGGTCACCCAGGCCGCCGCGCGCGCCGCCCTGCGGCACGCCGAGGAGACCCTCGGCAGCGTCGCCGAACTGGCCGCGCAGCGCGACCGGGTGGCGGCGGCGCTGCGAGAACTCGGTTACGACGTGATCCCCAGCGACGCCAACTTCCTGCTGTTCGGCCGCTTCACCGACGCGGCGCGCAGCTGGCAGCGCTACCTCGATCACGGCGTGCTGATCCGTGATGTCGGCCTGCCCGGCTACCTGCGCACCACGATCGGCCTAGCCGCCGAGAACGACGAACTGTTGCGGGTCAGCGGACTGCTGGCGGGCACCGACCTGGCGCCGCGATGAACCAGCGCCGGACATCCCTAGGCGACGATTCGATTGGACGTGAGCATGAGTAGGACCGCCCGGGTGGAGCGGGTCACCAAGGAATCCAGCATCGTGGTCGAGCTGGATCTCGACGGCACCGGCAAGACCGAGATCGCCACCGGCGTCCCCTTCTACGACCACATGCTGACCGCGCTCGGCGCGCACGCGAGCTTCGACCTGACCGTGCGCGCGGAGGGCGACATCGAGATCGAGGCGCATCACACGGTCGAGGACACCGCGATCGTGTTCGGTCAGGCACTGGGCAAGGCGCTGGGCGACAAGGCGGGCATTCGCCGGTTCGGCGACGCCTACATCCCGATGGACGAGACGCTGGCGCACGCCGCGGTCGACGTGTCCGGCCGCCCCTACTGCGTGCACACCGGCGAGCCGGATCACCTGCTGCACACGGTGATTCCCGGTTCCGGGCCCGGCGCGCCGTACTCAACGGTGCTCAACCGCCACGTCTTCGAGTCGATCGCGCTGAACGCGCGCATCGCGCTGCACGTGCGGGTGCTCTACGGCCGCGACCAGCACCACGTCACCGAGGCCGAGTTCAAGGCGGTGGCGCGTGCGCTGCGCACCGCGGTGGAACTCGATCCCCGGGTGAGCGGGATTCCGTCGACGAAGGGAACCCTGTGAGCGGCAAGTCCGTGGCCCTGCTCGACTACGGCTCCGGAAACCTGCACTCCGCCGAACGAGCGCTGGCGAGGGCGGGCGCGCGGGTGGAGGTGACCGCCGACCCCGAAGCGGTGCTGGCCGCCGACGGTCTGGTCGTGCCCGGCGTCGGAGCGTTCGCCGCGTGCATGGCGGGACTGCGCGGGGTGCGGGGCGAGCGCCTGATCGGTCAGCGGCTGGCAGGCGGGCGGCCGGTGCTCGGCATCTGCGTCGGCATGCAGATCCTGTTCGAGCGCGGCGTCGAGTTCGGCGAGGAGACCGACGGGTGCGCCGAATGGCCCGGCACGGTCGAACGGCTGTCCGCGCCGGTGCTGCCGCACATGGGGTGGAACACCGTCTCCGCCCCGTCCGACAGCGTGCTGTTCGCGGGCCTCGACGCCGACACCCGGTTCTACTTCGTGCACTCCTACGCCGCCCAGACGTGGGATCTGCCGCCCAGCGAGCACTTCGCCGCACCCAAGCTGACCTGGGCCGAGCACGGAGTGCCGTTCCTGGCGGCGGTGGAGAACGGTGCGCTGTCGGCGACCCAGTTCCACCCGGAGAAGTCCGGTGACGCGGGTGCACACCTGCTGCGCAACTGGGTGAACGCGCTGTAGGCCGGTCCCGCGCACCGAGCGCGCGAGACCGGCCGTCCGGTCAGTGCTTCCTGACCTTGCTGACCAGCCAGCGCCCGTCGACCCGGTCCACCGTCACGGTCATCGACATGCGGCTGGTCTGCGGGAGACCGTCGGTCTCGTCGCTGGTCACCGTCCGTACCACGTCGACGTCCACCTCGGCCCGGTTGTCGTCACCCGAGACGATGCGGCAATCGGCCGAGTTGGCCTCGGCGCGAATGTGCGCGGCCTCCGCGCTCGACTGGATGTTGGCGCGGAAGTTCTCGAACTCGGTCCGGAATTCCCCGGTGCTGAGGTCGAGCATCCGCCGCGCGTGGTCGCCGAACCGCGCGTAGTCGTAGGTCGCCGCGGCGGAACCGAATTCGCATCCCGCCAGCCGCGCCTCCTCGGGCGGGGCGGCGGTGGCGGCGGGAGCGGCGACGAAGGCCGCGGAGCATGCGGCTGCCGAAAGAGACAGGGCGGCAGCGAGTTTGGATCGTGACATGCACTTCCTCGGTGCGAAATGGAAGCGGCGACCGGGGTGATCGCCGAGCGGAGACGATACCGCCCGCGCCACCGGGGATCGCGGCGATCTCGCGGCGGATCACGACATCCCGGCTTCGCTGAAACCATCGAGCGATTCGCGAGCACCGTCCCCGGCGAGGACCTCACCTCGGCGCAGCGCCGACGCTGCGCCCTGATCGCGGGCACGGTGTCGCCTGCGCACCGGACCGGGCGGCAGTAACTCGGCGCTATTCGTGACCGCGGGGCTGGATCCTGTTCGACCGCCGGAGCACGCCCACGCCCACGCTCACCGAGATCGAACGGACGGCGAAGGGAGGTCCAGGTCGACCGGGGTGCGCGGATCGCGGCGGCCGTGGTGACGGCCGTGCTCGCCGCTGCGGCCCGGAACCGCTCTCGCGTGTTCGACGCGCCCCTGATCACGGGCGCGTGCCGGTGGACCAGATCGGGGTCGTCTGCACCCGGGACAGACGCCACCCTTCGCCGGTGCGGATCGCGTCGAAGCGGTAGACCTCGCCGAGGGTGTAGACCGGCTGCGGAGGTGTGCCGTCGGAGGCGGCGAGCGCGAAGGTGGCGATCAGGTTGGCCCGCACCTCCGCCGTGTCGCCGCGCAGGTCGATCAGCACATTGCCGATGACGTGCTGGATGCGCAGATGTTCGCCGTGGTTGCGGCTCGCCTGGGCGATCAGCGCGTCGCGGCCCTCGGCCGTGCCGCCGGGTGTCTTCGCGGTCGCGTCGGGGGTGTAGATCGTCCGCAGTTCGTCGAATCGTCCCTCGTCCAGGGCGCGACCGAGCCGGTCGACCAACGCGGTGATCTGCCCGCGGTCCAGCAGTTCGCGCACCTCCGCCGTCGGCGTCGCGGTGGCCGAGGCGCAGGCGGCGGTGAGTGCGGCCAGCGGGAGGGTCAGCAGGGGGAGGGCGAGCCGGACTTTGCGCATCGAACGCACCTTTCAGGATAACGTTGGTGATTCCAACATTGGCTACGCCAACTTAACAGATTGTGGGCGCAGCCAACAAATTTTGGCGAGGTGGCCGCGTGGACGTCGCGCAGGTGAAGGTCCGCGGGGTACCCGCCAGGCTGGGTCGCACACCGGCGGCCACCGGCTCGCGTCGATCGGCCCGAATCCGTGATCGAGCTCCCATCCGCCCAGGCCCTGCACTCGGACGCGGCCGGGTAACCACTAGGCTGCTCTCGTGAGTCTTGTGCTGCTACCCGCCGTCGATGTCGCCAACGGAGAGGCCGTGCGCCTCGTGCAAGGAGAAGCCGGAAGCGAAACCAGCTACGGCTCGCCTCGTGAGGCGGCGCTGGCCTGGCAGGAAGCCGGCGCGGAATGGGTGCACCTGGTCGACCTGGACGCGGCCTTCGGGCGCGGCTCGAACCGGGAACTGCTCGCCGGCGTCGTCGGCGAACTCGACGTCAAGGTGGAACTGTCCGGAGGCATCCGCGACGACGAGAGCCTGGAAGCGGCCCTGAGCACCGGTTGCGCCCGGGTCAACCTCGGTACCGCCGCGTTGGAGGACCCGGTCTGGTGCGCGAAGGCCATCGCCCGCCACGGCGAGCGCATCGCCGTCGGCCTCGACGTGCGCATCGTCGACGGCGAACACCGGTTGCGCGGACGCGGCTGGGTGAGCGACGGCGGCGACCTGTGGGAGGTGCTCGAGCGCTTGGAGCGCGACGGCTGCTCGCGCTACGTGGTGACCGACGTGACCAAGGACGGCACGCTCACCGGCCCGAACCTGGACCTGCTGCGCGAGGTCTGCGCGGCCACCGACGCCCCGGTGATCGCCTCCGGCGGCGTCTCCACCATCGCGGACCTGGTCGCGATCGCCGAACTGGTGCCGGAAGGCGTCGAGGGGTCGATCGTCGGCAAGGCGCTCTACGCGGGCCGGTTCACCCTGCCCGAGGCGCTGGCCGCGGTGAGATGACCCAGGAGCTGTCGGCACTGCTCGCGGAGGCGAGCGAGATCCTGGACTCGGTGCGCCCGCGGTTCATCGAGGGCATCGGCGCGCCGAGCGCGGTGGCCAAGGGCCGCAACGACTTCGCCACCGAGCTGGACCTGGAACTGGAACGCACCGTCTCCGCCGAACTGCGCAGACGCACCGGCATCGAGGTGCACGGTGAGGAGTTCGGCGGACCGCAACTCACCTCGGGCACCGCATGGGTGCTCGACCCGATCGACGGCACCTTCAACTACTCGTCCGGGCATCCGCTCTCCGGCATGTTGCTCGCGCTGGTTCGCGACGGCGAGCCGGTGCTCGGGCTGACCTGGCTGCCGCTGCTCGACCGCCGCTACGCCGCCATGACCGGAGGCCCAGTGCTGCTGGACGGGCGACCGCTGCCGCCGCTGCCGCGCGGCAAGCTGGCCGAGGCGATGATCGGTTTCGGCGCGTTCAACGTCGACTCGCACGGCCGCATCCCCGGCCAGTTCCGCTTCGACCTGCTCGGCCCGCTGAGCAGGCTGTCCTCCCGGGTGCGCATGCACGGCTCGACCGGCATCGATCTGGCGTTCACCGCCTCGGGCGTGCTCGGCGGCGCGATCGTGTTCGGGCACCATCCCTGGGACAACGCGGCGGGCGTCGCGCTGGTGCGCGCGGCGGGCGGAGTGGTCACCGACCTGGTGGGCGAGCCGTGGACCATCGCCTCCGGCTCCGTGCTCGCGGCCGCGCCCGGCGTGCACGAGGAACTGCTCGACATGATCTGCACGGTCGCCGATCCGGCGGCCGCGGAGAAAGGGTGAGGCAATGACGTTGGCCGTACGGGTGATCCCGTGTCTGGACGTCGACGCGGGACGCGTGGTGAAGGGCGTCAACTTCGAGAACCTGCGGGACGCGGGTGATCCCGTCGAACTGGCCGCGCTCTACGACGCGCAGGGCGCCGACGAGCTGACCTTCCTCGACGTGACCGCCTCCACCGGCGACCGCGGCACCATGATCGACGTGGTGACCCGCACCGCCGAGCAGATCTTCATCCCGCTCACCGTGGGCGGCGGGGTGC
Organism: Nocardia sp. NPDC051929; assembly: GCF_044548645.1. Lineage (NCBI taxonomy): Bacteria > Bacillati > Actinomycetota > Actinomycetes > Mycobacteriales > Nocardiaceae > Nocardia > Nocardia sp. NPDC051929. Next base: position 157,220 of record NZ_JBIUCG010000016.1, on the reverse strand, counting down.
GCACGGTCGAGGACGTGGACCGCCTGCTGCGCGCGGGCGCGGACAAGGTCTCGGTGAACACCGCCGCGATCGCGCGGCCGGAGGTGCTGCGCGAGATGTCCGAGCGATTCGGCTCCCAGTGCATCGTGCTTTCGGTGGACGCGCGCACCGTGCCGCAGGGGCAACCCGACACCCCCTCCGGGTGGGAGGTGACCACCCACGGCGGCAAACGCGGCACCGGCATCGACGCCGTCGAATGGGCCGTGCGCGGCGCCGAACTCGGTGTCGGCGAGATCCTGCTCAATTCCATGGACGCCGATGGCACCAAGGCCGGTTTCGACCTGTCGATGATCCGTGCCGTGCGGGCGGCGGTCACCGTCCCGGTGATCGCCAGCGGCGGCGCCGGCGCGGTCGAGCACTTCGCCCCTGCGGTGCACGCGGGCGCCGACGCGGTGCTCGCGGCCAGCGTGTTCCACTTCGGCGATCTGACCATCGGCCAGGTCAAGGATTCGATGCGGGCGGAGAAGATCGTCGTCCGGTAGCGACTGGCGGAAATTCGCCGACCAGGAAGGCGGGTCGAAGCGGCGCGGTTGCATCGGGCATGACCATCGGAATCGCGCTGTCGCCGTTCGCCCTCGACGCCCCCGGCAACGCCGTGGACACGGCGGTGTCGCTGGGTGAGTCGGCGCTCGCCGCCGGAGTGTCGTCCGTGTGGTTCGGCCAGACGCTCAGCTACGACGCCATCGCGCTGGCCGGGATCGTCGGCCGCGCCGTGCCGGGACTCACGGTCGGCACGTCCGCGGTGCCGATCACGGCGCGTCATCCGCTGCTGATCTCCAGCCAGGCGCAGACCGCGCAGGCGGCCACCGGCGGCCGGTTCACCCTCGGGCTCGGCCTGGGCGCGAAATTCCTCGCCGACCCGGTCTTCGGCGGATCCTTCGACCGGCCGATCACCCGGCTGCGCGAGTTCCTCACCGCGCTGCGCACCGTGTTGCACACCGGCACGGTGGATTTCCACGGCGAGACGCTCACCGCCGCCACGCCGCTGCCCGCCGCGGTGGCCGGCGCACAGCCGCCGGTGCCGATCCTGGCGGCCGCCATGGGCCCGCAGGCCCTGCGCGTCACGGGTGAGCTGGCCGACGGCACCCTGCCCTTCCTGGTCGGCCCGAAGGCGCTGGCCGAGCACATCGTCGCACCGCTCACCGCCGCGGCCGAGCGGGCCGGGCGGCCCGCACCCCGGATCACCGTCCTGGTGCCCGGCGTGATCACCGCCGACCTCGATGCCGCCCGTGCGGCCGCCGCGGCCCAGACGACGTTCTACGACGACATCCCCTCCTATGCGCGGGTGATCGAGCTGTCCGGTGCCTCGCGGGCGGCGGAACTCGTGGTGATCGGCGACGAGGACCTGATCGCGGCCCGCGTCGCGGAGTACTTCGCGGCGGGCGCGACGGAGGTCGTGTTCTCGCAGACCGATCTGACCACCCCGGAGGACCAGCGGCGCACCTGGGCGGTGCTCGGCGAACTCCAGCGCTCCCGGGTGGGCTGATCGTGCACTCCCGGCGCGCTCGGTCGCGGGCGCCCTTGTTATAACGGTGCTATGAGTCTCGACCCCGCCATCGCCGCCCGTCTCAAGCGCAACGACGCCGGATTGGTTTCGGCCGTCGCGCAGGAACGCGCCACCGGTGACGTGCTGATGGTCGCGTGGATGGACGACGAGGCGCTGGCGCGCACGCTGGAAACCCGTAAGGCCACGTACTATTCGCGTTCCCGTCGGCAGTACTGGGTCAAGGGGGAGACTTCCGGCCACACCCAGTACGTGCACGAAGTACGACTCGACTGCGACGGCGACACGATCCTGCTGATCGTCGACCAAGAAGGCGCGGCCTGCCACACCGGCACGCACACCTGCTTCGACTCGGACGTGCTCCTGGCCGCGCGATCCTGAACCGGGGATGCCCCGAATGGGCGCTGTCGGACATCGTTCGTCCTCAGCCCGCGCATGGCCGCAGTGAAGGCAGAGGTACGTTCAGGAGCCGTTCGGTTGCTGGTCGTCCCGGCTCGCGGGCGTGAGTTCGCCGAGCCGGTCGAGTGCGTCGGCCAGCCGCTCGGCCAGCAGTTCGCCGAGTTCGGCGACCTGCGCCTTCTGCGCCTCGTCCAAGCCGTCGAACACCAAGTGCCGCACGGCTTCCAGATATCCGGGTGCGGCCTCGACGACCTTCAGGTACCCGTCGTCGGTGAGTACCGCGTGCACGCCGCGCCGCCCCGCCGTCGCCGAACGCTGTGCCCAGCCCATGCGCTCCAATTTGGACACCACATGCGACAATCGCGATAGCGATGCATTTGCCTTGTGGGCAAGCTCACTCATCTGCAGGCGATGGCCCGGTTCCTCCGACAACAGCGTCAGTACCCAGTACTCGAAATGCGTCACGCCGGACTCGCGCTGCAGCTGGGTGTCCAAGGCTCCTGGCAGCCGCGTCATCAGCGCCACGATCGCACGCCACGCGCGTTGTTCGACCGGGTCGAGCCACTTCGTCACTGTGTGCCTTCTTTCAAGCCAAGTGACGTGGTTTTGTTCGTTGTCCTAGTGATTGTCGAAAATCTTGTGCACAGTCACCCGCGACATTGAGTTTGCCACGACTTCGCTCGACCGTCATAAAGATGCCGCATGACGTGAGTTCACTCACACGTGGCGCGGCGGCGTGTCCTCGGCCTTCGGTTTCGCCGGGTGGGTGCGCCGCCACCTGCGCAGCAGCAACAGCGCCACGGCGACGAGGAACAACAGCGTCGCGATGACGGCGCCGGTGAGCGCGGCGCCACGGAAGGCGGGCGCGTCGACATCCAAGATCCGCTGACCCGCGTGGGCGGCACTGCTGTTGCCCAGCACGATGGTCAGCGTCATCAGGTTGGGGATGGCGCACAGGATCGCGACCACCGCGGCCGCTCCGGCCAGGAACCTGCCTGCCTTACGCCGCCACACCAGCACGGCGAACAGCAGCAGGAAAAGCGTGACGACGGTACAGAATCCGCCGTAGAACAGCCCCCAGCCGATGCCCTTGGCGAAGCTTCCGTGCACCATCGACCCGACCCGCTGCGCCCACCAGCGCGGGACGAACGCGGACAGGATGAAGTACGAGACGACCAGCACCGCGAGAATCGCCGCGCCGACGATGATCCGCGTGCGCCAGACGGCTGCCGCGGGTTTGCGCTCGCCCGGCTGCACGTCGGTCGAAGTCATGCGTCCAGCCTAGGCCGCGCCGTCATCGGGAAGCGGTCACGGCGCGCGCTCTTTACGTACCTCCGGCCTTGGCTGCGGCCATGCGAAGGGCTGATACGGACTGCCCGGCAGCGCTCGTCTACCGGTTGCGCAGGTAGTTCAGCGCTTCGTCGGCGTGGACGGCGGCGCGCAGCTCGCCGGTGATGATCTTGCGGATGGTGCGGTCGGTGTCGATGACGAACGTTTGCCGCTTCACCGGTGCGAGTTTGCCGAGCAGCCCGCGCTTGACGCCGAACTTCGCGGCGACGGCGCCGTCGGCGTCGGAGAGCAACGGGTAGCCGAGGCGCTGTTTCTCGGCGAACCCGGCCTGGGTGTCCACGTTGTCGGCGCTGATGCCGACACAGGTGGCGCCGAGTGCGGCGAATTCGGCGGAGAGGTCGCGGAAGTGACAGGCCTCGGCCGTGCAGACGGGCGTGTTCGCCGCGGGATAGAAGAAGAGGACCAGAGGGCCGTCCGCCAGCAGCGCGTCGAGCGAGCGGCGAGTGCCGGATTGATCGGGAAGCTCGAAATCAGGGGCGAGCTGTCCTTGCTGCATACCCGGGAACACTACCGCGCGGTCGGTCGAATCGGGTATTTCGTGCGCGCCGGACCTGGTGCTCGTGCCCGCCGTGCGCTGTCCGCGATCCGATCGCGGCGCCGGTCATCGGGCACGAGCCGAGGGGCAGGGCGGCTACGCGCCGATGAGCGCCGCCACCTCAGGGTTCTTGATCGCCATCACATCGAGGATGCCGTGGGCCCGCAGGAACGGCCTCAGCTCTTTGATGCGGTCGCTGTGGACGGCGTATTCGTCGGGGAAGCGGTTCTTGTCGAGGGACTCCAGTGCTTTGACGTAGGTGACGAAGGACGCGAGCGCGTTGGCCGGGGCGCTTTGCTGGTAGGCCGGATGACTCGTGCCCCCGGTGCGCGGGGCGTGCGGGCGCGGGACGCTGTGGTTCGGGATGTGCCGAGAACCCTCGGGCGCTACCGATTGCGAGGGGTACATCAGTTGTCTCCTCTCGAGATGGATACCGCATGCGACGTGGAACGCCGCGAGTGTAGTGAGCCTCGCCACACCTTCGGCGACCGCGTGAGAACCGGACGGTCGACCTGATTTGTCGGGTTTGTCGCGCCGGGTCGCCGCGTCGGCGGCACCGCTCAATCGCCGGTCGGTCCGGCCTGGGATGATGAGTACATGGCAGGCGCGTCCACTCCCACCACCACGACCCGCGAGCAGTTCCATCAGCTGGCCGCGGAGCACCGGGTGGTCCCGGTCACCCGAAAGGTACTGGCGGACTCGGAGACTCCGCTGTCGGCCTACCGCAAACTCGCGGCCGACCGGGCGGGCACCTTCCTGTTCGAGTCCGCGGAGAACGGCCGGTCGTGGTCGCGCTGGTCGTTCATCGGCGCGGGCAGCCCCTCGGCGCTGACCGTCGTGGACGGCGAGGCGGCCTGGCTGGGCAATGTCCCGGCCGACGCGCCCTCCGGCGGCGATCCGCTGGTCGCGTTGCGCGAGACGCTGGAGCTGCTGCGCACCGAGCGGCTGCCCGGGCTGCCGCCGCTGACCGGCGGCATGGTCGGCTACCTCGGCTACGACGCGGTGCGCCGGATCGAGCGGCTGCCCGCCCTGGCGCTGGACGATCTGCGACTGCCGGAGATGGTGCTGCTGCTCGCCACCGACCTGGCCGCGTTCGACCACCACGAGGGCGCGATCACGCTGATCGCCAACGCGGTGAACTGGAACGGCACCGCCGAGCGCGTCGACGAGGCCTACGATGACGCGGTGGCCCGCCTGGACCGGATGACCGCCGCGCTCGGCGCGCCCGCCGACTCCACCGTGTCGGTGTTCGACCGGCCCGAGCCGCGATACCGGCGCAAGCGCACCACCGAGGAGTTCGGCGCGGGCGTGCGCCGCCTGGTCAAGGAGATCGAGGCGGGCGAAGCGTTCCAGGTGGTGCTGTCCCAGCGTTTCGAGATGGATTACGACGGTGCGCCGATCGATCTGTACCGGATGCTGCGCGCGTCGAATCCGAGCCCCTACATGTACCTGCTGCACATCCCCGACGGCGCGGGCGGCACCGCGTTCTCCATCGTCGGCTCCAGCCCGGAATCGCTGGTGACCGTGAAAGACGGTGTGGCGACGACACATCCGATCGCGGGCACCCGCTGGCGCGGCGTCAGCGAGGAGGAGGACCTGCTGCTGGAGAAGGGCCTGCTCGCCGACGAGAAGGAGAACGCCGAGCACCTCATGCTCGTCGACCTCGGCCGCAACGACCTGGGCCGGGTGTGCGAGCCGGGCACCGTGCGGGTCACCGAGTACCGGCACATCGAGCGCTACAGCCATGTCATGCACCTCGTGTCGACGGTGTCGGGCCGGTTGGCGCCCGGACGGATCGCGCTGGACGCGGTGCGGGCGTGCTTCCCGGCGGGCACCCTGTCCGGCGCTCCCAAGGTGCGCGCGATGGAACTGATCGAGGAACTCGAGCCGACCCGGCGCGGCGTCTACGGCGGCGTCGTCGGGTACCTGGACTTCGCCGGTGACGCCGACACCGCCATCGCCATCCGCACCGCGCTGCTGAAGGACGGCACGGCCTACGTGCAGGCGGGCGCGGGTATCGTCGCGGACTCGGACCCGGAGTACGAGGACGTGGAGTCCCGCAACAAGGCGATGGCGGTGCTCAAGGCGATCGCGGCGGCCGGAACGGTGCGGGCCTACGGCACGGAACCCGGCGCGGCGGACGGCGGCACGCGATGACGGCTGCCCATCCCGGAGACGAACCGGACCGAGCGCGAGAACCGACCCCGGACACCGCGGGGCCACAAGCCGTTCCAGCGGCCGACGGCTCGGCCGGATCGGCGAGCGCGGAAGGCCATTCGCGCCGCAACTACCCCGTCGCTCCAGTGGCGTTGCTCGCCCTCGCCGCCGCCGCGCTGTGGGCGTCGTCCCGGATGACCTGGGTGACGGTCACCTCGTCGGACGGTCTGACCCAGCCCCGCACCGATCATCTGAACGGCGGCGTGTGGTTCGGGGCGCTGACACCGCTGGCGCTGGTCCTGCTCGCCTCGATCGCGGCCGTGCTGGCCACCAAGGGCTGGTTGCGTCGCGTGGTCGGCGTGCTGATCGCGTTGGTCGCCGCGGTGGCCGCGGTACCCGCGTTCGCGTTGCTGACCGATTCCGGCAAGACCGCCGAGCGGGCCGCGAAGCTCGCGGAGCTCCCGGCGCGCGCGCAGGTCGAGACGGCGACCACCTCGGCGTTCCCCGCCGTGCTCGCGCTGCTCGGCGCGATCGCCGCGTTCGGCGCTGGCGCCCTGCTGGCCCGCATGCCCGCCGAGACGGCGCGGCTGTCCGGCAAGTACGACAACCCGGTCTTCCGGCGCGCCGCCGCCACGGCCGAGGTCACGCAGCGGCGCGCGCAGTCTCCGGACGACCGGTCGGCACCTCAGCTGTCCGAGCGCGTGCTGTGGGACGCGCTGGACGCGGGCACCGACCCGACCGACGAACCGCAGGCCGGGCAGGCGTCCCCAGAAGATTCCGACCCGGGCGAGGCGGGCCGACGTGGCCGCTGAGCTGTCTCCGCGCGGCGGGTGTGGCGGGTGCCACCTTGCGCGGAGCCCTTCCGCATGGTTCAACCCCAGCCCCGGCGCGAACGCGCCCGGTAGGTCCATTTATTCTTTGACAGCATCGGTGAGACAGCGCCTGGGGGGATTCTCAGGTAGCAAGTCCGTCTCCCCAGAAAGGATTCGAGCCAGATGACGGTACTCGACTCGATTCTCGACGGGGTCCGCGCGGATGTGGCCGCTCGGGAAGCCCTGCTGGACTTCCAGGCGGTCAAGGCGGCCGCCGCGGCGGCTCCCGCGCCGCTGGACGCCCGCGCGGCGCTGCTCGAGGACGGCATCGGCGTGATCGCCGAGGTCAAGCGAGCAAGTCCGTCCAAGGGCGAGCTGGCGGACATCCCGGACCCGGCGAGTCTGGCCAAGGCCTACGAGGACGGTGGCGCGCGGATCATCAGCGTGCTCACCGAGGGCCGCCGCTTCAACGGGTCGCTGGACGACCTGGACGCGGTCCGCGCCACGGTGAGCATCCCGATCCTGCGCAAGGACTTCGTCGTCGGCCCGTACCAGATCCACGAGGCGCGCGCGCACGGCGCGGACGTCATCCTGCTGATCGTCGCGGCGCTGGAACAGGACGTGCTGTCCTCCCTGATCGACCGCACCGAGTCGCTTGGCATGACCGCGCTGGTCGAGGTGCACACCGAGGAGGAGGCCGACCGCGCGCTGGAGGCGGGCGCGTCGGTGATCGGCGTCAACGCCCGCAACCTCAAGACACTCGAGGTCGACCGCGACGTGTTCGCGCGGATCGCGCCCGGATTGCCCACCGAGGTCATCCGGATCGCCGAGTCCGGCATCCGCGGCACCGCCGACCTGCTGGCCTACGCGGGCGCGGGCGCGGACGCCGTGCTCGTCGGCGAGGGGCTGGTGACCAGTGGCGACCCCCGCGCGGCGGTCTCCGAGCTGGTGACCGCGGGCACCCACCCGTCCTGCCCGAAGCCGGCACGGCGGGGTCGGTGACCGGCGTGGCGGCGGTACCTCAGGCCAGCGACGGCGTCGCCCAGCGCAGCGGCCACGAGCCCGACGTGGGCGGGCACTTCGGCGTCTACGGCGGCAGGCACGTGCCGGAAGCGCTGATGGCCGTCATCGAGGAGGTCACCGCCGAGTACGAGAAGTCCCGGCTCGACGACTCCTTCCTCAACGAACTCGATCGGCTGCAGCGCGACTACACCGGCCGCCCGTCGCCGGTGTTCGAGTGCAAGCGGCTGTCCGAGCAGGCGGGCGGCGCCCGCATCCTGCTCAAGCGCGAAGACCTCAACCACACCGGCTCGCACAAGATCAACAATGTGCTCGGCCAGGCGCTGCTCGCCAAGCGGATGGGCAAGACCAGGGTGATCGCGGAGACCGGCGCGGGCCAGCACGGCGTCGCCACGGCGACCGCCTGCGCGCTGCTCGGCCTGGACTGCGTCGTCTACATGGGCGCGGTCGACACCGCGCGCCAGGCGCTCAACGTGGCCAGGATGCGCCTGCTCGGCGCCGAGGTGATCTCGGTGACCTCCGGTTCGCAGACGCTCAAGGACGCCATCAACGAGGCGCTGCGCGACTGGGTGACCAACGCCGACGACACCTACTACTGCTTCGGCACCGCCGCGGGCCCGCACCCGTTCCCGATGCTGGTGCGCGATTTCCAGCGCATCATCGGCCTGGAGGCCCGCGCCCAGGTGCAAGCCACCACCGGCCGGTTGCCCGACGCGGTCGTCGCCTGCGTCGGCGGCGGATCCAACGCCATCGGCATCTTCCACGCGTTCCTCGACGACCCCGAGGTCCGGCTGATCGGTTACGAAGCGGCCGGTGACGGCGTCGACACCGGCAGGCACGCGGCCACGTTCACCGGCGGGACGCCGGGAGCGTTCCAGGGCGCCTACTCGTACCTGCTGCAGGACGAGGACGGCCAGACCATCGAGTCGCATTCGATCTCGGCGGGCCTGGACTATCCGGGCGTCGGACCCGAGCACGCCTACCTCAAGGACGTCGGCCGCGCCGAATACCGCCCGATCACCGACGCCGAGGCGATGGACGCCCTGCTGCTGCTCAGTCGCAAGGAGGGCATCATCCCCGCGATCGAGTCGGCGCACGCGGTGGCAGGCGCCCTGCAACTGGGCAAGGAACTCGGCGAGGGCGCGATCATCCTGGTGAACCTCTCCGGCCGGGGCGACAAGGACATGGACACGGCAGCGCGGTGGTTCGGGCTGTTCGACGAGCCGAAGGAGGAGGGCCGGTGAGCCAGCAGTCCCGCTTGGCGAACACCTTCGCCGCTTGCCGAGCCGAGGGCCGCGCGGCACTGATCGGCTACCTGCCCGCGGGCTACCCCGACCTGGCCGGTTCGATCGAGGTCGTGCGCGCGATGGTCGAAGCCGGATGCGACATCGTCGAGGTCGGCGTCGCCTACTCCGATCCCGTGATGGACGGCCCGACCATCCAGGCCGCCGCCGAACAGGCGCTGCGCGGCGGTGTGCGGGTGCGCGACGTGTTCGCGGTGGTCGAGGCGATCACCGAAGCCGGGGGCAAGGCCGTCGTGATGAGCTACTGGAATCCCGTGCTCCAGTACGGCGTGGATCGCTTCGCGCGGGATCTGGCCGCCGCGGGCGGCGCGGGCATCATCACCCCGAACCTGATTCCGGAAGAGGCCGACGACTGGTTCATCGCCTCGTCGACGCACAACCTGGACCGCATCTTCCTGGTCGCGCCGTCGTCCACCGAGGAACGCCTGGTGAAGACGCTCGAGGCCAGTCGCGGCTTCGTCTACGCGGCCTCGACCATGGGCGTGACCGGCGCGCGGGACGTGGTGTCCTCGGCCGCACCCGCCCTGTGCGCGCGGATCCGGGCCCACTCCGATATCCCGATCGGCGTCGGCCTCGGCGTCCGCTCGGGCGAGCAGGCCGCCGAGATCGCGTCCTACTCCGACGGCGTCATCGTCGGCTCGGCGCTGGTGAGCGCGGCGGGCCGAGGGCTGGACGCGGTGCGAGCACTCACCGCGGAGCTGGCCGAAGGCGTGCGGTCGGCGACCGTCGCGTCCTAGCAACCGGTCGGAGTCCAGCGCAGCGCACGGTTCCGAAGCGCGTCCGACGGGCTCCGACTCCCGGACTCCGGACCCGGTAGCCGCCGAATCGCCATGATCGGGCTCGGCACGGGCCTGCTCTGGGCGTCTTCGGCGAACCCCGACGCGGCGAGGGCGGTGCGGTGGTGGCGGGACGGTCGAGCATCTCCGCTACGGTGGCCCCGTGACGTTACGAGTCCTCGCAGACAGTGTCCTGGCCGACGGCGGCGTCAGCGGCGCCGTGCTGGCCTACCTCCCCAGCCCCGCGCGCGGCGTCTGGCAGCTCGGTCCGTTTCCGCTGCGGGCGTATGCCCTGTGCATCATCCTCGGCATCATCGTCGCGATCTGGTGGGGCGAACGGCGCTGGCGCGCTCGCGGCGGCCAGCCCGGCGCGATCCTGGACGTCGCGATGTTCGCGGTGCCGTTCGGCCTGGTCGGCGGCAGGCTCTACCACGTGGCCACCGACTGGCAGAAATACTTCGGCGCGGGCGGGCACCCGGTCGACGCGCTGAAGATCTACCAAGGCGGGCTCGGCATCTGGGGTGCGGTGCTGCTGGGCGGCATCGGAGCGTGGATCGGCTGCCGGGTATACAAGATCCCGTTGCCCGCTCTGGGTGACGCGGTCGCGCCGCCGATCCTGCTGGCGCAGGCCATCGGCAGGCTCGGAAACTACTTCAACCAAGAGCTCTACGGGCGCGAGACCGACCTGCCGTGGGGCCTGGAGATCTACCGGCGGGTGGGCGACGACGGTCAGCTCGACATGATGAACGGCGGCTCCACCGGCGTGGTCGAAAAGATCGTGCACCCCACCTTCCTGTACGAGCTGCTGTGGAACCTGCTGGTCGTCGTGCTGCTGGTGTACGTGGACCGGCGTTTCCGGATCGGTCACGGACGGCTGTTCGCGCTGTACGTCGCCGGCTACTGCTTCGGACGGTTCTTCGTCGAACTGATGCGCGCCGACGAGGCGACGAAGATCGCGGGCATCCGGATCAACTCGTTCACCTCCGCCCTCGTGTTCCTGGCCGCGATCGCCTACTTCGTGTTCGCCACCAAGGGACGCGAGACGCCCGAGCAGTTGCAACCCGGCGCGAGCCCCCGGCCGTGGCCGTGGCAGCTCCGCGCGCTGCGTGCCGCCGCAGCGGCGCCGACCGAGAAGTCCTCGGGTACCGGCGAATTCGAGAAGGCTGGGTCCGCCGCCGACGCAGCCGAGACCGGGACGTCCGCTGCCGAGCTGGGCGGACATCCCGATGGCTCCGAAAACGGTTCGGCGAAAACGAATTCCGGCACGGCCGCGTCGGACAAGGGCTGATCGCCGCCGGTCGCCGCGACGGCCCGATCCGTCGCGGGCGGCCTCGACTCTGCTCGGCGGCAACGATCGGGCGATCCGCCGCGATAACCACTGGTAGCGCCGAACGCTCCGGAGGCGACAACCCGGTCGTTCCCGGTGACAATGACTCGTGATCGTGACGAGCCGCGGTTCGGCGATCCAGTGAGGCCGGGGGCCGACAAGAGGGTGCCCGCACTAATGAGGAGGACATGAGTGACCGACCCTTACCAGCAGAATCCGGGCGCCGGGGGCCCGCAGTACGGCCCGCCGGGCACCGGCCCTGACCTGACCAAGCCGCTGGAGGAACAGAGCCAGCCGCAGTACAGTCCGCCGCCGGACCCTTACGGCCAGCAGCCCCAGTACGGCCAGCCCGTCGGAGCCTACGGCCAGCAGCCCGGTGGCTACCCGGCCGCGCCGTACCCGGTCGGCCCGCAGGGCTACAACCCGAACGACCCGGAGGCGCCCTGGGGCCGCGACCCGTTCGGTGTTCCGCTGTCGGACAAGCAGAAGCTGGTCGCGGGCCTGCTGCAGATCTTCCTCGGCAGTTTCGGTGTCGGCCGTTTCTACCTGGGGTACACCGGCCTCGGCATCGCCCAGCTGGTGGTCACGATCCTGACCTGTGGTCTCGGCGGCATCTGGGGTCTCATCGACGGCGTCATGATCTTGGTCGGCAAGGTCCCCGATTCGCAGGGCCGTCCGCTGCGCGACTGACCGCCGCGGTATCGACTATGCCGGGAGGTGGGGATACCCGCCTCCCGGTCGTTCGGGCGAAATCAATGAGCACAACCTTTTCGAGCGTGGTGATCGCGATACTGTCGCGCGCACGGGTCCGGGCGTAGCATGACCGGACTCGCGTGCCGTGTGTGGAGGTCCACGCACCGAAGAGAGGATTTCCGTGCGTCGCAAGCTGTTCGCCGCCGCCATGCTCGCCATCGTCGCCGCCACCGGACTGAGCGCGTGCGGTGACAGCGACCCGAATGTGCTGAAGGTCGGCACCGAGGGCACCTACTCCCCGTTCAGTTTTCAGGGCTCCGACGGCAAGCTCACCGGCTACGACGTCGAGGTGATCCAGGCGGTCGGTGCCAAGCTCGGCAAGAAGGTCGAGTTCGTGCAGACTCCGTGGGACGCCATCTTCGCGGGCCTGGAATCCAAGCGCTTCGACCTGGTGGCCAACCAGGTGACCGTGAACGACGAGCGCACGGTCAAGTACGCGCTGTCGGCGCCCTACACCACATCGGCGGGCGTGATCGTCACCCGCGCCGACAACAACGCCGTCACCGGCCTCGCCGATCTCAACGGGAAGACCTGCGCGCAGTCGGCCACCAGCAACTGGAGCAAGGTCGCCACCGACGCGGGTGCGAAGGTCGAGGCCGTCGAAGGTTTCGTGCAGGCCATCCAGCTGCTGAAGAACGGCCGCGTGGACGCCACCGTCAACGACAATCTCGCCGTCGCCGAATACACCAAGAAGACCGGCGACACCAGCGTGAAGATCGCGGGCCGGACCGGATCGGTGAGCAAGCAGGCGTTCGCCGCGCGCAAGGGCGACGCCCTGATCACCGACGTGGACAACGCGCTGAACCAGCTGCGCGCCGACGGCACCTTGGCGAAGATCTCCGAGAAGTATTTCGGGACAGACGTCAGCCAGTAGCCGACATCGTTCATGGACGCCGCCACCCGGGACCTCATCTGGCACAACCTGTGGCCGATGCTGCAGGCCACCGTCACCAAGACCCTTCCGCTCACCGCCATCAGCTTCGCCATCGGCCTTGCGCTCGCGTTGTTCGTCGCGCTGGCCAGGATGTCGCCGGTGCGGCCGTTGTCGGCGGCGGCCCGCTTCTACATCTCCCTGATTCGCGGCACACCGCTGCTGGTGCAGCTGTTCATCGTGTTCTACGCGCTGCCGCAGTTCGACATCGTGATAGACCCCTTTCCCGCCGCGGTGATCGCGTTCAGCCTCAATGTCGGCGGGTACGCGGCCGAGGTGGTGCGCGCCGCCATCCTGAGCGTCGCCACGGGGCAATGGGAGGCGGCGCAGGCGCTCGGCATGTCGTACCCGATGATGCTGCGGCTGGTCATCCTGCCGCAGGCCGCGCGCATCGCCGTGCCGCCGCTGTCGAACACCTTGATCTCCTTGGTGAAGGACACCTCACTGGCCTCCACCATCCTGGTGACCGAACTGCTGCGCGTCGCCCAGCTCGCCGCCGCCCCCACTTTCGACTTCTTCGCGCTCTACGGAGTCGCGGCGCTGTACTACTGGGTGATCTGCCTGATCCTCGGGTTCGGGCAGACCCGGCTGGAAACGAGGTTGGCCCGTCATGTCGCTCGCTGAATATCCGTTTGTACCTGCTATGGAGCTGTCGTTCATTTTTTTCACCAAGGATTCACCATGGCCACGGCGGGACCTGCCCACCGAGCGGGACTAGGCTCTACCCGTGATGCGACGGACGAAGATTGTGTGCACGCTCGGACCGGCCACTGCCACCGAGGACCGTATCCGCGAACTCGTCGAGAGCGGCATGGACGTGGCTCGGCTGAACTTCAGCCATGGCGAGCACGCCGACCATGCCGAGAACTACAAGAAGGTGCGCCAGGCCTCCGACCACCTCGGCCGGGCGGTCGGCATTCTCGCCGACCTGCAGGGTCCCAAGATCCGCCTCGGCCGCTTCCTGGAAGGCAAGACCGTCTGGGCGACGGGTGAAGAGGTCCGCATCACCGTCGACGACATCGACGGGACCCACGACCGCGTGTCCACCACCTACAAGGAACTCGCGCAGGACGCCAAGCCCGGCGATCGCCTGCTGGTCGACGACGGCAAGGTCGGCCTCATCGTCACCCGCGTCGATGGCAACGACGTGGTCTGCCGGGTCACCGAGGGTGGGCCGGTCTCCAACAACAAGGGCGTCTCGCTGCCGGGCATGGACGTGTCGGTCCCCGCGCTCTCGGAGAAGGACATCGAGGACCTGGAATTCGCGCTGAAGCTCGGCGTGGACTTCATCGCGCTGTCGTTCGTGCGGTCCCCGTCCGATGTCGAGCTCGTGCACGACGTGATGGACCGGGTGGGCCGCCGGGTGCCGGTGATCGGCAAGCTGGAGAAGCCGGAGGCGATCGACAACCTGGAGGCCGTCGTCCTGGCCTTCGACGCGGTCATGGTCGCGCGCGGCGATCTCGGTGTCGAGCTGCCCCTGGAGCAGGTTCCGATCGTGCAGAAGCGCGCCATCCAGATGGCCCGCGAGAACGCCAAGCCGGTCATCGTCGCCACGCAGATGCTGGAATCGATGATCGAGAACTCCCGCCCCACCCGCGCCGAGGCCTCCGACGTCGCGAACGCGGTGCTCGACGGCGCCGACGCGGTGATGCTGTCGGGCGAGACCTCGGTGGGCAAGTACCCGATCGAGACGGTGCGCACGATGGCGCGCATCGTGCACGCGGTGGAGACCGAGTCGACCCGGGTGCCGCCGCTGACCCACGTGCCGCGCACCAAGCGCGGCGTGATCTCCTACGCCGCCCGCGACATCGGCGAGCGGCTCAACGCCAAGGCGCTGGTCGCGTTCACCCAGTCGGGCGACACGGTGCGCCGCCTGGCCCGCCTGCACACCCCGCTGCCGCTGCTGGCGTTCACGCCGCTGCCGGAGGTCCGCAGCCAGCTGGCGCTCACCTGGGGCACCGAGACCTTCATCGTGCCGACCGTGAGCAGCACCGACGCGATGATCCACCAGGTGGATGTAGCACTTTTGTCGATGGACCGATACCAGAAGGGTGACCTGGTGGTCATCGTCGCCGGGTCGCCGCCCGGTACCGTCGGTTCCACCAACCTGATCCACGTTCACCGAATCGGTGAGGAGGACCATTAGTGAGTGCTTCCCTGAGCAGCCCCGTCGACGTCGCGGACGGCACGCAGCGTTCCGACCTGGATGTGCTGCTTGCCCTGCTCGATCTCGAGCAGATGGACGAGGACGTGTTCGTCGGCCAGCACCCGGAGAAGGTGTGGAGCCGTACCTTCGGCGGTCAGCTCGTCTCGCAGGCGATCATCGCCGCGGGCCGCACGGTCGGCGACCGGCCGGTGCACGCGGTCAACGCGCACTTCGTGCGCGGCGGCGATGTGAAGAAGCCGATCGAGTACCGGGTGGACCGTCATCGCGACGGCCGGGCGTTCGCCAACCGCACGGTCACCGCCAGCCAGGACGGCCAGGAGCTGTTCGTCATGCTCGCCGCGTTCCAGGACTGGGGCAGGGGACTCGAGCACGCGCACGCCCAGCCGGAGGTGCCGGACCCGGAGACACTGCCGCGGGTCGAGGAGAGCTTCGAAGGCTTGGAGGACAAGCTGGAGATGTTCGTCAAGGCGCCGCATCCGATCGACATGCGCTACACCAACGATCCGGCGTGGATCCTGAAGGGCACGGGGGAGCGGCTCAACCACAACCGGGTGTGGATGCGCGCGGACGGCAGGCTGCCCGACGATCCGCTGATCCATGTGGCGACGCTGGGCTACTCGTCCGACACCACGGTGCTGGACTCGATCATCACCACCCACGGGCTGTCGTGGGGTCTGGACCGCATCGTCGCGGCCACGGTCAACCATTCGATCTGGTTCCACCGCCCGTTCCGTTTCGACGAGTGGGCGCTGTACTGCACCGAATCGCCGGTGGCCGCGGGCTCCCGTGGCCTGGCGACCGGCCGCTTCTACTCCCGCAGCGGCGATCTGCTGGCCACCACGGTGCAAGAGGGACTCATCCGCCACTTCCCCTCGCGGCGCTGAGGTCCGGAGTTACAGCAGTTCGAGATCGCGATCGATGTCGAGATCGACGTCGGTGCGTTGCGATGCGCGGATCGAGACCGGGATATCCGATCCCGGCTCGGTTCGCGCCAGCCCTGAGATGCGCTGCAGCAGTTGGCGTTCCAGTGCGGCCATATGGTCGTCGGTCAGCTGGTCGGGTGCGCCGACCAGACTGAGCGCGATCTCGTAGGTGCTGCGACGGTCCGAGCGGTCGCCGGGCGGATCCGCGGGGCAGCGGCTCTCGAGAGCCGCGTGGGCCGGGTCGTCGGCGTCGACCGGCAGGGTGAAGCGCCAGGCGAACACGTCCCGGTCGGTGAGATGGTCGTCGACCACCTCGCGCACGGTGTCGACGACGCGTTCGAGAGTTTCCGGTGTCACATAAACATGGAGCGAAACATCCGAAATGCGTTTCGGCATGTCTGATTCCTGTCCTGTGTCGAACCAGCAACGGCGGAGAGTGTTGTCCGGCGGGAGTTTAGTGCGTCCGATGCGGAAATGAACACAGCCCGTTGATAACAGGTTCGATACGCGACGGCTGCGTGCGCTGTCGCGTGCGGTTTTCGCCTGCGGTCACCGGGTGCGTTGGGCGGCGAGGAATGTCGCCAGCGGCGCCGGTGCGCCGCCGGGGCGGATCACCAGTCCGCGGCGCTCGTCGTGCGGCCAGCGCGGCTGCTCGTGCGGGGCGAGCGCGAGCAGCAGCGGCACCAGCGCCTCGGCGATGCGGTCGCCGACCTCGCAGAACGCCTGGGGGGACAGCCCGACCGGGTCGGCGATGTTCTCCCGGCCGACCAGCGACAGATCGTTGCGCGCCCGGTGCAATTCGGCGACCGTGCGCGCGCCGGTGACGTGCGCGATGCGATGGGCCTCCAGCAGCGTGAAGGTGCGCGCTCCGGCGCCGAAAGCCAGGTCGACCACCTGGTCGCGGATCTGCTCGGTCATCGTGAGCACCAGGTCGGCCTTGTCGACCAGCTCCGGCTTCAGGCGACGTGCCCGGAAGTTGCTCGCGTCGGCGCCGAGCCCGGTGATGGTCTGCGCGGCCAGTGGCTCGACGGGAAATCCCACCAGCGCACGGGTTCCCGCGCTTTCGGCGGTGAGGTAGGGGAGATCGTGTTCGACCGCGAGGGCGCGCGTGAGCCGCTCGGCGATCACCGAACGGCAAACGTTGCCGTTGCAGACGAACAAGACGTGCATACCGATAACGATAAACGGCGCAGAGGCTATCAGAAGGGCATGAGTCGTTAGTCCCACATGTGGGAACAACATATTCATCTGCTCGTAGCGCGCCGTACACGAAGTACGCCGCTTCCGGCCTCTGGCCTGCGACGTACGTCACTCCGAGGAGTGGTGCTGTTCGATTCTCCTTCTTGCTGTACCCCGGCGCGCAGGCATTCAAACGCTGCATTGTGATTGCTTCGTGATATGACAGCGCGCGCAGACTACTCGGATTCGCTGCCGTAGTAAACGTTTTCGCTCACCACGGGCTCGACCCCGGCCGGTCTGCCCTGGACCCGACCGCGAGTGGAGAAGCGCTGACCGCGCGAGGCGACCACGGGCGCGAACCGCGCGAGTCCTGTCGCGGGGTCCATGTCGTCGTACATGGCATCGATGCCGCCACGAGCGAAGTACGCCTCGTGCCAGAAGCCGGTGCCGCCGGAGTCGCGCAGGAACTCCCGCCACCAGTCCCGATGTGGCGCCGTCCGGGTCCAGGCTTCGAGGCTCTCGAGATCACGCCAGTACTGCCGTGCGCCCCAATGCGGCGGGAACAGCGCCCACACGAGATCTTCGTGCAGCAGCAACCCGTCCGGACGATCCTTGTGCGAGCGATAGAGTTTCGGCCCCAGCCCGAGCAACCGCAGCATCCCCCGAGGCCGCCGCACCCGCATGCCGATATAGATGACCACCAGATCCGGATACTCCGACAGATCCACGGTGGTCCTGTTCACTCGCATCGCATACCTCCGCTGGCCCCGGATGTCGAATGCCGCCACAGGGACAACGATTCGACACTCGGATCGGTTCGATGAGGACGCATGCTCGCCATCCGCGATATCGCCCCGGCCGTCGAGTACCCATCGCCATCCGCTGGTACACGGTTGGCTGCGACAGTGGCCGGGGCGTGTCGATCACGGCTTCGGCGGGTGTCGGCGGTGGCCATCGCAGTGACCGGTCGGTGTCAGAGTTCCAGTAGCCGGGCGATGGTTCCGCCGAGCACGCGTTCCCGCACTTCGCCCGAAGCGGTGACGCGTTCCACCGTGGCGCGGGCCAGGAAAGGGTCGCCGTAGGGGGCGTCCGAGCCGAACAGAGTACGGTCGGGAATTTCGTCGATCGCGAGCCGAACAGCGAATATGACGTTGGCGGTGGACAGTTCGAGGTACATGTTCGGAATTTCACGGACCAATTCGATGGCCGACAGCCAGTTGAGCCCGCCCATCTGGCTGATGATCAGTGGAACGGTCGAATGCCGACGTGCGAGGTCCGCCAGAGTTCTCAAGTCCCGGGCCGTGGTCGGGGCGAATCCATGGACCACCACCGGAAGGCCCCCGTGGTCGGCGGCGGCTCGCAGGACCGGTTCGATCCGCGCCGCGTTGTCGGGCTGTGGTGTCAGTTCGCCGATGCCGCGCAGGCCTCGGCCGACCACCTCGCGGTACACGTACTCGGCGATCTCCGACGCGGGCAGATCGAGCCGCACCGTGCCGAAGCCGATGAAACGATCGGGATATGCCGCGAGCGCCGCGTCGAGTTCCTGCCACGCCAGGCGGTAGCTGTCGGCGTCTTTCCCGCGCCCGTCGAGGGCGGCGGTCAAAGCGCTCATCTCGTTTCGGAGCGACACGAGATCGGTCGCCCGTTCCGGATGCGGACGTGTGGCGAACAGCACCGCCCGGTCCACTCCCGCTTCGTCCATGAGTTCGATATGAGTCCGCACCGGGTCGTGAACATGGCTGTGCGCGTCGATGATCAAGGGATGCCTCCCGTGGCGTTCGAGGAATAGGGCCGCGGGTGCAGTGTTGAAGGTTGACGCAGTGCAAGGTCAAGAGATCGGGAGTGACGTCGCATGTTGATCGGAGAATTGGCCGAACGCACCGGCGCCAGCGAACGTCAGCTGCGCTACTACGAGCACGCCGGTTTGCTCACACCGCAGCGGCAGGCCAATGGCTACCGCGACTACGACCGCACCGCGGAACAGACCGTCCGGCAGATCCGGGCCTTACTGGCCGCGGGCCTGTCGACGCGCTTGGTTCGACAAGTGCTGCCCTGCGCTCTGGACGAGGGCTCCCTGCGCCCTTGCCCCGGGGTGCTGGAGAAGCTACGCACCCAGCTGGTCCGGCTCGATCACCGTGCGACCGACCTGGCGCAGGCCCGGGAAACCCTTCGCGAGGTGATCAGAACCGCCGAAGACGCCGAAGCACGGCAACCACGGCCGAAGCTGCGGCAGCCGACGACGCCGGACGTTTAGGCGGAGGCGTGGCCGTGGCATCACGTGGTGTGGCACCGCGCTTGCGCTCGGCGGGGGCCGCGTGACGGGATCAGGGAGTGGCAATCGCAGAGATCGCGTTCCACCTTGGTGCCGAGTGTGGGACTCGAACCCACACGTCCTTTCGGACAACGGTTTTTGAGACCGTCGCGTCTGCCAGTTCCGCCAACTCGGCGCACCGGGTGGAACTATAGCGGGTCGGGTGGCGTGGACGGAAATGGGTTGGCCCGAACGGCGCGGAGGCGCGGTTTGCGCAGGGTATATGCGTTCTATGCCGAAGTGAAAGGTACTCTTTACATCACTCGACAGCCCGAAGGATGGCCGGAGCTCGCCCCGTGCGAGCGCGGCTTTCCTTTGGTTGGGTCGGGTACAGGGCATCGGAACCAGAGGGGTCTACCTATGAGCACAGCAGCTGGGGGCGCCGGCACCAAGAAGGACGCCGGGGCGAAGCGGGTCGTCGTCGCCGAGGACGAGGCGCTCATTCGCATGGATCTGGTCGAGATGCTGACCGAAGAGGGCTATCAGGTGGTCGGCGAGGCGGGTGACGGCCAGCAGGCGGTGGACCTCGCCGTCGAGCACCGGCCCGATCTGGTCATCATGGACGTGAAGATGCCGCGCCGTGACGGGATCGACGCGGCGGCGGAGATCGCGTCGAAACGCGTTGCCCCGGTGGTCATCCTGACCGCGTTCAGCCAGCGCGATCTGGTGGAGCGGGCCCGTGACGCGGGTGCGATGGCCTACCTGGTGAAGCCGTTCACGAAATCGGATCTGGTGCCCGCCATCGAATTGGCCGCCAGTCGCTTCCACGAGATCACCGCGCTGGAGAGCGAGGTCGCGAATCTCGCCGAGCGACTCGAGACGCGCAAACTGGTGGAGCGTGCCAAGGGTGTGCTGATGCAGACGCAGGGCCTTTCGGAGCCGCAGGCGTTCAAGTGGATTCAGCGCACCGCAATGGACCGCCGCACGACGATGAAGGCGGTCGCCGAGGTAGTGCTGGAGAACCTGACACCGAAGTGACGGCGCCGTTCGCGGGAAAATTTACGCGAACGAAACGTAGTCGTGAACAAGAATTCGAAACGATGTCGCGCGCATGATCCGAATGTGATGCGGAACTAACGTACCGACGCTATGTTCTGACCGGGCTGATGTGAGTCGGCCTCCTCGGCGATCCCGGGGGAGCACAGAACTTAGATGAGGTGAAACGTGCTTAGTTCGACATGGCGCAGTCGCTCGACGCGAGCTGTTCTGGCCGTCGGCGCCGCCGCCGCGCTGGTGCTGACGGGTTGTAGCGACAAATCCACCAGCAGCGGTTCGGATTCCTCGGGTACCAGCGGGGCGGGCGGCCTCTCCATCCAGCCGGTTCTGCAGGTCGACCAGCAGGGCAAGGAAGTGCCGAAGGCCGACGCGGCCACGGCGGCCGATCCCGCAGGCGACGGCAAGGCGACCTGCGCGCCGGGCACGGCCATCGCGATGGCGGGCGCGCTGACCGGCCCCGACGCCGCGCTCGGCATCAACATCGTCAACGGCGTCAAGCTGGCCCTGGACAAGCACAACAAGGCCAACCCCGGCTGCAAGATCGAGCTCAAGCAGTTCGACACCGAGGGCGACCCGCAGAAGGCCACCCAGGTGATCCCGCAGATCGTCAACGACCGCTCGATCATCGGCCTGGTCGGTCCCGCCTTCTCCGGTGAGACGAAGGCGACCGGCAAGATCCTCAGCGACGCGGGCCTGGTCTCGGTCACTTCGTCGGCGACCAACGCGACGCTGACCCAGAACGGCTGGACCACCTTCTTCCGCGGTCTGGCCAACGACGACGTGCAGGGTCCCTCGGTGGCGAAGTACCTGGTAAACAGTGCCGGCTACAAGAAGGTCTGCGTCATCCAGGACAACACCGACTACGGCACCGGCCTGGCGAAGTCCATCACCGAAGGCCTCGGCGCCGCCGCTGACCCGGCGTGCGCGGCCAGCATCAAGAAGGGCGACAAGGACTTCTCCGCGACGGTCACCAAGGTGGCGGCGGCGAATCCGGACGCCATCTTCTACTCCGGCTACTACTCCGAGGCCGCGCCGCTGGCCCAGCAGTTGAAGTCCGGTGGCGTGAAGGCGGTCTTCGTCTCCGCCGACGGCACCAACGACCCGCAGTTCGTCGCCCAGGCGGGCAGCGCGGCCAAGGGCGCGAAGCTGTCGTGCCCGTGCGGTCCCGCCCCGGAGAAGTTCGCCAAGGACTACGAGGCGCTCAACGGTCAGGCGCCGGGCGTCTACTCGGTCGAGGCCTACGACCTCACCACGATCCTGGCCAAGGGCATCGACGGCGGGAAGGTCACCCGCCCGGACCTGCTCGACTATGTGCGGACGTACGACGGTGCCGGCCTCGCGCGTCAGTACAAGTGGAACCCGAACGGTGAACTGTCGAACGCGCTGATCTGGGTGTACGAGGTCAAGTAGCCCGGGATCCCGGGCGCACGGCACGTACGGGGATTCGGACGAATCCCCGTACGTGCCGTTGTTCGGTGGGCGAATGGATGAGGGCAGAAATAAATGAAACAAACGGCATTGGCCGCCGGGGTACAACTCGCGGCCGGCTCGGTCGACTTCAACTACGAGGGCCTGATCGATAATTTCTGGCGGCTGACCGTCGACGGCGTGACCTATGGCGCCATCTATGCCTTGGTCGCCGTGGGCTACACCTTGGTGTACGGCGTATTGCGGCTGATCAATTTCGCCCATTCGGAAATTTTCATGCTCGGGTTGTTCGGCCAGTTGATCGGATTGATGATCTTCGGATTCACGGCAGGCCCCGACGCCTACACCCAGGGCGTGGCGCTCACGGTCGTGTACCTGGGCTTGGCGATGGTGGTGGGCATGCTCGTATCCGGAGGCGCGGCCGTCGGATTGGAGCGGGTGGCCTATCGTCCGCTGCGCAAGCGCGGCGCCAAACCGCTGGCCTTCCTGATCACCGCGATCGGCATGTCGTTCGTCCTCCAGGAACTGGTGCACTTCGTGCTGCCGAAGATCCGCCCCGATCTCGGCGGCACCAACGCGCAGCAGGCCATCCGGCTCGTCGAGCCCACCGTGCAGTTCAGTTTCGGCGGCGCGGACGTCACCAACATCATGCTGCTCATCGTGATCGCGGCCGTGGCGCTGGCGATCGTCACCGAGGTCCTGATCAACCGGACCAAGTTCGGGCGCGGTATCCGCGCCGTGGCGCAGGATCCCGACACCGCGACGTTGATGGGCGTTTCGCGGGAGCGGGTCATCATGCTGACCTTCCTCATCGGCGGTGTGCTCGCGGGCGCGGCGGCGATGCTGTACACGCTGAAGATCCCGAACGGGATCATCTACTCCGGCGGATTCATCCTCGGTATCAAGGCGTTCAGCGCCGCGGTGCTCGGCGGCATCGGCAACCTGCGCGGCGCGCTGCTGGGCGGTCTGGTGCTCGGCGTGGTGGAGCAGTACGGCCAGATGCTGTTCGGCACCGAGTGGCGTGACGTGGTCGCGTTCGTGGTGCTCGTTCTGGTGCTGATGGTTCGCCCGACGGGCATCCTCGGCGAGAGTCTCGGAAGGGCGCGCGCATGACCGACACGACTACGACGGCGTCCACGCCGGACCCCGCGCGCCGCGGCCTCGGGGACGCGATCCGGACCTGGTGGGACGGCTTGAGCAGGCCCGCGCAGTGGGGCGTCGGCGTCCCGATCCTGCTCCTGCTCGCCTTGCTCCCGCTGTTCCCGCCGCCGCTGCTGAACACCCCTTCCTACAATTTCGGCCTGGTGATGGCGCAGGTCGCGATGTACGCGCTGCTGGCCATCGGCCTCAATGTCGTGGTCGGGCAGGCGGGCCTGCTCGATCTCGGCTACGTCGGCTTCTACGCGGTCGGCGCCTACACCGTCGGCCTGCTCACCAGCCCCAACAGCCCGTGGAACCAGACCGACGGCGGCTGGCTCGATCCGAAATGGGCCTGGCTGGCGTGCCTGCCGATCGCGGTCGCGGTGACCGCGGTGTCCGGTCTGATCCTCGGTTCGCCGACGCTGCGCCTGCGCGGCGACTACCTGGCGATCGTGACGCTCGGCTTCGGTGAGATCGTCCGGTTGCTCGCGGAGAACCTCACCGAGATCACCAACGGCAGCCTCGGCCTGTCGGGTGTCGCGTACCCGCACGTCGGCGAGTCCGCGAGCAGACCGGAAGGCGTGTTCTCCGGCGGCAACAGCGGCAACCCGGACAGCGCCGACCTGCTCGACCGCGCCGGCTACGGCACCTATTGGTACTGGCTCGGCATGGTGCTGGTGGTGATCGTGCTGCTCTTGGTCGGGAACCTGGAGCGCAGCCGCGTCGGCCGCGCTTGGGTCGCCATCCGCGAGGACGAGGACGCGGCCGAGATCATGGGCGTGCCGACGTTCAAGTTCAAGCTGTGGGCGTTCATGATCGGCGCCGCGGTGGGCGGCATGTCCGGCGCGATCTACGCCGGACAGGTGCAGTTCATCAATCCCACCGGGTTCAACATCATCAACTCGATGCTGTTCCTGTGCGCGGTGGTCATCGGCGGGCAAGGCAACAAGCTCGGGGTGATCTTCGGCGCGTTCGTGATCGCCTATCTGCCCGCAAGGTTGCAGTCGGTGAACCTGGTGAGCAACGAGTCGACCGGGTACGTCCTGCTGGCGATCGATGTCGCGGTGTTCGTCGCGCTGATCGTCGCGTGGCGGCTGTGGTCGGGCCGGCTGAGCGTATGGCCGCGGCGCGGCGTGATCACCGCGATGGTGGTGACCGGCGTGCTGGCATTGCTGCTGCTCGGCAGTGTGCTGCTGTTCCGCAAGGGCGGCGCGCAGTCGCTGGGCGACCTCAAATATCTGTACTTCGGCATCGCGTTGGTGGTGATGATGATTCTGCGTCCGCAGGGTCTGTTCCCGGTGCGGCAGAAGCTGCTCACCTACGGCAGGCAGGTGTACCAGGCCGTGCGCAGACCGGCCCCCGTCGAGCCGATCGGAGCGGGCCGATGACCGGGCCGGGTGCGGGCGACGCGCTGTTCGACAACGAGGACATGGCCGCGGGCTACGCTGCCGAGCCACAGGCCGAGTCCGCGGGCACGGTCGACGTCACCCAGGTGATCCCGGAACTCGCCGACGCGGAGGCCGTGGCGGAAGTGGTCGCCCCGCGCCGCGAGATCGAGACCGCGGTGGGTGCGCCGCTGCTGCGGACCGAGGGCCTCACGGTGCAGTTCGGCGGGCTCACCGCGCTGGACCAGGTGAGCTTCGAGATCCGCCGCGGCGAGATCCTCGGTCTCATCGGACCCAACGGCGCCGGCAAGACCACGTGCTTCAACGCGATCACCGGCGTCTACCAACCCGCCTCCGGACTGGTCTACTTCGACGGCAAACCGCTGACCAAGACCAAACGCAACGCGATCACTCGCCTCGGCATCGCCCGCACGTTCCAGAACGTGCGCCTGTTCGGTGAGATGACCGCGCTGGAGAACGTCGTGGTCGGCACCGACGCGCGGCACAAGACCTCGGTGCCGGGCGCGGTGTTCCGGACGCCGCGGCATCGGCGCGAGGAACGCGACGCCATCGAGCGCGGTATGGCGCTGCTGGAGTTCGTCGGGATCGCTCCGCGCGCGGTGGAGAAGGCGCGCAACCTGTCCTACGGCGACCAGCGTCGCCTGGAGATCGCCCGCGCGCTGGCCACCGAGCCGAAGCTGCTGTGCCTGGACGAGCCGGCGGCCGGGTTCAATCCGAGCGAGAAGTCCGCGCTCATGGACCTGATCCGCAAGATCCGCGACGACGGGTTCACCGTGCTGCTCATCGAGCACGACATGCGGCTGGTGATGGGCGTGACCGACCGGATCGTGGTGCTGGAGTTCGGCCGCAAGATCGCCGACGGGCTCCCCGGGGACATCAAGGACGACCCCGCCGTGATCGCCGCGTATCTCGGCGTGCCGGACGCCGAAGCGGTCGAAACCGGCTCCGCCACGGGCGAAGACGGCGCGTCCGGGGATGTCGCGCCGTCCGGGCCCGAGCCGGAGGCGGTGCCGCTCGCCAAGGCCGCGGCCACCGAGCCGGTGGCGGAGACGGCACGCGAGACCGCAGCGGGCACACCGCTGCTCGAAGTCGAGGGCATGGTCGTCAACTACGGCAGGATCCAAGCGCTGCACGGGATCTCGCTGACCGTCGCGGAGGGCGAGCTGGTCACCCTGCTCGGCGCCAACGGCGCGGGCAAGACGACCACGATGCGCGCGATGTCGGGACTGCTGCCGTTGACGCGTGGCCGGATCCTGTTCGAGGGTCGCGACATCACCCAGATGAAGGCGCACGAGCGGGTGCTGCACGGGTTGATCCAAGCGCCGGAGGGCCGGGGCGTCTTCCCCGGCATGACGGTGCAGGAAAACCTCGACATGGGTTGCTACGGAAGAGGTTTCAAGCAGAAGGCCGAGTACGACCGGACCTTGGAGTGGGTGTTCGAGCTCTTTCCCCGGTTGCTGGAGCGGCGCAAGCAGGTCGGCGGCACGCTCTCCGGCGGTGAGCAGCAGATGCTGGCCATCGCCCGCGCGCTGATGGCGCGGCCGCGGCTGCTGCTGCTCGACGAACCGTCGATGGGGTTGGCGCCCATGGTGATCCAGCAGATCTTCCGGATCATCGGCGAGATCAACCAGCAGGGCACCACGGTGCTGCTGGTGGAGCAGAACGCGCAGCAGGCGCTGGCCCGCAGCGACCGCGCCTACATCATGGAGACCGGTGAGGTCACCAAGACCGGCCGCGGCGCGGAATTGCTCACCGATCCCGCGGTGAAATCGGCGTATCTCGGCGTGGGCTAGGCGTACCTCCGCCTTCGCTGCGGCCATGCGCGGGCTGAGGACGGACTTCGTCCGGCTGCGCCGTTGAGGCGTACCTCCGCCTTCGCTGCGGCCATGCGCGGGCTGAGGACGGACTTCGTCCGACTGCGCCGATTAGGCGTACCTCCGCCTTCGCTAGGGCGGCTTCGCCTGGCTCGCCGCAGACTCCGGTGCCGCGCGGCCTGGCTCGAGGCATGATCGTGACCATGGATGGTCACGACGAGCTGATGAGCTTGGCCGATCGGTATTGGGACAGCGTCCTCGAGGCGGCGCCGAGCGAGGCGACCCTGCTCGGCGACCGCCGCTTCGACGATCGGATCGAGGATCTGTCCGTCGACGCCGAACAGCGGTTGCTGTCGACCTGGCGAGATCTGCTGCGCGCGGTCGACGCGCTCGACGCCGAGCGGTTGAGCCAGGGCGACCGCATCACCCGCAGCTTGCTGCGCACCGAATTGAACGGTGCGGTCGAGCATCTGGAGTGGCGGCCGCTGGAACTGGCCTCCGACCAGATGAACGGCGTGCACGCGGGCGTGCTGATGGTGGCGCCGCAGACGAACGCGCCGCGGCCGGAGCACGCGCTGGCGCTGGTACGCCGCTACCGCCAGTTCGGGGACATGCTCGGCCAGGCCGTGGAGCGGTTCCGCGCGGGACTGGCCGCGGGCCGCACGCCCGCCCGGATCGCCATCGAGCGCTCGCTCAATCAGCTGGACGGCTACCTGGATTCCGACGTAGCCGCCGATCCGTTCGTCACCTTCGCCGGTCCGGAGGGCTGGGACGGCGAGGCCGCATGGCGCTCGGAATTGTCCGAGGTGACGCGGGATGTCATCCGGCCTGCGTTCCAGGTCTACCGCGACGCGCTGTACGACGAGCTGCTGCCCGCCGCGCGTCCCGACGACCAGCCGGGCCTGTGCTGGCTCGGCGCCGACGGCGAGGACATCTACCGGCGGCTGCTGCGCCACCACACCACGCTGCCCGATCTCGGCGCCGACGAGATCCACGAACTCGGCCTCGCCGAGCTGGCGAAGCTGCGCGAGGAATACGCGACGGTGGGCGCGCGCCTGTTCGGCACCGGCGATCTCGGTGCGATCTTCGGTCGGCTGCGCGACGATCCCGCGCTGCGCTACGACGACGCCGAGCAGATCATGTTCGACGCCCGCCGCGCCCTGGCCGTGGCGACCGCCGAAATGGGGAACTGGTTCGGGCGCCTGCCGAAGGAGTCCTGCGACATCGTCCCGGTGCCGGAGTTCCTGGCCGCGGATTCGCCTGCGGCGTATTACTTCCCGCCGGCCGCCGACGGGTCCAGGCCGGGCACGTACTTCGTCAACCAGCACCATCCCTCCGGCCGTGGGCGCTTCGAGACCGCGTCGGTGGCCTACCACGAGGCGATCCCCGGTCATCATCTGCAACTCACCATCGCCAACGAACTCGATCACCTGCCGCGTTTCCAGCGCCAGTCCTTCGCCAACACCGCGTTCGTCGAGGGCTGGGCGCTCTACACCGAGCGGCTTGCCGACGAGATGGGTTTGTACGAGGACGATCTCGGCCGCCTGGGCATGCTGGCGGGCGATTCCTGGCGCTCCTGCCGGTTGGTGGTCGACACCGGCCTGCACGCGAAAGGCTGGAGCAGGCAGCAGGCCATCGACTTCATGGTGGCCAACGCGCCGGTCGGGCTGGCCGAGATCACCGTGGAGGTGGACCGCTACATCGCGATGCCGGGGCAGGCGGTCGGCTACAAGATCGGGCAGCTGGAAATCCTGCGCCAGCGGGTGGCGGCCACCGAGCGGCTCGGCGCGGACTTCGACATCAAGGCCTTCCACGACGTGGTGCTCGGCTCCGGATCGGTGAGTCTGCCGGTGCTGCGGGAACTGGCGGGCACACTCTGACGGCGCGGGGCGCGACCGGTACTCGCGCCCCGCGGACCGGAATCCGGTCCCGGCGGCTCCGGCTGCCGGGTGTCGGCGTATCGCCTTGTCGGTGCCGGTCCCTAGACTCTGGGGCGTGAGTTCACCCACGACCGCTCCGCGTCCTGCCCCCGCGTCCGGCTCCGGCGATCCCGGCTCGGGAGACCGGCCGACGCTGCTGTTGCTGGACGGGCATTCGATCGCCTATCGCGCGTTCTTCGCGCTACCGGCGGAGAATTTCAAGACGGTCACCGGGCAGACCACCAACGCGGTCTACGGCTTCACCGCGATGCTGATCAACCTGCTGCGCGACGAGAAGCCGACGCACGTGGCCGCGGCGTTCGACGTGTCGCGCCAGACCTTCCGCGCCGAGGCGTATCCGGAGTACAAAGCCAACCGCACCACCACGCCGGACGAGTTCCGCGGACAGGTGGAACTCACCAAGGACGTATTGGGCGCGCTGGGCATTCCGGTGATGGCGATCGAGGGCTTCGAGGCCGACGACATCATCGCCACGCTCACCACGCAGGCGACGGCCGCGGGTTTCCGCGTGCTCATCGTCACCGGCGACCGGGACTCCATCCAGTTGGTGAACGAGAACGTCACGGTGCTGTACCCGCGCAAGGGCGTGTCCGACCTCACCCGGTTCACCCCTGACGAAGTGATGGCCAAATACGGCCTCACACCCAACCAGTACCCCGACTACGCGGCGCTGCGCGGCGATCCGAGTGACAACCTGCCCGGCATTCCCGGCGTGGGGGAGAAGACCGCGGCCAAGTGGATCCGCGAGTACGGCGACCTGAACACGCTGGTCGAGAAGGTCGACCAGGTGAAAGGCAAGGTCGGCGACGCGCTGCGGGCCAATCTGAGCAGCGTGGTGCTCAACCGGCAGCTCACCGAGCTGATGCGGGAGGTGCCGCTGCCGTACACCCCCGATCAGCTGGCGCAGGGGCCGTGGGATCGAGAGAAGATCCATCAGCTGTTCGACGATCTCGAGTTCCGCGTGCTGCGCGACCGGCTGTTCGAGACGCTGGCTCCGCCGGAGCCGGAGGCGGAGGCCGGTTTCGAGATCAGCGGCGGCGCGCTGGAGATCGGCGCGGTCGCGGACTGGCTCGCCGAGCACGCGAAAGCCGGTGTGCGCCACGGTATCTCGATCCTCGGCACCGGCTCCCCGGCCGGCGGTGACGTTCGTGCGCTCGCCATCGCCGCGGGTGACGGCGAGAGCGGCTACATCGACGTCACGGTGCTCACCCCCGAGGACGAGGCGGCGCTGGGCGCCTGGCTGGCCGACCCGGCCGTGCCGAAGGCGCTGCACGAGGCCAAGGCCGCCCTGCACGCCCTGCGCGGCCGCGGCTGGGCACTGGGCGGGCTGACCAGCGACACCGCGCTGGCGGCGTATCTGGTCCGCCCGGGCCAGCGCACGTTCAACCTCGACGACCTGTCACTGCGCTACCTGCACCGCGAGTTGCGCGCCGAGACCGGCGAGACCGCGCAGCTGTCGCTGCTCGACGACGAGGACGCCGTCGACGCCGAGCTCGCGCGGGCGCAGATGCTGCGCGCGCGTGCCGTCGCCGACCTGGCCGACGCGCTCGACGGGGAACTGGCCCAGATCGAGTCCACCCCGCTGCTGGCGGACATGGAGCTGCCGCTGCTGGGTGTGCTGTCCACCTTGGAGGAAGCGGGCATCGCGGTGGACACCGACCAGTTGGCGACGCTGCAGCGGCAGTTCGCCGACCGGGTGGCCGAGGCGGCCGAGGCGGCCTACGAGGTGATCGGCAAGCAGATCAACCTGGGCTCGCCCAAGCAGTTGCAGGTGGTGTTGTTCGACGAGCTGGACATGCCGAAGACCAAGCGCACCAAGACCGGCTACACCACCGACGCGGACGCGCTGGAATCGCTCTACGAGAAGACCCAGCACCCCTTCCTGGAGCATCTGCTCACGCACCGCGACGCCACGCGCTTGAAGGTCACCGTCGACGGCCTGCTCAAGTGCGTCGCCGAGGACGGTCGCATCCACACCACGTTCAACCAGACGATCGCGGCCACCGGGCGGCTGTCCTCCACCGAACCGAACTTGCAGAACATCCCGATCCGCACCGATACCGGCAGGCAGATCCGCGACACCTTCGTGGTCGGCTCCGGGTACCAGTCGCTGATGACCGCCGACTACA
Organism: Nocardia sp. NPDC051929; assembly: GCF_044548645.1. Classification (NCBI taxonomy): domain Bacteria; kingdom Bacillati; phylum Actinomycetota; class Actinomycetes; order Mycobacteriales; family Nocardiaceae; genus Nocardia; species Nocardia sp. NPDC051929. The sequence continues at coordinate 126,880 of NZ_JBIUCG010000016.1, read as the reverse complement.
GCCAGATCGAGATGCGGATCATGGCGCACCTGTCCGGGGACGAGGGCCTGATCGAGGCGTTCAACTCGGGGGAGGACCTGCACAGCTTCGTGGCGTCGAAGGCCTTCGACATCCCGATCTCCGAGGTGAGCCCGGAACTGCGCCGCCGGATCAAGGCGATGTCCTACGGCCTGGCCTACGGGTTGAGCTCCTACGGTCTGTCCGCGCAGCTGAAGATCAGCACCACCGAGGCGAAGGAGCAGATGGAGGTCTACTTCGCCCGCTTCGGCCGCATCCGCGACTATCTGTACGAGGTGGTGGAGCAGGCACGCAAGGTCGGCTACACCGAGACGCTGTTCGGCCGCCGCCGGTACCTGCCCGATCTGGATTCCAGCAACCGGCAGCGCCGGGAGGCCGCCGAACGGATGGCGCTCAACGCCCCCATCCAGGGCACCGCGGCCGACATCATCAAGGTGGCGATGATCAACGTGCACCGGGCGATGCGCGAGGCGGGTTTGCGCTCCAGGATGCTGTTGCAGATCCACGACGAACTGCTGTTCGAGGTCGCCGACGGGGAACGAGAGACGCTCGAGGCGCTGGCGTGTGAGCAGATGTCCGCCGCGATCGCCCTCTCGGTGCCGCTGGAGGTCTCCGTCGGCGTCGGCCGCAGCTGGGACTCCGCCGCGCACTGACCGGCGCGGGCACACCGCACCGACATGCCGGGCCCCACCGCACGGGCCCGGCATCGGGCATCCCGAGAGCTATCATCGGGCCACCGCGCGCAAGTAAACGAATCACGGTGAACGGGATCCATGTCCCGTGCCGCGCGGCCACCTACCGTGGGGCTGGTCATACATAGGGATTCACGCATACCGAGCGCAGGGATGGCCCATGACTGTCACCGATGAGTACCTGGAGAACAACGCGGCGTACGCGAGCACCTTCCAAGGCCCGCTGCCGCTGCCGCCCGCGAAGGGCGTGGCCGTGGTCGCGTGTATGGACGCGCGGCTCAATGTCTACGGCGCGCTCGGCCTCGCCGAGGGCGAGGCGCACGTCATCCGCAACGCCGGCGGCGTCGTCACAGCCGACGAGATCCGCTCGCTGGCCATCAGCCAGCGGCTGCTGGGAACCAGGGAGATCATCCTGATCCACCACACCGACTGCGGCATGCTCACCTTCACCGACGACGACTTCAAGGCGAGCATCCAGGAGGAGACCGGCATCAAGCCCGAGTGGTCGGCTGAGGCTTTCTCGGACCTGGAAACCGATGTGCGCCAATCGATCGCGCGCATCGTCGCGAGCCCGTTCGTGCCGCACAAGGACTCCATCCGCGGCTTCGTCTTCGACGTCGCCACCGGAAAGCTGAACGAGGTTCTGCCCCGATAGGGACGAATTTCACACTGCGCCAGTGGGATCCGGGTGAAGTCACCCGGATCGCACTGCGTGTGGCGTATTTCACGAGGGCTGTCGCACGATCAGGCGCGCCGATCCGGCGCCGAGATCCACCTCGTCGCGGGGTGGCGCGCCGTCGGATGCGTCCTCCCGATGCATCAGCGTCGTCATCCGCTGCTCGAACTCGTGGTGCTTGCCGCCTTGGAAAACCGCCGTGACCTCTTCGAACCCCGCCGCCGCGACCGGAAGCCCCGACCGCTTGCGAGTCCAGGGCAGCGCGCGGCCGCCGGTGAGTTTGTTCCAGGCGACTTCGGCGAAGGCGAACAGGATGAGCAGGACGGCCAGACCGGGAATGGTCATCGCCACGAGGAGACCCATGTCACCGACGCTACCCTTGCCCTGGCCGCACCGCGCTGAACTGCACGTTTGATACTCGCCAGTAGACAATTCGGGCATCGAATGTGGTTGCTATTGCGCCGCGATGTCCCTATCCTCGATGCCGTGCCGAAACCCGCCGACCGCCGCAACGCAGCGCTCCATGTCGCAGACCGCGACAGCGCTTTGCTTTCGGCGTCGCTCATCGGGCCCTCCGTGGCAACGCAGGCTACCGCCTCCGTGTCCGAGGATCGCGCCGAGCTACTTCCGCTCACCGCGATGGTGGCGCCGCTTCCCCGAGTTCTCGTAGTAGCCCGCCGTAGCGGGGTCTGATTCGGGCCGGCCCCCTCGCTGCGGGCATTTCCACTTGTTAGTGCTGGTCCCCTCTGTCAACTGAGCCACGACATTCTTCGGGAAGACCTACTTTCAATGACCATCCTGACTCTTGATACAGACATGTTCCAGGCCGCCGCGCCCAAGGGCCTACGGGCCGAAGCCACCGGGCTGACCTCGGCGCAGTTCCACAGCCGTTACTGCGCGCACGGCGGTCCGATCCGGCTCGGCGAGTGGTCGCCCGCGGGCGCCAGAACCGCGGAGTTCACCGCCACGCTGGAGTTCGCCGGGCATCTGCGGACCGTCGTCGCCACCGGCAGCCCCGTCGCGGCGATGACCTCGGCCCTCTACGAGGAGGGCTACCCCGTCGAGATCCTGCAATTCCACCAGCGGCGCACCGCCGAGGGCACCGCCACCTTCGTGCAGTGCGAATGCAACGGCAGGCGCGGCTGGGGCGCGGCGATCGCCGACGACGGCGCCGAGTCGACGGTCCGCGCCATGATCGCGGGCGTCAACCTGCTCGGCGTGTCCTGACATCGGGTCATTCGGCCTCGGGGCGGCGGCCTGCCGCGCCCCGAGGTTCGCGCCCGGCCACTGACGTGCGACAGGCCCGGACACGGACTGCCGCTTTCGCGTGTCCGTCCCCGGGCCCGAGTGAATTCCGTTGTGGCGCAGTGCCGCACCGCGCCACGCGAACTACTGTTCGGCCTTCTGCTGCTCGGCGAGCTGCTTGCGCACCTCGTCCATGTCCAGCGCCTTGACCTGGGTCACCAGGTCCTCGAGCGCCGCGGGCGGCAGCGCGCCGGGCTGCGCGAACACCAGCACGCCCTCCCGGAAAGCCATGATGGTCGGGATGGAGCGGATGTTGGCAGCCGCCGCGAGGCCCTGCTCGGATTCGGTGTCGACCTTTCCGTGCACCACGTCGGGGTGCTTGGTGGAGGAGGCCTCGAAAGTCGGTGCGAAACTCTTGCACGGGCCGCACCAATCGGCCCAGAAATCGACGAGTACCACGTCGTTTCCGGTGACTACCTCATCGAAATTGTGCTGGGTCAGCGTCTGGGTGGCCATGACGTCCTCTCGTTTCGGTGTGCCTGCTACAACGCGGGCTGCCTCGGTTATCTTCCACGACGGATCCGGCCGACCGGCCACTCGCGTCGCTGATCCCCGTCCCATCGACGGATACCCAGCACCGTCGCGGGGAAATCCCGGTCCCGCGCGACGGCGTGGATGGCCTCGCCGAGCTGGTGCGGGGGCACCCGCCTGGCGAGGGTGATGTGCGGGGTCCACGCGTCCGGATGCAGGTTGGCCGGAACGCCGGGGCACGGGGAGATCGTGTGGAAGATCCGGCGGTGCAGGGCGAGCAGTGCCTCGGACGGGACCACCATCCGCACCAGGATGGAGCGGCGGGCGCCGAAGACCACCAGCCCGCCGAGCCGCACGGGGATCGGCGCGAAGGCCTGCTCGTCCAGTGCCTGCTCGATGCGCGGCCAGATCTGCCTGGCCACCCCTGCGGTGATGTGCGGGCGGTTGGACTCGTCGGTGCGCGCGGCGAGGCTCGGCACGCCTGCTTCCGCCAGCAGTTGCCACTGGCGGCGGATCTCCGTGTCGGCGGCCTCGTCGAGGAGTAGTTCGACCGACTGCACCATGGTCTCCCGAAGGTAGCCGCAACCGGCGTGTCCGCGGGCCGGTTCCGGCGGCCGGGCGCGCCGGCGGGAGGATGTCCCGGTGAACGACGTGAAGCGACCCCGGGCGCACCGGGCACTGCGACTCGGCCTGATCGACGGCGACGGCATCGGCCCCGAGGTGGTGCGATCCGCCAGGCAGGTCGTCGACGAGGCGCTGTCCGCGGCGGGCGCCGCCCCGGTCGAGTGGGTGCCACTGGCCATGGGACACCAGGCCATCGCCGAGTTCGGCACTCCGCTGCCCGAGCAGACGCTCGAGCAGCTGGCCGGTGTGGACGCGTGGATTCTCGGCCCGCACGACAACGCGTCCTATCCGGCCGAACATCGCGTCGCGCCGGGCGGGGTGATCCGCAAGCATTTCGACCTCTACGCCAACATCCGTCCCGCCCGGGCCTTCGCGGGTGTGCACGCGGCGGCCCCGGATATCGACCTGGTGATCGTGCGGGAGAACAGCGAGGGGTTCTATGCCGACCGCAACATGTTCGCCGGGTCGGGGGAATTCCGGCCGACGCCGGACATCGCGATGTCGGTCGGACTGGTGACCCGGGCCGCCTGCGAGCGGATCGCGCATCAGGCGTTCCGGCTGGCCGCGACCCGGCGCAAACGGGTGACGATCGTGCACAAGGCCAACGTCCTGCCCCTGACCATGGGCCTGTTCCGCGACGTCTGCCGTGCGGTCGGCCAGGACTACCCGGGAATCGAGGTCGACGAGGAACACGTCGACGCGGCGGCCGCGCACTTGGTCCGCGCCGCCTCCGACTACGACGTCCTGGTCACCGAGAACCTGTTCGGCGACATCCTGTCCGACCTGGCCGGTGAGTTGAGCGGATCGCTCGGGCTGGCCGCGTCGCTCAACTGTTCGGCCACCGCGGCCATGGCGCAGGCGGTGCACGGCGCGGCCCCGTCGCTGGCCGGGCACAACCGGGCGAACCCGGTGGCGCTGCAACTGTCGGCGGCGATGCTCTTGCGCTGGCTGGCGACCCGGGACGCCGAGATGGCCCTGGCGCGGGCGGGCGAGCGGATCGAACGCGCCGTCGCCGCGACCTTCGAGGCGGGCATCGCCACCGCCGACCTCGGCGGACTGGCATCCACCAGCGAATTCACCGAGCAGGTTTGCGCCAGGGTGCATCGCAGGTAGCGGTCAGCGAAATTTGCGCGGCCCGGCCAGTTCTCGCAACCGCGCCCAGTTCAGCGTCGGTGGCGGCACCCGCGTGCCCGGCCGGGTCCGCGGCACCCGCACCCGCAGCGCGCCCGGCGAGATCGCGCAGCGCACCGGCGTTTCGAGGCGGAGGGATTCGCCGTCCACACCGGCCGGGATCTCGGCCCGGTCCGCGTCGACGACCACCTCGGTGGCGGTGAGCCGCACCAGACCGCGATCGTGCGCCCTCCGCAGCAGGCCCACCGCTTGGCGCGTGCTCGCCACCGTGACCGTCACCACGCCGAGCAGCCCCGCGTCCAACCGGGCGCGGCGGCCGAGGCCCGCGAGATCGCCGGTGGCGTAAGGGCCGTTGCTGACCAGGACCGCCTGGGGCCCGTCCACGGACACGTTGCCGATGCGCGCTCGCAACCCGGTGTCGGAGCCACGTCCGAGCAGGTCGGGTAGCAGGCGCAACACGGTCCCGGTCTTGTCGTCGCGATACTGCGGACTCCGCACCACCTCCGCGTAGACGCCGAAGGAGGCGTTGTTGACGAACGTGCGCCCGTTGACGGTGCCGAGGTCGACCAGGATCTCGACACCGTCGCGCAGCGCAGCCAAGCCCGCGGCCGGGTTCTTCGTATCCAGTCCGAGATCCCGCGCGAAATGGTTTCGCGTACCGGCGCCGAGCACCACGAACGGTAGCCGGTGTTCCGCGGCGACCGCCGCGACCGAGGCCTGCGTTCCGTCGCCGCCTGCCACGCCGAGGAGGTCGGCGCCCCGCTGAACCGCTCGCCGGGCCAGCGCGGCGACATCGGTGGGATGCGACCCGGACAGCAGCGCCACTTCGGCGCCGAGTTCCCTGGCCTTGCGTGGCAGCTCGAACTCGACCACCTTGCCCCCGCCGGAGCGGGGATTCATCACCAGGAACGGGTGTTGTGCCGGGGCGGCGGGGAACTCGGGCAGTCGCGACTCGCCTGGATCGTTCCGCAATGCCCGGCGTGCGCACGCCACGGCCACCGCGACCAGGGCTCCGGAGACCAGCACCACCCACAGCTGACGCTCCCGGACGAAGAGAAGCGCCACCGCGACCGGCGCCAGGATCGCCAGAGCCGCCGAAGCGACCCGCACCGCGCCACGGTTGACCAAGGACCAGTAGATTCCGGCGACGCCGACCGCGACGCCGCCCGTCACGGCGATCAGCAAGGTGAGCAGACCGAGCAGCCCGGCCACCGCGAGTGGCAGCACGGCCGCGGCGATCACGGCGGCGAATGCCGCCCTGGCCCACCACTGCCCAGCCATCGGCGGCTGCGCCGAGCGGCGCTCCGCTCCCGCCATCACGTACCGGTCCCGGCCGTGGCCCCGTCCTTCGTTTCGGGCTCGGCTGGTTGTTGCCAGGCCCGAGCGGGACGAATCAACAGCTCCAGCAGGAGCAGCGCCAGCAGCGCGCCCAGGACGATCCACACCACCACGAGACCGGTGGGGTACCGCCAGAACACCAGCAGCAGCGCGGCGATGCCGATGATCGCGCAGCGCAGCGCGGTGCGCGCCCGGAAAGCCCAGGTCTCCACGGGGTTCGGCGGACGCGATCGCCGCAGTCGCTGTACCGCGTCCATGGCACGCCCGAAATCGCGGCGCACCACGGTGGCCGAGGCCGAGCCTCCGGTGAGGTAAGCGCCCACCGCGATCGCGAGACCGAGCACGGCGACCCCGCGCAGCGCGGTCCGCAGCGGAACCAGCACCGTGTCGATGAGAACGGTGGCCGCGTCCGGGGACAGCACATCGGGCGGCATTCTGTCCAAATACACCGCTCGCGCGATCATCAGCGCGATCGCCAAGATCAGCATGCCCACCGCAAGCGCGAGACCCACGAAGGCCAGGGCGCGGCGGCGACGGCCGACGGGTGCCGCGGCGATCGCGGCCACAGCGGCCGCGATCGTCACCCACGGCAGCACTGCCGAAGCTTTGTCGAGATTGTCGACCGCCCGTTGCGCCCGTACCAGTTCCGGCGACCGGAACAACACGAACTGTTTGTCGACCGCGGGGATCTTCTCGGCGAACGTGAAGCCGCGATCGATCAGCCGCGCCTTGACGTTCTCGATCACGGTGCGCAGCGAGAGGCTCACCGTGCCGTTCTCGTCGACGGTCACCGACTGCGGGCCGACGTGGCCGGTCAGCACCCCCACCAGCGCGGTGTGGGCGGCGCGGTTGGCTTGCACCCACAGATCCTCGAACTGGTCGCTGCGCACGAACGACAGCACGGTGTCGTTGACGAAGCCGCGGGCCTGCTGCGTGATCACCGGCGCCAGACCCTCGACCGCCCGGTCCACCCGAGGCCGGTTCGCGGTCGCCGGAACGGCGTCGGTCAGCGCGGCCAGGGCGTCCGCGGTCAGGCCCTCGATGTCGACGCGAGCGAAGATCTCGTCGGTGACCGTGTCGGCCACCTCCGTCTGCAGCGCCGGATCCGACCCCAGCGGCGCCACCGTGCTCAGGTACCGGTCGGTGTCGAGGATCTCGCCGCGCACGAAGCGCGCCAGCACCGTGGTGATCGCCAGGACGGCGACCAGCACCGTCAATATCACCACCGCGGTCCACCGCCACGCATGCCGCGGTGGCCGCGACACCCGCGGCGGCGCGCCGCGCGCCTCCGTCCGCAGCGCGGCGACCTCGGCGCGCAGGCGCACGAGCTCGGCGCGTTCGTCCGCGCTCAGCCGACTTTCGGGTGCATTGTCACTCGCGTTGGAATCCATGGGTTCCTCACTCCAGGAACGGATTCGGGCTGCGGGACGCGACCGGCAGCGGCGCTGCTCAGGCCGTCGCCGAGCCGGAGGGCGGCGCTCCGGGGCCAGCGGCGGAACCCGGCCCCTGGAACGTGGTCTCCGGGTTCCACGTCGTGACGGCCCAGATCACCACCACGTCCAGCGCGATGATCAGGATGGACCAACCCGGGTAGTACGGCAGCCACAGGAAGTTGGCGATGATCGACAGCGCCGCGATGACGATCGCCGACACCCGCGCCCAGGTCGCGCCGGTCATCAACGCGATGCCGACGACGATCATCACCACGCCGAGCACGATGTGCGTCCATCCCCAGGCGGTGAAGTCGAATTTGAAGGTGTACTGCTGGCCCTGGACGAACAACTCGTCCTCGGCGACCGCCGAGATTCCTTGGAACAGCTGAAGGAACCCGACGGTGGTCAGTATGATCGCGGCCGCAATCGATGTGCCCGCGGCGATGCCTTGCCGGACGCGGTGGTTTTCCTGGCCCACAGGCGTGTGTTGCGACATTTGCGGTTCCCTTTCGCGACGATTTCGTATCGGCATGGGATGTGCGCACGCACGCCATGTCGGGACGGGCTTCGAACCTGAGGGTCCGGGCCGGGCTGAAGGTTTCGCGACCGGGTAGCGGTCGGCGGCGTACGCTATGACTGAGATTAGCATCGGGATGGCAGCCGAGTTCGAAGTTGTCATTTCTCGGATCCGGGATGCCGGTGCGTATTCCGGCAGACCTGTGAGAGGCCGATCGGTACGGCGGCCCGATTCGAACGAATTTCTCCATTTCGCAACGGAAAAGAGGCTTCCGGTGACCGATACCGATATCGACGCGATAGGCCCTATTGACTATCTCGTTATCGAATTTCCCCCGGATCGACCCCCGGACGGTTCGGCGCTGCCCATGCTGGCCGACCTCGTCGAGCGCGGCATAGTCCGGGTCCTCGATCTGGCGTTCGTCCGCAAGGACACCGACGGTTCCCTCACCGGAATCGACATCGCCGACATGGGACTCGAAGGGGACTTCGACATCACCCTGTTCGCGGAGGCGGGCTCGGGCCTGCTCGACGAAGCCGACCGCAGGGAAGCCGGGGCGGCGCTCGAACCGGGATGTTCGGCCGCGATCCTGGTCTACGAGAACAGGTGGGCGGCGCCTTTCGCGTCCGCGTTGCGCCGCAACGGCGCTCAGCTCGTGGCCTCCGGGCGCATCCCGGTGCAAAGCCTTTTGTCGTCGTTGGATGCCCTCGAGGCACAGAGTCGATAGGAGACAGTCATGCCAGGTTTGCTTCGCGGAGTCGCCCGCACCGCCGTCGTCGCGGGCACCGCGACCGCCGTCTCCAATCGGGTCTCCCGACGTCAGGGGGACCGCTGGGCGGCGCAGGAACAGTCGCAGTACGACCCGTACGCGCAACAGCAGTACGCGCAGCAGCAGTATGCGCAGCAACCCGCCGCGCCGCAGCCCGCGCCCGCACCGCCGAGTGGCGGCGGTGCGGGCATGGACCGGATCACCGCGTTGAAGGAACTCGCCGAACTCAAAGCTCAGGGCGTACTCACGGAACCCGAATTCGAGGCCGAGAAGGCCCGCATCCTCGCTTCCTGAGCGCGAGACCGGCGCTGGTCACCGACCCGCCGGCCGGGTGGGCGCCCCGCTCGGTTGCGGCGTCGGCGTCGGCGCCGCGCCCGCTTGCGGCACCGCACCGGGCTGCTGTCCTGCCAGTGCCTGGGCCTTGAGTTGCTCGAACTCGGCCACGGTGATCGCGCCGGAGTCGAGGAGGGCTTTGGCGTCGGCGATACTCTCCGCGGGAGACCTGCCAGCGACCTCCCGGATGTACTGGTCGGTGGCTTGTTTCGCTTCTGCCTGGGCATGTTGGGCGCGCAGGGCCATGCCCCGGCCCCGGACGACGAGGTAGACCAATGCCGCGAGGTAAGGGAACACCACCAAGGCGATCACCCACACGGCTTTGGCGAAGCCCGAGACGGAGTGATCCCGGAACAGATCGACCAGAATCTGGAACAGCACGATCAGGTATGCCACGAAAGCGAATACGAGGATCGTGTACCACACGTAGTCCCAGAACGAATCCATGATGTGAACCTCCTCTGACGAGCCCGCGGCGCATTCGAAATCCGCGGCTCACCATGTCCTGGATCGGACCGTCGGACGGCCCGGTGGCCGGAAAACAAACCTTTCTCTGTGCGCTTGCCGGGCTCTGCCTGCCGTATATCTCTTTGTTCGGTAGGCCGGCCCGCATCGGTGCTCGGGGCGGGCGTCGGTGCGAAGCGTCCGAAAGAGGGAACGTTTCACCGCCGCCGTGTCGCTCGAATATTCGAGGGCACATCAATTTTCGAGTGTCCGGACAGTCGTTCGGTTCATCCGTCGATCCGGAGAAACTCGTCCGGCCCGAAAAGACCGGCAAATAATCATCGGCGCTGGCGGAGGCGTCGTCAAGATTGCCGGGGAATTCGGCGCCGGTGCCGCAACGGCGTCGTCGCGCGAACGGAGCCGGTGTCCGATGGACCGCGTGCGCGGATGTGAGCGCCGTGTCCACCGCCACGCCCCGGACAGCACGCGTGGGAAGAGCCGCGGCGTACGGCGGCGGAACCGGGCCGACGCAGAGCCCGAGCCGACGTCGTTCATTCGATCCGCGGAGCGGCACCCGGCGGAGTAGGGTCTCCCCGCCGGCGCCCCGGCACGGGGCGCGCGAGCAGATCGTGTTGCTGTTGCATTACTGTCCAGCGCGGAGCGGCCCGGTCGCTTAAATTGCCAAACGGGTGATGACGCCCGGGTAGCGTGGAGCCAAAATGTGGAGGGCTGCTGTGTCTGATCGTTCGTTTCTCGGCAGGCGCGCCCTGCGAGCCGCCACGGGCGCGCTCGCCGCGGGCGCACTGGTGCTGACCGGATGTACCACCAACACCGAGGACACCGGACCCTCGGTGGCCAAGGTGCAGGTGGACAAGGTCGACGAGATCGCCGCACAACTCCCCGACAAGATCAAGCAATCCGGCCGGCTCGTCGTGGGCGTGAACATCCCCTACCAGCCGAACGAGTACAAGGACGCCAGTGGCCGGATCGTCGGCTTCGACGTGGACCTGATGGACGCGATCGCCTCCGTGCTCGGCGTCAAGGCCGAGTACCTCGAGTCGGCCTTCGAGAAGATCATCCCCTCGATCCAGGCGGGCACCTACGACGTGGGCATGTCGTCGATCACCGACTCCAAGGAACGTGAGCAGCAGGTCGACTTCACCACCTACTTCAACGCGGGCATCCAGTGGGCCCAGCAGAAGGGCAAGCCGGTCGATCCGGAGAACGCCTGCGGCAAGAAGGTCGCCGTGCAGGCCACCACCGTGGAGCACACCGACGAGGTGCCCGCCAAGAGCGCCAAGTGCGTCGCCGCGGGCAAACCCGCCATCGATATCAAGTCGTTCGACGAGCAGAGCGCCGCGACCAACGCGCTGGTGCTCGGTCAGGTCGACGCCATGTCGGCCGATTCGCCGGTGACGGCGTACGCGATCAAGCAGAGCGGCGGCAAGATCGAGAACGCGGGGCCGGTGTTCGACTCCGCGCCCTACGGCTGGGCGGTGCCCAAGGGCGCGCCGCTGGCCGCCGTGCTGCAGAAGGCGGTCCAGCACCTGATCGACACGGGCAAATACGCCGAGATCACGAAGAACTGGGGCGTGCAGGAAGGCGCGATCACGAAGTCCGTCGTCAACGGCGCCGTGAGCTGATCGATGACGGACAACGACACTCGGCCGGCGCCCGGCGATCCCGGGCCCGGCGGAGCGGATTCGACGCGGGAGCCGGAGCCGATCAAAGCGGTTCCGCTGCGCAGGCCGGGGCGCTGGATAGCGGCGGCGGTCATCCTCGTCCTGGTGGGGTTGTTCGTCTACGGCGCCGCCACGAACCCGGCCTATCGCTGGGATACCTATGGGAAGTACCTGTTCGACACCAGGATCACGGCAGGCGCGATCGTCACGCTGGAACTCACCGTGTGCGCGATGGCGATCGCGGTCGTGCTCGGAACGGTGCTGGCCGTGATGCGGCTGTCGCCGAACCCGGTATTGCGCAGCTCGGCATGGGTGTACCTCTGGATCTTCCGTGGCACCCCGGTGTTCGTGCAGCTCGTGTTCTGGGGGCTGGTCCCGTCGCTGTACAGCCGGATCCAGCTCGGCGTTCCGTTCGGGCCGGAGTTCTTCCACCTCGACGTGCAGCAACTGCAGGCCGCGTTCGCCTTCGCCGTCCTCGGCCTCGGGCTCAACGAAGCGGCGTACATGGCCGAGATCGTGCGGGCCGGGATCAATTCCGTCGGTGAAGGGCAGCGGGAAGCGTCGCTGGCGCTCGGCATGTCCTGGAGTCAGACCATGCGCCGCACGGTGCTGCCGCAGGCCATGCGCGTGATCATCCCGCCGACCGGCAACGAGCTCATCGGCATGCTGAAGACCACCTCGCTGGTCACCGGCATCCCGCTGAGCACCGATCTGTTCGGCCGGGCGCGGGACATCTACGGCGTGAACTTCCAGCCCATTCCGCTGCTGTTGGTCGCCGCCACCTGGTATCTGGCGATCACGAGTGTGCTCATGGTCGGGCAGTACTACTTGGAGCGCTACTACTCGCGCGGCGTCTCCCGCACGCTGACCACCAAGCAGCTGCAGGAGCTGGCCGACGCCCAGCAGGGGGAGAAGGCCAAATGAGCGTGCAGGTCGAGAAGACCACGGCCCCTCCGATGGTCCTGGCGGACCGGGTCTGCAAGAACTTCGGCGCACTGCAGGTGCTCAAGGGCGTCTCCCTCGAGGTGGGCCGCGGCGAAGTGCTGTGCCTGATCGGGCCGTCCGGCTCGGGTAAGTCCACCTTCCTGCGCTGCATCAATCACCTGGAGCAGGTGAACGCGGGCAGGCTGTACGTCGACGGCGAGATCGTGGGCTACCGGGAGAAGAACGACAAGCTCTACGAGATGCACCCGCGTGATGCGGCAAAGCAGCGCCGCGAGATCGGCATGGTGTTCCAGCATTTCAATCTGTTCCCGCACCGGACGGCGCTGGACAACATCATCGAGGCGCCCACCCAGGTCAAGAAGGTGCGTAAAGCGGAGGCGGTGACCAGGGCGCGTGAGCTGCTGGACCGGGTCGGGCTGGCGGACAAGGCGAACGCCTACCCGGCGCAGCTGTCCGGCGGGCAGCAGCAGCGCGTCGCGATCGCCCGTGCCCTGGCCATGGACCCCAAGCTCATGCTGTTCGACGAGCCGACCTCGGCGCTGGATCCGGAGCTGGTCGGTGAGGTCCTCACGGTCATGCGGGAACTGGCCCGCTCGGGCATGACGATGGTCGTGGTGACCCATGAGATGGGATTCGCCCGCGAGGTCGCCGACCAGCTGGCGTTCATGGACGGCGGCGTGGTCGTCGAGTCGGGGCCGCCCAGACAACTGCTGGCGGATCCGCAGCACGAGCGCACCAAGGCGTTCCTCTCGCGACTGCTCTGAGGAGGTTACGTCCCGGCGCGCAGCGCGATGCGCAGCTGTCCGAGCAGCACTTTGGCTGCCGGACTCGCAGGACGGTCGGTGCGCCAGACCAGTGCGAGGCGCCCGCGCGGTTCCGGTTCGACGATCCGGACGGTCCGCACCCCGAAGGCCGCGGCCTCCTCGGTGCTGAGCGCGGGCACGACCGCGACACCGAGACCGCGCGCGGCCAAGCGCAGCAGCAGCGCGGGCGCCGCCGCCTCGTAGGCGATCGCGGGCTCGAATCCCGCCGCGGCGCATGCCCGCTCGAAGACGCCGCGGATTCCGGTGCCGGGGGTGAGACAGATCAGCGGACGATCCCGCAGCGCGGTCAGCGGGATCTCCGCACCGTAGTCGAGGTCCGCCACCGCGACGGCGGCGACCACCGCGGTCTCCAGCACCACTTCAATGCCGATGCCCGGTTCGAGGTCCGCGCCGGTCACCCCGATCAGGGCGATGTCGAGATCACCCCGGCCGAGGGCGGCGAGCATCCGCTCGGAGGTGTCCTCGGTGAGGCTGATGCCGACCTCGGGGTGGTCCCCGTGGAATTCGGCGAGCACGGCGGCGACGTCGAACTCCTCGACCGCCGCTCCCGAGATCAGGCCGACTCGGACCTGACCCCGCAGCAACCCGCTGAACTCGTCCACCGTATGGGTGATCCGCTCGGCGGCGGCCAGCGCCGCCTGCGCGTGCCGCAGAACGGCGGCGCCCACCTCGGTCAGGGTCACCGTACGCCCCCCACGGTCGAGCAGCGGTTGGCCGAGTTCGCGCTCCAGCTGCCGGATCTGGGCGCTCAGGCCGGGTTGGGCCAGATGCAGCCGAGCCGCCGCGCGGGTGAAGCTCGCTTCCTGGGCGACCGTGACGAAGTACCGTAGCTGACGCAGCTCCATAATCGATCATTATAGGAACTAGAAGAACTATCTGTTTTACTTCTTCACCCTGGCCGGGCAGGGTCGAAGCCATGGGAAACAACGCCGCACAGATCGAAGAAAACAGCGACATCTTCACCGGCCCGGTCTTCCGCCCTGGCGACGACGGTTACGACGCCGAGATCGCCGGGTTCCAGACCGCCTACACCCATCGGCCCGCGCTGATCGTGGGCGCGGTGCACACCGAGGACGTGCGCGCGGCCGTGGAATACGCCGCGCGCCACGATCTGCCGATCGCCGTGCAGGCCACCGGCCACGGACTGTCGGTCGCCGCGGACGGCGGTGTGCTGATCAGCACCGGGCGCATGACCGACCTCCGGATCGATCCGGTGCGTCGGATCGCGCATGTCCGCGCGGGAGTGCGGGCGGGCGCGCTGGTCGACGCGGCGGCCGAGCACGGACTGGCGCCGCTGAACGGTTCGTCGCCGTCGGTGGGCGTGGTCGGCTATCTGCTCGGCGGCGGCGTCGGTCTGCTCGCGCGCCGGTTCGGGTACGCGGCCGAGCACGTGCGATCGATCGAGCTGGTCACCGCCGACGGCCGGGTGCGCACGCTGACGCCGGACGACGAGTTGTTCGGCGCCGTACTCGGCAGCGGGGGCAACTTCGGCGTCGTGACCGCGCTGGAAGTCGGCCTGGTCCCGGTCACCACGGTGTACGGCGGACAGTTGGTGTTCGACACGCCGCTGGTCGAGCGGGCGCTGGACGCGTGGCGACGATGGACCGCGACCGTGCCGGAAAACCTCACCTCGACGGTCACCATGCTCGCCTTCCCGGATATCCCCCAGGTGCCCGCGCCGCTGCGCGGACGGTACGTCGCCTCCGCACGGATCGCTTACAACGGGCCCGCGGAAGAAGGGGAACGGCTGGTCGCGCCACTGCGGGCGGTGGGGGAACGGCTGAAGGACGATCTGCGCGAAATGCCGTACCCGGAGTCGCACACCATTCACAGCGACCCTGATCATCCACACGCCTATGCCGCTACCAACGCGCTACTCGGCGAATTCACCGAGGAGACGGCCGCTGCCCTCCTCGCCGCCGCGGGCCCGGATTCCGGGGCGGGCGCGGTCGTCGACGTCCGTCATCTCGGCGGGGCACTGGCCCGCCCGAGCGATACCGGCATCGCCGTGGATCATCGCGAGGCCGCGTATGTCGTGCGAATCATCACCGGCCCCGAGGATGCCGCGACTCGCGCCGCGATCCGCGCCGCGCTGACGCCGTGGACGCTCGGGCACAGCCTCAATTTCCTCTACGGCGCGGGCGCCGAAGCGGACGAGGCGCAGACCCGCGCGGGTTATCGGCCCGACACCTACGCCCGGCTGGCCGCGCTCAAGGCCGAGCACGATCCGCGCAATCTGTTCCGCTTCAACCGCAATATCCGGCCGGAAGCCAGCTGATCCCACCGCCGCCGCGCCCTGGTGCGGCGCGGCGGCGTCATGCTATCTTCGTGATATCACTCTGATATTGGGAGAATGTCATGCAGTTTCGATCCGCGTTCCACGTCGACGGCTTTCTGGTGCTGCTCGGGTGGTTCGTGCTCACGGTCTTGTTCGGCGGCGGCGCGGCGCTCGGTTTCGCCGTGGGCGCCAGGGACGGCAACGGCTTCGCGGTGGCCGGTGCGGTGGCGGCGGTCGTCGTGGTCGTCGTCCTGCTGCTGCTCGCGACCGGGCTGACCGTGGTGAACCCGAACGAGGCCAAGGTGGTGCAGTTCTTCGGCCGCTACGTCGGCTCGGTGAGCGAGCCCGGCTTCTATTCCGTGCTCCCGCTGACCGACCGCAAGAGCATCTCGCTGCGCGTGCGGAACTTCGAGACCCAGAAGCTCAAGGTCAACGACGCCGACGGCAACCCGGTGGAGATCGCCGCGGTAGTCGTCTACCGGGTGGTGGACAGCTTCAAGGCGGCCTTCGCCGTCGACGACTACGAGGAGTACGTCGAGACCCAGTCCGAGGCGGCCGTCCGGCACCTGGCCACGACGCACCCGTATGACGCGCACGAGGCCGACCGCACCAGCCTGCGCGACGGCGCGGAGGTGGCCGGGGAACTGACCGTCGAACTGCGTGAACGCACCGAAATGGCGGGTATCGAGGTGCTGGAGGCGCGGATCACCCACCTCGCCTACGCGCCCGAGATCGCCCAGGCCATGCTGGTCCGCCAGCAGGCCGCCCAGGTGGTCGCCGCGCGGACCCGGATCGTCGAGGGCGCGGTCGGCATGGTCGGCTTGGCGCTGGAGCGGCTCGCTCAGGAGGGCATGGTGGAACTGGACGAGGAGCGCAAGGCGGCGATGGTGTCGAACCTGCTCGTCGTGTTGTGCGGTGACCGTCCCACCCAGCCCGTCGTCAACGCCGGTTCGCTCTACTCCTGAGGCGGGCTGCCCATGGCCGAGCGCAAGAAACTGCTGCTACGCCTGGACCCGGCCGTCCACGACGCCATCGCGAAGTGGGCGGCCGACGACCTGCGCAGCATCAACGCCCAGATCGAGTACGCGCTGCGCCTGGCGCTGGAGCAGGCCGGACGCAAACCGAAGTCGCAGTGACACGACCTCGATACCGATCAGAGATGGTGCCCCGGCCCGAGGGCGCGAAGACTTGCAAGGTGTCAGCAAATGTCCGGCCATCGGAACCGAAAGGGGAAATGATGACCACGGTCGTGCACATCGATGACACCGTCCGCGATTACGAGACGTGGAAGCCCGCCTTCGACGGTCTGGTGCAGTACTACACCGAGGCGGGAGCCCGCAACTGCCGGGTGGCGCGGTTCACGCACAACCCCAACCGGGTGCTCATCGAGCTGGACTTCGACACCATGGCGGAGGCCGAAGCCTTCCGGGACGGTCTGCACAAGCTGATCGACCTGCCGCGGACGCAGATGCTACTGGTCAGCCACGAGGTCTCCATCCTCGAGCTCGTCGATGACCGCCGCCTCACGGCCCGGGCTTCCTCGTGACGAAGATGGCCGTACCGGGGAAAAGCTCACCGCGCAGCGGGCTCCACTGCCCCCATTCGCGGTCGAGCCATTCCGGCCACTCCGGTTCGACGATGTCCTCCAGCGCCAGGCCCGCCGCGACGATCTCCCTGACCCGGTCGCCGATGGTCCGGTGGTGCTCGACGTAGGTGGGCACGTCGTCGCCGTCGACCTCGACGTAAGGGGTGCGGTCGAAGTACGGGATGGTGGCGGTCAGGCCCGCCGGGCCGGGATCGTCCGGGAAGATCCAGCGCATCGGGTGGTTCACCGAGAACACCCAGCGCCCACCGGGGCGCAGCACTCGCGCGACCTCGCGCATCACCTGCGCCGAATCGGCGACGAACGGCACCGCGCCGAACGCCGAGCAGGCCAGATCGAACGACGCGTCCGCGAACGGAAGGGCCTCGGCGTCCGCTTGCACCAGCGGCACTCGCGGGCCGCCGCGCGCCATCACCGCGAGGCCCCGCTCGAGCATCCCGCGCGACAGGTCGAGCCCGACGGGACGCGCGCCCTGCCCCGCCAGCCAGCGCGAGCACGGAGCGGAGCCGCAGCCGATCTCCAGCACCGCTTTGCCGGTGACGTCGCCGAGGAATCTCATGTCGCCTTCGTGCAGGCCCTCCGGGCACCACACGAACTCGCCGCCGGGGGAGTCCACGCCGAGGAACTCCGCGTGCGTCTCGTGGTACTGCGCGGCGTCGGCGTCCCACCATCGCCTGCTGGCCAGTCTGCTGGCCGCCGATCCGATCCGGGTCCGCACCGTGCCCGTCGTTCCGAGCAGTGCGTTTGCTTGCGCATGGCGATCTTCCGACACGCCGATCAGACTATCGGCGTGGCGACCCGACCGGTTTGCCCGCCCGGACCGAGGTCGCGTACGCTGAACGCGCGAGTGTCTTCCGTACAGCCGTACCGAAGTTCAACCCGTGCTGAGTTTCACGCGCGTCGCGTGCGGTACGTTCCTAGTGTCCGTCTTCACACTTCGCGGTGAGATCGCAGCGTACCGAAAGTTCCAATGTCCGCAACCGACCACAATCCGTCCGGAGCAAACCGACATATGCCCACCACCGTCACCTCGCCGCAGGTAGCCGTCAACGACATCGGCTCCGCCGAGGATTTCCTCGCCGCCATCGACGCCACGATCAAGTACTTCAACGACGGCGACATCGTCGAAGGAACCATCGTCAAGGTCGATCGCGACGAGGTCCTGCTCGACATCGGTTACAAGACCGAAGGCGTCATCCCCTCTCGTGAACTCTCCATCAAGCACGACGTCGACCCCAACGAGGTCGTTTCCGTGGGCGATGAGGTCGAGGCCCTTGTTCTCACCAAGGAGGACAAGGAAGGCCGCCTGATCCTGTCGAAGAAGCGGGCGCAGTACGAGCGTGCGTGGGGCACCATCGAGGAGCTCAAGGAGAAGGACGAGGCCGTCAAGGGCACCGTCATCGAGGTCGTCAAGGGCGGCCTGATCCTCGACATCGGCCTGCGCGGCTTCCTGCCCGCGTCGCTGGTCGAGATGCGACGCGTCCGCGATCTCCAGCCGTACGTCGGCAAGGAGATCGAGGCCAAGATCATCGAGCTGGACAAGAACCGCAACAACGTCGTGCTCTCCCGCCGCGCCTGGCTGGAGCAGACCCAGTCCGAGGTGCGCAGCGAGTTCCTGCACCAGCTGCAGAAGGGCCAGGTCCGCAAGGGTGTGGTCTCCTCGATCGTCAACTTCGGCGCCTTCGTCGACCTGGGCGGCGTGGACGGTCTGGTGCACGTCTCCGAGCTGTCCTGGAAGCACATCGACCACCCGTCCGAGGTCGTCGAGGTCGGCAACGAGGTCACCGTCGAGGTGCTCGACGTCGATCTGGACCGCGAGCGCGTCTCGCTGTCGCTCAAGGCGACCCAGGAAGACCCGTGGCGTCAGTTCGCCCGCACCCACGCGATCGGCCAGATCGTGCCGGGCAAGGTCACCAAGCTCGTTCCGTTCGGCGCGTTCGTCCGCGTCGAGGAGGGCATCGAGGGCCTGGTGCACATCTCCGAGCTGGCCGAGCGTCACGTGGAGGTGCCGGACCAGGTCGTGGCCGTCGGCGACGACGCGATGGTCAAGGTCATCGACATCGACCTGGAGCGTCGCCGGATCTCGCTGAGCCTCAAGCAGGCCAACGAGGACTACCACGCCGAGTTCGACCCGTCGAAGTACGGCATGGCCGACAGCTACGACGAGCAGGGCAACTACATCTTCCCCGAGGGCTTCGACCCCGACACCAACGAGTGGCTCGAGGGCTTCGACAAGCAGCGCGAGGAGTGGGAGGGCCGCTACGCCGAGGCGGAGCGTCGCCACAAGATGCACACCGCGCAGATGGAGAAGATGGCGGCCGACGCCGCGGCCGAGGCCGCGAACGGCGGCGGCGCGTCGAACTACTCCTCCGAGAGCGGTTCGCAGTCCTCCGCGGGCCAGGCCGAGCCCGCCGGCGGTTCGCTGGCCAGCGACGCCCAGCTGGCGGCTCTGCGTGAGAAGCTGTCCGGCAACGCCTGATCGGCAATAGGCTGAACGACTGTGCCCCAACCGGGATTCGGTTGGGGCACAGTCGTTTTTCGGTGAGTTTTTCAGTCGTTCTCGTGCCGTGAGGCTTTCGTCGTGCCGCGTTGCACTCGTGGCGCGTGAGCGGGCGGCCGTAGCGCCTCATGTGGCGCCACCATCTGGGCCGTGGTGAGCGCGACGACCTGAATCTGCTCGAGCCGCAACCCGAGCGAGGCCAGCCGGGCGATGACGCCCAGCCGATGTTCCGGCAAGCCGGGGCGAATCACCAGCGGTTCCCGCTCCGATCGACGCAGAACGTAGGCTCGACGTTCGGCGTCGAACCGCACGGGGACACCGTCCCGGATCGCCCGGTAAGCGGCCAGATCCAGTGTGTTGTGCCGGATCGGGTCGATCAGCAGCGACTCGACGAATTGCTCCGCCTGCCGCAGGAACGGCTCTTGGTCCGACGGGTCCAGATGCTCGATCCGCTGGGCCACGCGGTACCGGTAATCCTCCGCGGCGGGGCGCAGCAGGGCACGGTGCCGCTCGATCTCCGCCGCGAAGGCCACGAGCTCTTCGTGGTCCACGGTGAGACGGTCGGGCGTCGAAGCAAGGACGTCGGGCATGGTGACCCCTATCTCTCGGGTTGCGGATTACTTTGTGTGGCAACCTGATCGACGTCCGACATCCCTTATTGTGCCGGAGGGGTCCGACAGAAACCGTGCGCGGCGCCCGGCTGTTCGCCCGTAGGCCCCGGGTTGTTCGGCAGGCGACTCCAGCCTCAGTAGCCCACGGTGAAGCGGCGCTGAACGAAACGCGGCTGCTCGGCCTCGTCGATGAGGGCGACCGCCACGTCTTCGGCGGAGAGGTCTCCGCCGCCGACCAAGAGTTGATCGCCGCCGATCCGGAAGCGGCCGGTGCGCTCGCCCGGAGCGATCCGCCCAGAGGAGGGGCTCAGGTAGGTCCAATTGCGGTTGGACAGCCGATAGATGTTCAACGCGTCGCGCAATGCGCGCACCACCCGCGCGTAGTCCGCGGGAACGTCGAGCACTTCGGTGAGGGTGCGAGTGAAATCGTCTCCGGTGTCCAGTAATTGGATGCCGGGCGCGACTTCCAGGCTGCCCGCCCCGCCCACCGCGATCAGCCGGACGCGCGGCTGCCGGTCGAGCGCGGCGACCATCGCCCGTGCGCCCACCACGAAGTCGTCCGCTCTGGCGATGGTGTCGGCGATGCCGTGCCCGGCGTTCACCGCGCTCACGACGACGTCGAGCCCGGCTATGGCCTGGGCGATGCTGTCGGTATCCAGCCAGTCGGCCACCGCCCACGTCGCGCTCCCCTCGCGGGTCGGGATACGCGCCGCGTCGCGAGTGAACGCGGTGACCCGGTGCCCCCGCCGCAGCGCTTCGGTGACCACGCGCGACCCGATGACGCCGGTCGCCCCGAAAACTCCGATGTCCACGATTCTCCTTAGCAATGTTCATTTACTACACGCTGTTCAGTAACAACACGGCAGATAGTATACAAACGCTGTAGGGTGTCAACCGTGGCCGAAATCGTGAGAAGTCGCCGGGAGCGCCTGCGCGCCCAGACGCTGGAGGACATCACGACGATCGCGATGCGGCTGCTCGCCGAGGGCGGTCCCGACGCGATCTCGCTGCGCGCCATCGCTCGCGAAATGGGCATGACGGCGGGCGCGATCTACGGCTACTTCGCCACCCGCGACGACCTGATCTCCACCCTCATCTCGGACGTCTACACCGCCTTGGTCGACCGGCTGGAAGCGGCGCGCGACGCCGTTCCGGCGGCGGATCCGGCCGGACGCATCATGGCCTGGGCCGAGGCCGTGCGCGCCTGGGCGATCGAACGGCCCGCCGAATTCCGGCTCATCTACGGCGACCCGGTGCCCGGTTATCGGCCGCCGCCGGGCGGACCCGCCGGCGCGGCCGAATTACGCGCCTGTACCGGCCTGGTCGGTCTCGCGGCCGCCGCGTGGCCACGGGCCGCGGCTACCCAGTCCGCGGGTGACTGCACGTGGTCCGACTTCGACGTGAGCTTGGTCGACCATGTCCGGTCCGACTTCCCGGATCTACCTCCCGACGCGCTCGCCCTCGCCCTGCGTCTGTGGGGCCGGATGCACGGCCCGATCGCACTGGAGGTGTACGGCCACCTGCGTCCACAGTCGCAGGACCCGGGGAAACTGTTCCGCGCCGAGATGCGCGACCTGGTTCGTTCGCTCGGCTTCTAGCCCGTCGGGTTCGGCGGCGGTTCCGCAGCGGCGTCGCGGAGCTCGGACGGTCTAGCGTGCCGGTCGTGTTCCCTCGTGCGATCCCGGTTCGGCGGGGCCGTGCGCGATGTCGTGAAAGGCGTTGCGCAGCAAGGCGATGATGCGCTGCGGCGGCGCGTCGCGCAGACCATCGAGTTCGAGCAGATGACGGCCGATCACCACGCCGATGGTGAGGGCTCCCAGCAATCCGGCGCGCAGGTCCGCCTCATCGTCGCGCAACTGCCCGGCCGCTTCCCGCTGTCGCGCGGTCATGGCCGCGCGTACCTCGTCGGCGGCGTCCGGGTGGGTGAGCATCGAGCGGATCGCCGCCAGCGTGTTGACCGGCTGGTCGGCGAGCTTGATGGCGAGCGCGTCGAGCAGGAGTTCGGCGACCTGCTCCGGCGTCCCGGTGATCGGGTGGTCGTCGGCGAAGACCGCGACCCGCGCGAACAAATTCTCTTTCGATCCGAAATAGCGCATCACCAGGCTCGGATCGGTGTCCGCCTCCGTCGCGACGGCCCGGATGGTCGTCCGGTCGTAGCCGATCTCCGCGAACAACCGGCCCGCCGCCGCCAGGATCCGTTCCTCCGTGTTGCGGCGCTGCTGGGCTCGGGTGGGAGTGGCATCCATGAATTCAGTCTACGTGCGTTGACTCAAAGGCCGCGCAGGGGTAGCTTTCGGTCTACAACTGTTGACCGAATTGGAGAGTGAGGTGGTAGCGATGTGGTCCACTGTCGCCCTGGCCCTCGGTGCCGGGATCCTGGGAGTGAACGCCGTTCCGCATTTCGTGAAAGGGATGATGGGGGAGGAGTTCCCGAACGTCACGGGTAACGCGCCCGTGCGCAACTCCGTGGCCGGATTCCTCGGACTGCTGCTGACGGCGCTGCTGGTGTACTGGGCCGACTTGGCGAGTCATCCATGGGTCGGTGCGGTGAGCATCGGCATCGGAGGCCTGAGCATGGCGGTCTTCCACGGTCTGGGTGGGGCTTACCGCCTCAATACCGCACTCGGGCTGCCGAATCCGCCTCGGCAGATGCACGCGGGTACGACTGCCTGACCCCGCGTTCCGGGCTGGTGCGGCTTCGGCGAGGCATCCGATGAGGTGTCTCGCCGTCGCCGGTCCATGAATTCAGCGAGCCGGTGCCGGAGCGGTGCCGGCTTTCGCTGTGATGCCGAGTGCCGCGAGGATCGCCGCCACCGCGAGAATCGCCGAGCTGATTTCGAATGCGAGCCGGAATCCCTGGGTGAGTGCGGATTCGGTGGAGATCCCGGACTCGAGCAACGCGGTGCTGCGGCTGATCGCGACGGTGCTGAGCACGCCGAGCCCGAACGCGCCGCCGAGCTGTTGCGTCGTCGTCACCAGTCCGGAGGCCAGTCCGGTGATGTCCTCGTGGGTTTCACCGACCGCCGCGATGGTGATCGACACGAACGCCAAGCCCATTCCGAACCCGGCGGCCAGCATGCCCGGCAACAGCTCGAGATAGCCTCCCGTGGGTGACAGCCGCGACAGCGCGAGCATGCCGAGACCGCAGGCGACCATCGCGGTGGTCAGAACCCAGCGGACGCCCAAACGTGGAGTGAGGGCCGCCGAAGTCGCGAAGCCCGCGATCACCAACGCGCAGAACGGCAGCCAGGCCGCTCCGGTTCGGGCCGGGCTGTAGTGCATGACCTGCTGCAGGTGGAGGGTGAGGAAGAACAACATCGACAGGATCGCCGAGCAGAACAGGACGTTGGCCGCGTTGGCGACCGCCCGATCCCGATCGCGGAAGAACGACAAGGGAATCAGGGGGGACGCGTGGCGCCGTTCGCGGACGAGGAACGCGAGCAGCAGCGCGAGACCCGCATCCAGCCGGAACGCCGTCGCGGCGAAGGATGCTCGGCCGCTGTCGATCAGCCCGTAGTCGAACGCCGCGACCGCCGCGGTGATCAGGGCTGCGCCGAGCCCGTCGATGCGCGGCCGCACGGCCTCGCTCCGGGTTCCCGTCTCGACCAGTCGTGGAATCGCGACCAGGGCGATCAGCGCCACCGGCACATTGATGAAGAAGCACCAACGCCAGCTCGCGTACTGAGTGATGACGCCGGAAAGCACCACGCCGAGCGTGGCCGCCAAGCCGCCGAGGCCGGCCCAGATGCCCAAGGCGCGACTTCGCGCCCGTGGGTCGGTGAACAATCCCGCGACGATGCTCAGCGCGGCCGGACTGGCGAGAGCGCCGCCGATGCCCTGACCCGCCCGGCTCGCCACCACCATCAAGCCGTTCTGCGCGAGGCCGGTGGTCAGTGACGCGACCGCGAACACGGTGACGCCCACCAGGAAGACGCGCTTGCCGCCGAACAGGTCGGCGCAACGTCCGCCGAAGATCAGGAACCCGCCGAACAGCAGGAGGTAGGCGTTGACGATCCAGGTCAGGTCGCTTTCGGACATGTGCAGCGAGCGCTGGATGGTGGGCAGTGCGACGTTGACCACGGTGTCGTCGAGATTCAGCATCATCTGCACCGAGCACAACAGCGTCAACGCCAGATAGCCGGACCTCAGGCCGGGGCGCGGTGCGATCGTCGAAGTAGTCATGGTTCCTTCATTGGTGGTGTACCACTATTACCGAGCTATGGTGACATCCGATTTAATGGTGGTCAACCACTAATTAGTGTGCCGTGGGTAGGCTGTGCCGGTGAGCGAACCGCAAGAGGTGCCGAGCATGGCGGAGTTGGTCGACGTGCTGCAGCGCGCGGTCGGGCTGGTGCGTGCGCATTTCGCCGCTGCCACAGCGCGTTTGGGCGTGACCCCGGCGCAGGCGAAGGCGCTGGGGCGACTGGCTACGCCCATGACGCCGAAGGATCTCTCCCGTCAGTTGGGTGCCGACCTGTCGAATACCGCGACCATGGTGGACCGCTTGGAGGCGCTGGGCTTGGTGCGCAAGGAGGTGCACCCCACCGATCGCCGCGCGCGCCTGCTGACTCTCACCGAGCGGGGAGAGGACCTCCGGAGAACTCTCGATCGAGAGGTGTTCGACAACGTGCCAGCACTGGCCGTGCTCGACGAACCGGAGCGCAGGCAACTGTACGGGCTGCTGCGCCGCGTGACGTCGGGCTGAGCGCCGCGAGAGACCCGGTAGCCCGGCTCGCTGCGGATGGTTTGCCAGGAGACGCACCACATCGAGAATCCGAAAGGCGTCGGCCGCTGGTGAAAGGCGATATCCCGCTGGCGATAATGCCGGGAATTCGGTCGTCGGCGCTTATGGGACCGTTCGGTGGGTCGAGTTGCGCGAGAAGCCGTGGAAACGGCGGCGGTTTCGGAGATGTTTTTCTCTCGTCCCGGTGACGGTCACGAATCGAAACCGAGTGCATGCCGTGTCGTCGCACGGCTTCGTCACCGAATCGGAGGAGAACTTTCGTAATTATTTACGATGTCACCCGGGCATCCGGGCCGCTCGGAGTTCGCGCTCGGGGAAGCACGGCTTATTCGGGGACGGTCGGCGCGGAGTTCCGCCGGAAGCGAGTTCACTGTCGCGGCCCGCCATCGATCTTGCATCTGTACTTACATTCTGTCCGGCCGATGTCGCGCACCGGGAACCGCGCTCACCGTTGGCACGCAAAACAGTGGCCCAGCCTTGGCGAGAGGCTGGGCCACTTCGAGCTCGGGTTCAGCTTGCGGTAGCAGGTACCCACCGGACCGCGGGTGCGGCCGGACGGTTCCGCATGGCAGCGAAACTGTGCCGCGCGGGACTGATGAACGCGGTGAACCAAGAGCGACGGTGCTCGGCGAGCGCCGCCGCGACAGCGGGGATCTGAATGCAGTGCACTCGCCCCGCCATGCCCAGGCGGTGGCGACCCGCCCGGTTGATTCTGGTGCCCAATGGTGTTCCTTTGCTTCGCTGGTGTCGGCCTGGATCGCCACGGCGAAGATTAGCGGAACGAAACTGATCGGCAGAGTATTTTGCCCGAGTAATTGCCTCGGCGTGTCGGAAAGTCGTCGCGGCCGAACCGTAAACATCCGGAATTGTTGCGAATCGGTCTCGGCGCTGTCACGGATCGGGCAAATGGCTTCCCGGGCGGTGGAATACGCGACCGCATCGGGTAATCGGCCGGATCGCCCGTCGACGGGCCGGGCCTACGAGGCGGACCGTCGCCGACGCGTTCGGGGCAGCACAGGCCCCCGCCAGGCCCGGATGCGAGACTGGTCGAATGTTACGAATCGGCCTCACCGGAGGCATGGGAGCGGGGAAGTCGACGGTGGCTCGCGCACTGGCCGACCTCGGCGCGGTGGTCATCGATTCCGACCTCATCGCCAGGGAGGTGGTCGAGCCGGGCACCGAGGGACTCGCCGCGCTGGTGGAGGCGTTCGGCGCAGGCATCCTCGCCGCGGACGGCAGTCTCGACCGGCCCGCCCTGGCCGCCGCGGCCTTCGGTGACGACGCGGCGCGCGCGAGACTGAATTCGATCGTGCACCCGCTCGTCGGAAAACGTACCGCGGAATTGATCGCGGCCGCACCCGCGGACGCCGTTGTGGTGCAGGATATTCCGCTTCTGGTGGAAAACGGCCTGGCGCCGTTGATGAATCTCGTGCTCATCGTCGACGTCGACGCGGAAACGCGAATTCGCCGTTTGGTGGAATTCCGTGGTGTCGCCGAATCCGATGCGCGTGCGCGTATTTCGGCGCAGGCCACCGACGAGCAGCGTCGAGCCGTTGCCGATGTTTTGCTGGACAACAGTGGCGCGCCGGGTGAGGTCGAGGCGGAGGTACGCGCGCTGTGGGCGGAGCGCCTGGTGCCCTTCGAGCGCAACCTGCGCGCCGGGACGCCCGCGCGACGCGGTGACATCCGGCTGGTGCCCGCCGATCCGGCCTGGCCGGCGCAGGCGCAGCGGCTGATCGCAAGGCTGTGGGTGGCCTGCGGCAGCGCCGCCTCCCGGATCGACCACGTCGGTTCCACGTCCGTGCCGGGCCTGCCCGCCAAGGACGTAATCGATCTGCAGATCACGGTCGCCGACCTGGCCGCCGCCGACGGCCTGCGCGATGCCATCGCCGCCGCGGGATTCCCGGCGCGGCCAGAGAGTACCCAGGACAATCCCAAGCCGACGCCGCAGGACCCGGCGGGCGTGGACACCGCGCTGTGGAGCAAGCGCTTCCACCAGAGCGCCGACCCCGGCCGGCTGGCCAACGTGCACGTGCGCGTCGAGGGTTCGCCGGGGCAGCAGTACGCGCTGCTGCTGCGGGATTGGCTGCGTGCCGACGCCGGGGCTCGCGCGGAGTATCTCGCCGTCAAGCGTGAGGGTGAAGCCAAGGCGGCAGGGCTGACGGGAGCGGAGGCCACCGCCGCCTACCTCGACGTCAAAGAGCCCTGGTTCGACGCCGCGTATCCGCGGGCGCTCGCTTGGCGGGAGTCGTCGGCGCCTTAGCCGCTCCGGCCCCGGCCGTCCGCCGCGCCGATCGGGTCGGGTGTGCGCAGGTCCGGGACTACAGCCAGGTCAAGGTGATGTCCATGGTCTCCAGCCAGCCCTCGAAGGTGTGACCGTTCGCGGCGATGCCGTCGATGGCGGCGGTGGCGTGCTGCACCGCCGCCTCGGCGTCGGCGAGGCTGATCAGGCCCGCGGCGTGCGCGGCGATCAGCTCGTCGACGTCGAGCAGCTGCGTCTCGCGTGCGGAGCGCACGACGATGTCGAGGTAGTGATCGACGGACTTCCACTTCTTCGGGGCGACCGGCGTGAATTCACCGATGTCGAGGTAATAGTCCTGGTCGCGCCGATGCGCGGGCAGGTAGTGGAAGATGGTCGCGCGCAGGTGCAGCTTCGGCAGCAACCAGGACTCGATGTAGTGGAACTGCGGGTGATCCGAGGTGCGCGCCATGTACAGGCCCCACGGCTCGACGTGGTACTTCTCGACCGGGCGCACGAAGCCTTTCGGATCCGTGTTCGTCAGGTCCGCGAGGTTGAAGTACTCGACTTTGGGCCGGTGCACGTCGACGATGGGTGCCTGCGTCATGCATCAAGAATCTACCGCCGTTCCCGGCGCGTCGAGCCGGAGGCAGTAATCCGCGGGCTACATCCAGGTGAGGGTGATGCCGTGGGTGGCGAGCCAGCCCTCCACGCGGTGATCGTGCGCGGCCAGCCCGTCCAGCACGGCCGTGGCCCGCTCGAACGCCCGGTGCGCCTGCGCCGTCTCGACCAGTCCCGCGGCATGCGCGGCGAGCAGTTCGTCGACGCCGAGCAGTTCGGCGGTGCCGCCGCGGCGCACGGCGATGGACAAGTACTGGTCCACCGCCTTCCAGCGTTTCTGGCCGACCCGGCTGAACTCGCCGACGTCGAGGCGGTAGACCGGTTCCCGGTGGTGCGCCGGGTTGGTCCGCGCCAGCGTCGCGCGCAACGAGAGTCCCGGCAGCAACCAGGATTCGAGGTAGTGCGAATCCGGTCCGCCGACCCGGCGGGCCATGTACAGGCCCCACGGCTCGACGTGGAAGCGGTCGACCGGGCGGACGAAGCCCTTGGCGTCGGTGTTGCTGAGTTCGGCCAGATTGAAGAACTCCACCCGCGGCCGGTGCGGCGCCGGTCTGACGGGAGCGATCGGCCCTGGTGGGGCGGCCATGACGGCGCCGGCGACGGAGGGAACCACCGCGCGGATGTCTCTGGCGACGTACCCGGCGATGCCGGTCACAGCCGGCACGGCGACGAGCAATGGAATCAGACCGCTCATGGCTTTTGTCCTTCACCACGTCCGAACAACCAGATCAGGTTACACCTGGGTCGGGGTGCTCGCGCGGTTCGCGATAAGGTGTTCTTCCACACGAAACCTGTTGCCGCAACGGACATTTCGGACATGTAACCGTTCGCGCCGAGCGCGGGTACGTGGGCTGTGAGGATGCGGTCGAGCGCAGGCCGCACGGCGAACTCCGTGCCGCCGAGGATGATAGGAGCGGGCTCGCACCGCTTCATCGAAAGTCGTTGAAATCGTTCGCTTTCGGTGTACCCACCGCGCGGTGTCGCTTATCCCCTTCTTCTCGATGGCCGACAGGCGGCTCGATCGCGTCCGCGCGTATCGGTGGCACGCGAACTCGGGAACTTTCGGCGAACGACCGGCCGGCGACCGCTTTCGGTGTGATCGGTTTCACAGCGCCGAAGCGCGGGGCATCACCCGGCTCGTGACCGTCCGTTGTCCACGGGAACCTGTCGGTGGGTGGGCCTAGGCTGGTGAGCATGGCATTCGCAACCGAGATTCCGGCGGAGGGCTTCGAGGACAGGGCCGCCGAGCAGCCGCTCGCGCACTCGGAGTTCCGCCCGGTCGGCGAGATCGAGCGCGTCGGCGGCCGGTTCGAGGTGGTCAGCGAGCACCAGCCCGCGGGCGACCAGCCTGCCGCGATCGCCGAACTGGAGCGCAGGATCACCGCGGGGGAACGCGACGTGGTGCTGCTCGGCGCCACCGGTACCGGCAAGTCGGCCACGACGGCCTGGCTGATCGAGCGGTTGCAGCGGCCGACGCTGGTGATGGCGCCGAACAAGACGCTCGCCGCCCAGCTGGCCAACGAACTGCGCGAGATGCTGCCGAACAACGCCGTCGAGTACTTCGTCTCCTACTACGACTACTACCAACCCGAGGCGTACATCGCGCAGACCGACACCTACATCGAGAAGGACAGCTCGATCAACGACGACGTCGAGCGGCTGCGCCATTCGGCGACCTCGAGCCTGCTGTCCCGGCGCGATGTGGTGGTGGTCGCCTCGGTGTCGTGCATCTACGGCCTCGGCACGCCCCAGTCGTATCTCGACCGGTCGGTGCAGCTGCAGGTCGGCACCGAGATCGATCGGGACGCGCTGCTGCGGCTGCTGGTCGACGTGCAGTACACCCGCAACGACATGGCGTTCACCCGCGGCTCGTTCCGGGTGCGCGGCGACACCGTGGAGATCATCCCGTCCTACGAGGAACTCGCCGTTCGCATCGAGTTCTTCGGCGACGAGATCGAGGCGCTGTACTACCTGCACCCGCTCACCGGCGACGTCGTCCGTCAGGTCGACATGCTGCGGATCTTCCCCGCCACCCACTATGTGGCGGGCCCGGAGCGGATGGAGCGCGCGGTGCACGACATCGAGGCCGAGCTGGAGGACCGGCTCGCCGAGCTGGAACGTCAGGGCAAGCTGCTCGAGGCGCAACGGCTGCGCATGCGCACCCAATACGACCTGGAGATGATCCGGCAGGTCGGCTTCTGCTCCGGCATCGAGAACTACTCCCGCCACATCGACGGCCGCCCGGCCGGTTCGGCGCCCGCGACGCTGCTGGATTACTTCCCGGAGGACTTCCTGCTCGTCATCGACGAGTCGCACAACACCGTCCCGCAGATCGGCGGTATGTACGAGGGCGACATGTCCCGCAAGCGCAACCTGGTGGAGTACGGCTTCCGGTTGCCGTCCGCGGTGGACAACCGGCCGCTGACCTGGGAGGAATTCGCCGATCGGATCGGGCAGACGGTGTATCTGTCGGCGACTCCCGGTCCGTACGAACTCGGGCAGACCGGTGGCGAGGTGGTCGAGCAGGTCATCCGGCCGACCGGCCTGGTCGATCCGCAGGTCGTGGTGAAGCCGACGAAGGGGCAGATCGACGATCTGATCCACGAGATCAGGCAGCGCACCGAGCGTGACGAACGGGTCCTGGTCACCACGCTCACGAAGAAGATGGCCGAGGACCTCACCGACTACCTGCTCGGGCTGGGGGTTCGGGTGCGCTATCTGCACTCCGAGATCGACACCTTGCGCCGCGTCGAGCTGCTGCGGCAGCTGCGGCTCGGCGAATACGACGTGCTGGTGGGCATCAACCTGCTGCGCGAGGGCCTCGACCTGCCCGAGGTGTCGCTGGTGGCGATCCTCGACGCGGACAAGGAAGGATTTCTCCGCAGCACGACCGCGCTGATCCAGACGATCGGGCGCGCGGCGCGCAACGTCTCCGGCGAAGTGCACATGTACGCGGACAAGATCACCGACTCGATGCAGTTCGCCATCGACGAGACCGAACGCCGCCGCGCGAAACAGATCGCCTACAACGAGGAAATGGGCATCGATCCGAAGCCGCTGCGCAAGAAGATCGCCGACATCCTCGATCAGGTGTACCGCGAGGCCGACGAGACCGAGGTGGAGGTCGGCGGCTCCGGACGCAACGCCAGCCGGGGCAGACGCGCGCAAGGCGAGCCGGGGCGGGCGGTGAGCGCGGGTGTGTACGAGGGCCGCGACGTCAAGTCGATGCCGCGCGCCGAACTGGCCGATCTCGTGAAGGAACTCACCGCACAGATGATGAACGCGGCTCGGGAGTTGCAGTTCGAACTCGCCGGGCGGTTACGCGACGAGATCGCGGATCTGAAGAAGGAATTGCGCGGCATGGACGCCGCCGGGTTGAGTTGATCCGGGGCGCAGCGGCGCTGCCTCCGCGGTCCGTTCCCGGAACGACCGCGGAGGCAGCCGAGCCGTCAGGCCTGGGTGGCCATCCATTCGTTCACCCGGCGCTCGGCCTCTTCGCGCGAGACGTCCTCGACCTTGGTGAGCACCACCCAGCGGTGCCCGAAGGGATCGATCACCACGCCGAACCGGTCGCCGGTCACGAAGGTCTGCGGCTCCTCGACCTTGCGGGCGCCGTGTTCGACGGCGCGCCGCACTACGGCGTCGACATCGGGGCAGTAGTGCACGATCGAGGTGTGCACCCACTCGCCGTTCGGCGCCAGCACGCCGTTGTCCGGGATGGGCAGCCCCATCTGCAGGGTCGAGTCGCCGATCTTCAGTTCGGCGTGCGCGGGCTGCCCGTCGGGCATGTCGTTGCGAGTGACGACCTCGGCCTCGAAGACGGCGGTGTAGAAATCGATCGCTTTGTTGCCGTCGCCGACCGCGAGGAAACAGGTGATCGAGTGGTAGCCATCGGCGATGGGATTCACTGTGTTCGTCATGACCACTACTTTCGCCGGTCCGGGCCCCCGGGTCTTGTAAGAAAGCGACACCGTGCCGCGTAGCGCCGAATCATCCGCCGCCGAGCCGCCGCAGCCCCGCAATCCCTTTGCGCCCGAGGACACGAAGGGCATTCTGCATCCGGACGAGCAGGCGAAGCATCGCTCTCTGGTTCGCTTGCCGCCGGGTCCCGCGGTCGACCGCTACATCGAGTGGTACTGGGCGGTGAGCTGGGATCTGCGGGGAAGGCCGCCGTACCGGGCGGAGGTCCTGTCCTATCCGAGCGTGAACGTCACCTTCGAGCGATCCGAAACGCGCACCGGCGGATTCGTCAACGGCGTGACCACCACGAAATTCATCCGCGAACTCAGCGGGCTCGGGGAGACGTTCGGCATCCGCTTCCGTGCGGGCGGATTCGGCGCGTTCACCGGCCTGGATGTCGGCTCGTTCCGCGATCGCGCCGTGCCACTCGCCGACGTGCTGCCCGACGCCGCGAACTTGACCGAACGCGTGCTGGACGCGCCGACTGTCGAGCGGCGTCGCCACATCGTCGAGGAATACCTCGCCGACCACCCCGCGGTCGAGGACCCGACCTATCGGTCGGTGCTGCGCATCATCGACGCCATGGCCACCGACCAGGAGCTCACCAGGGTCGATCAGATCGCCGAGCGGTTCGATGTGCCCGCCCGCACGCTGCAGCGCATGTTCCGCCGCTACGTCGGCGCGGGGCCGAAATGGGTGCTGCGGCGCTATCGATTGCAGGACGGCGCCGATCTGCTCGCGAAAGGCCGTACCGGGGATCTCGCCGCGTTGGCCGCGGACCTGGGCTATTTCGACCAGGCCCATTTCTCGCGTGAGTTCACCGCGGAAGTGGGTATGGCACCCCTGGAATACGCCAAGAATTCCCTACGTCTCCGGAACGAGGTCACCGCCAAGGTCATCCCGGCGAGGGCTTAGTTGCCGGACAGCCGACGAGGAGCTGGACATGGATGTCGTGGTGTTGATCGGACGAGTGTTGTTCGCGCTGCTGTTCCTGGCCTCCGCCCTCGGGCATTTCACTCAGACCGAGGCGATGGCGGGGTACGCGCGGAGTAAGGGCGTCCCGATGGCGAAGGCCGCAGTGTTCGGCTCGGGGGCGCTGTTCCTGCTGGGCGGCCTCAGCGTGCTGTTGGGCATCTGGGCCGACCTCGGTTCGCTGCTGTTGGTAGTCGCGCTGCTGCCGACGGCGGCCGTGATGCACCGGTTCTGGCAGGAGTCCGATCCGCAGACCAGACAGGGCGAGATGATCCATTTCAACAAGGACGTCGCCCTGGCGGGCGCCGCCCTGATGCTGTTCGCGTTCTTCGCGCACGTCGACGAACTCGGATTGACCATCACCGGTCCGCTTTTCGACCTCTAGTCCGCGCTCCGCGCGCTAATATTGCGCGTCCTTTTCACCGCAGGAAGAAGAAGCCATGGACATCATCGGAGCGATTCTCGGCATATTCTGGGCAAACTATCGGCAGTGGCCGTAGCCGCACGGTAGTCCGGGCCCGATCGGTCCGTTCCCGGCACGTGATCAACGTGCGGGGCGGACCGATCTTCGTGTGACGGACCTGGCTCTGTGATGAATATCCCAGGCCCGCAACGGCGTTGAAGGCCGTTGTGGCACATCACAAGTTTAGTTCTCCGAAATTGCGTCTGCCCTGGTTGGTCCGGCCCTTCCGGTATTCCCTGGCGAATACGCGGCGGGAATGGCCGGACGGCCCCGGTGTGATGTCTTGCGATTTCTGAAATTTCCGCACCGATTGCCGCTATGGTCGACCCCAGTCGCCGCGCCG
Organism: Nocardia sp. NPDC051929; assembly: GCF_044548645.1. Classification (NCBI taxonomy): domain Bacteria; kingdom Bacillati; phylum Actinomycetota; class Actinomycetes; order Mycobacteriales; family Nocardiaceae; genus Nocardia; species Nocardia sp. NPDC051929. Next base: position 93,344 of record NZ_JBIUCG010000016.1, on the reverse strand, counting down.
GCGCGCCGTCGAACCAGAGGCGAACCCGTGCGCAGCACCCGACACACCGCATAGTTGGAGGAGAAATGACCGCCTACCGGACCATTGTCGTCGGTACCGATGGCTCGGACTCGTCGTATGTCGCCGTCGAGAAGGCAGGGGCGCTGGCCGGTGTGTCCGGCGCGACCCTGGTCGTGGCCTGCGCGTACTACCCGACCGACGACCGCGATGTCGCCGCCGCGGCCGACGTGCTCAAGGAGGAGGCTTACCAGGTACGCGGTTCCGCGCCGACCAATGAGATCCTGCGCGTCGCCAGGGACAAGGCGATCGCGGCGGGTGCGGCCGACATCGTCGAGCGCGCCATCGTCGGCGAGCCGGTGGAATCGCTGCTGGCGCTGGTCAAGGAGGTCGACGCCGATCTGCTGGTCGTCGGTAACCGGGGCCTGAACACCTTGGCCGGACGGCTGCTCGGCTCGGTGCCCTCCGATGTGGCGCGCAAATCGCGCTCCGACGTCCTGATCGTGCACACCGTGCGCTGAGTCCCGCCTCGGCCGAAAGGCTCCGTGCCCACCGCGAACAGCGTTGTGGCACGGAGCCTTTCGTCTTCCGGTGCGTCGGTGATCAGCGCAGCCGGTCGAGCACGGCGGGCAGGTCCGCGCTGTGCACCACGCCGAGCCGCTGGGTGGCGCGGGTCAGCGCGACGTACAGATCGTTGAGGCCACGCGGCGATTCGTCGAGGATGTCCCGCGGTTCGACCAGATAGACCGCGTCGAACTCCAAACCCTTCACCTCGTGCACGGTCAGCACGCGCACCGATTCGCCCGCGAGGTCGGCCAGCGGTGCCACCAGCGCCTGCGGCGCGATCACCGCCGTGGTCCCCGGCCCCGTCTCGGGGGCGACCAGCCGGGCGACCTCCGCGTGCACGTCGCCGGGCTCGACCCGGTACGCGCGCGGCGCGACGCCGGTCGCGCGGACCGAGCGCGGCGCGGTCGCCGTCGGATCGATGGCGGCGAGGACGTCGGCGGCTACGTCCATGATCTCCGCGGGGGTGCGGTAGTTGACGGTGAGTTCGGTCAGCTTCCACCGGGCCGCGACGTAGGGCTCCAGCATCCGCTGCCACGACGACGTGCCCGCCGGGTCGCCGGTCTGCGCGACGTCGCCGACCACCGTCACCCACCGGTTCGGGATGCGCCGCATCACCATGCGCCAGGCCATCTCAGACAGCTCCTGCGCCTCGTCCACGATCACGTGGCCGTAGGTCCAGGTGCGGTCGCCCGCAGCGCGCTCCGCGGTCGTCTGGCGGGTGCGGAAGTCCTGGCGTTCGGCCAGCTGGCCGGCATCGATCAGGTCGTAGGCCATCAGAATCTCGGGATCGAGGTCGTCCTCCAGATCCTGGGGCGCGGAGCCGGTGAGGATGTCGAGGGCGTCCTGCGCCTCGGCGAGCTGGGCGCGCCAGCGGCGGCGGGCGCGTTCGCGTTCCTCGGTGTCGTCCACGCCGAGCAGTTCGGCCAGCTCGTCCAGCAGCGGTGCGTCCGCCGGACTGAACCGCCCGTCGTCCGGCCGGAGCAGTTCGGCGCGGTCGGCCGGGTCCAGCGAGCTGGCGGCCCGGTCCAGTCGCTTCGGGTCGGCGAGCAGTTCGGCCAGGACATCCTGCGGGGACAGGATCGGCCACAGTTTCGCGATCGCCGCCTGGATCTGCGGGTCGGCGCGCATCTCGTCGCGGATCTCGGTGAGATCGGCCGAGCTGAGCAGACTGGGCCCACCGGAGAGGTCGGCGCCCATGGTCGCGGCGAGCTGATCGGTCAGCGCATCGATCACCGAGGCGGCGAAGATCGGCCGCGCCAGGTTGTGCGGGCGGCGCGAGGAACGGGCGCGGCCACGGGCCTTGGTGGCGATCTTGCGATCCAGCGTGACCGGATAGCCGTCGAAGCCCAACCGGATCGGTTCGGCGGGCACCTCCTGACGGTCGCGCACGGCCTGCTTGAGCACCTCGAGTATCGTCAGCGACCCCTTGATCTCGCCCGCGCGCAACGAGTCCTCGCGCGCGGCCCGGACGCCGGGGTACAGATCGCCGATGGTGGACAGCAGCACGCCGGTTTCGCCGAGCGACGGCAGCACCTGGCCGATGTAGTCGAGGAAGGTGGCGTTCGGCCCGATGATCAGCACGCCGCTCTTGGCCAGCTGCTGCCGATAGGTGTAGAGAAGATACGCCGCCCGGTGCAGCGCGACCGCCGTCTTGCCGGTGCCGGGCCCGCCCTGCACCACGAGCACGCTCTTGTGCTCGGAGCGGATGATCGCGTCCTGCTCGTGCTGGATGGTCTCGACGATGTCGTTCATGTGGCCGGTGCGCGCGGCGTTGAGCGCGGACAGCAGCGCGCTCTCGCTGCCGACACCGCCGTCCGCGGCCGTGACACCGGCCCGGCGCGCGGCGGTCAGATCGAGGTACTCGTCGTTGATCGCGGTGACCTTGCGGTTGCGCGAGCGGATATGCCTGCGCCGGGTCACCCCGTCCGGCGCCGCGGTGGTGGCCAGGTAGAACGGCCGCGCCAGCGGGGCGCGCCAGTCCAGCAGCAGGCTCTCGTAGTCGTCCTTCTCGTCGAGAATGCCGAGCCTGCCGATGTAGCGGTACTCCTCCTGTTCACCGTCGAGGTCGATGCGGCCGAAACACAGGCCGTGCTCGGCGGCGTCGTATTTCGCCAGGTCCTCGGTGTAGAGCTGACTGAAGGACTCCCGTTCGCTGCGGGCCTGCGGCGTGCCGCCGGTCTCCAGCAGCACGGTGCGCAGGCGATTGCGCGCGTAGTCGCGCATCTCGTCGAGCCGCTCGTACAGCACCGACAGGTAGGCCTGCTCCTGATCGGTTTCGCGGGTCCGCTCGGGCGCGCCGCCGCCTGCGGCACGGTCCTGAGTGAGGTCGGGCAAACTGAACTCCTTGTCACCGCGAACAGGCGCGCGCACGCCGCCGGGATCGGGCAGGTGCACGCACGGAAAACAGAGTTGTCGAGTCTACTGGGGTTGCGGCGGGCTCGCCGTAACCGCAGGTGAGGCCCCCGGCGCCGGGGCGGGGGCGAGGTCGGCGGGCGGTGTGAGCTGCACCGGCGTGAAATGCTCGACCACCGGGAACGGGTCGTAGAAGTGGTGTAGCAGGTCCTTCCAGCGCTGATATTCCGGCGAGCCGCGGAATCCGACGACGTGATCGTCGAGCCGGTCCCATTCCACCCGGAGCAGGTAGCTGCCCGGCGACTCGACACCGCGCGACAGCGACAGCGCCCGGAAGCCGGGCATGCTCGCGATGATCGGCCGTGCCGCGGCGAAGGCGGCTTCGAAATCGGCGGCGAGTTCGGGGCGAACCGGCAGAAGTGCGTGTTCGATGATCATGGCGAGCTCGTCAGGACGCGTGGGTGCTGTTGGGTCTGCGGCCTTTGGTGACGGTGCCTTCCCGCCGTCCAGGCGGCTTCGCGCGGTACATCGCCAAGTCCGCGTCGTGCAGCACCGCCTCCGGGCTGCGCCGGTCGCCCACCCCCAGTTCGGTGACGCCGATCGAGGCGTTCACCTCGATCCGGTGCCCGCGCGCGATGATCGGCTCGGCCATGGTGGAGCGCAGCCTGCTCACCAGCGCGTCGATGTCGACGCGGCGGGTGCGGCCGGACAGCAGGACCAGGAATTCGTCGCCGCCGAGCCTGCCGACGATGTCGTCGCCGCGCAGTGCGCGCTGCAGGCGCTGGGCGACGATCTGCAGCACGGTGTCGCCGATGGCGTGCCCGAGCGTGTCGTTGATCGCCTTGAACCCGTCAAGATCGATGAACAGCACGGTGGACACCGGCAGCAGTTCCTCGGTGCTGGCCAGCGCGGCGGCCAGCTGGGACAGGATCAGCGAGCGATTGGCCAGCCCGGTCAGCGAGTCGTGCGTGGCCTGATACTCCAATTGCCTTCTGCTGGCGCGGAATTCGGTGATGTCGGCGAAGGATGACACCGCCGACGAACGCGGATCGCCTGGATTGAGCAGGCGGCTGCTGCCCGACAGCCAGCGCCGCTGGCCGTCCACCCGGTCGACGCCGAAGACATAGCCGGTGATCGTCTCGCCCGTGGCCAGCGTGCGCGCTACCGGATGGCGGCTCGGCGGCAGCGGCTGGGCGTTCGCGTCCAGCAGCACCAGCGGCAACGACTGGATGGTGCGCCCGATGACCATGCCGTCGGGCCCCTCGGTACCGAAGATGCGCTTGGCCGCCGGGTTCATCGACTCGATCCGGCCCTCCGGATCGATCACCACGACGCCCTCCTCCAACTGGGACACGACCGTGGTGAAGTAGTGCTCGGCCCTGCGCTGCGCGGCCTCGGCATGGCGCTGGGCGGTGAGGTCGTGGATGACCACCTGATAGGCGAGGTGATCGTGCCACGCGGTCAGCACGGACACCGTCTCCACGGGCACGGTGCCGCCGTCCACCCGCATCAAGGTCATCTCGGTGGGAATCGAGGCCGCGCCCGCGGTGGTGAGTGTGCTGATGCGGTCGAGCATCGAGGGGACGGAGGCGGGGTGGACGAAGTCGGTCAGCGGGCGGCCGATGATCTCCTCGGCGTCCTCCGCGGCGAGCAACCGGACGGTGGCCGGGTTGACGTAGACGACCCGGCCACGCTCGTGCACACAGATCCCGTCCGGGGTGTGCTCGACCAGGGAGCGGTAGCGCGCAGCCAGCTGTTCGGCGGCGTCGACCGCCGCGGCCAGCTTGTCGTCACCCACTCGAACCCCCGATCATCGACCCCATTATGGCCATTGGAACACGGGATTATTCTGGTATCGACGTGGACAAGATCACATCCTCCACGCTATTGCTTCGATCACAGTACTGGCACGTTCTCGGGCCGGATCCGGCGATCATGGCAGAAACCGGTTTCTGCGTCGAGGCGGGGCAGACGGTTCGGCCCGCCCTGGGAGCCGGTGAAGGAGCGATACATGCCGGGTGCCGACCCGAACGCCGCTACGCGGTTCCGCACCGATCCGCGGGGGCCTCGAGACAACATGACCATCGCCGGGATCGGCGCGATCACCGGGTACGGATGGGGACGTGAACAGCTGTGGGACGGCTTGCTCAGCGGCAAGTCGGCGGCGGCTCTGCAACCGGGCTACGGGCCCGGCCGCGACGACGACGCGTGGGTCGCGCTCGTCCCCGACGGCGGGGACCCCGAGGTGAGCACGAGCCGGTACGGGCGGGCCGTGCACGAGGCGGCGCGGGAGGCCGTCGCCGACGCACGCGACCGGGGCTGGCGGCCAGGCCGCACCGTCGGCCTGCTGCACGCCATCGTGCTCGGCGACGTGGTGAACTGGCGCGACTTCTACCTCGTCGACGGCGGCCGCCGCCGGTCGAGGGACTACCTGCGGCTGTTGCCGTCCACGCCGGTCTCGATGCTGATGCAGGAATTCGGCTTCCACGGCCCGGCGATGAACATCTCCGCCGCGTGCAGTTCCGCCAACGTCGCGCTCATCACCGCGAAGCTCTGGCTGGACGCGGGCATGGCCGACGACGTGATCTTCGTGGCGACCGACCTGTCCGCAACCCCGGACATGCTGGACAGTTTCGTGCGGCTCGGCGCCGCGGTCGCCGACGCCGAACCGCTGGACGCCTGCCGTCCCTTCCAGGAGGGCAGTCGCGGGTTCAGCATGGGCGAGGCCTCGGTGGCGTTCGTGCTGACCCGTTCGGTGGATCGGCCCTATGCGGCGGTGCTCGGTGGCGCCATGTCCAACGACGCCTATCACGTGGTCTCGGTCGACCCGACACACGAGCAGATCCTCGACTGCGCTCGCGGCGCGCTCGCCGCCGCGCACGTCACCGCCGCCGACGTGCGCTATTTCAACGCGCACGGCACCGGGACCCGGCAGTGTGACGTGGCCGAGCACCATCTGCTCGCGGACGTGTTCGCCGACCGCCCGCACATCTACGCGGTGAAGCCGCTTGCGGGCCACTGCCAGGGCGCCGCGGCCGCCGTCGAGGTCGCGGCCGCCGCGCTCGGCTACGACCGGGGCATCGTGCCCGCGGCCCCGATCGTCGCGCCCGCGCATCCACGGCTGCTGGACGGCCCCACACCGTTCGAGGGCGGCATCACCGTGAAGCTCTCCCTCGGTATGGGCGGCAACAACTCCGTCGTGGTGCTCGGCGCCGCGTGATCGTGGCCGCCACGCGCGGCGCGGCGCGGGCACTCGCCCCGGGCCGAGCCTGAATTCCGCCTGCGCCAGTCTTTTTCGCTCGATGGGGACTTTCGGCCCTGTTCGCGGCATCCCCCGCGGTGCTGGCATGGGGTGGGACGAATCGATCCGGAAGGCGGGGCAATGCAGATGGTCTCATCGGGGCTGCGATTCGCGTCGGACCAGTGGACGACGGCCGCGGGGCCGGAAGTGGCGGTGAACACGCGTGGAGAGGTCTCGGCCATGGACGTGACGCGGGCGGTGCGCGCCATCACCCGGGTTCTGCGCAGGCATCATCTCGACGGGCCCGCCCGGGTGCGTCTCGGCGCGCCGCCCGATCCGGAGGCGCCGACGGTGGTCCAAGTCGACGTCCACCACCGGGATGTGGTCACCCGGGTGCAGGTCACCGGGCCGCGCGGGTTCGCGGTGACCTTCGCCGCCGAGCGGCTCGACCGCCGACTGGCCCGCTCGGCCGCGGGTGAGACGCGGACCTGGCCCGATCCGGCCCGCCCTCCGCTGGCCCGCGCGGGTGCGCCGCGTCCGATCGTGCGCCGCAAGCGGTGCGTCCTGTCCGTCTGCACGCCCGCCGAGGCGGTCGCGGTGCTGGACGCCATGGACTACGACGCCCACCTGTTCATCGACGCCGAGACCGGTGCGGACGCGGTGGTGCACTGGGCGGAGGCGGGCGTGCGACTCGTCCGCCAGTGGGCGACGTATCCGCCGATCCGGTCGACGGAGCCGGTGCGCGGCACCCCGCCGATCCTGGCCGACGCGGCTCCCGCCGCCTGCCTGGACCCGGCCGAGGCCGCGAACATCCTGTGCCACAAGGGATTGCCGTTCCTGTTCTGTACCGATCCGGGTAGCGGGCGTGGCGGGTTGCTGTACCGGCGCCACGACGGCGACCTGGCGATCGTGCTGCCCGCCTGACTCTCAGGCCAGCGGCGCGGACCAGTGCACCCTGGTGCCGCCGCTGTCGGTCCGCTGCACCGTGCAGTGACCGTCGGACATGCTCGCACGCTGCGCGAGGTTGGCCAGACCGCTCGGTGTCACCTGCGCGGGCATCCCCGCGCCGTTGTCCTCGACGAGCACGGTCAGTTCGTCGCCGACGGTGATCTCGACGGCGAGCCGGTTCCCGCCGGAATGGCGCACCGCGTTGCTGACCGATTCGCGCACCACGGCTTCCGCGTGGTCGGCGAGCTCGTCGCCGACCACCGACAGCGGCCCGGAGAATCGCACACTGGTCCGGAACGCGCCGTCGGCGGTCTGCTGGCGGATGGCGTCCTCGAGCCGACGGCGCAGTGGGTCGCCGCCGTGCAGGTCGAAGATCGACGTGCGGATCTCCTGCACGACCTCCTGCAGACCGTCCATCTCCACCGAAAGCCGTTGCCGCACCACGGGATCCTCGGTGCGGGCCGCGGTGGCCCGCAACCCGAGCCCGACCGCGAACAGTCGCTGGACCACATGGTCGTGCAGGTCGCGTGCGATGCGGTCGCGGTCGGCGAGCACGTCGAGTTCGCGCATTCTGCGCTGGGTCTGGGCCAGTTGCATGGCCAGCGCCGCCTGATCGGTGAACGCGGCGGTCAGGTCCACCAGTTCGCCGGGGTACGGGGGACACCCGGGTGGCCGCACCACGATCAGCACACCGAGCGCGAGGTCCGCGGTCTGCAGTGGCAGCACCAGCGCGGGCCCCGCCGCGCCGACCTCGGCCCCGAGATCGACCGATTCGGCGTCGGCTAACCGCACCGGCGCGCGACGAGTGAACGCCGTGCCGGTGGCGGTATCCGCGATACGCACCCGCTCCGGGCCCCCTCCGGGGCCGAACCATTGCGCCACAACGAGTTCGGTGGCTTCATCGGGCGGCGTCCCCGGCGCCACCACGGCCAGCAGCGCCTGCTGCGAACCGGTCAGCGCGCGGGCGCGCGCCACCACCTGCGCGAGCACGAGATCCGGCGCCGTGCCCGCGAGGAACTCGGTCGCGATGTCGCGCGTCGCCTCGATCCACGCCTGCCTGGTCCGCGCGGATTCGTACAGCTTCGCGTTCTCGATGGCGATACCCGACGCGGCGGCCATGGCGAGCACGATGGCCTCGTCGTCCTCGGTGAACGACTGTCCCCCGGCCTTTTCGGTGAGGTAGAGATTGCCGAAGATCTCCTCGCCGACCCGCACCGGGACGCCGAGGAAACTGCCCATCGGCGGATGGCCGGGCGGAAAGCCCACAGCGGCCGGATGTTCCGACAGATCGTCCAGCCGGATCGGGTGCGGGTGCGCCGGCAGCAAGCCCAGTACGCCGTGTCCCTCGGGGGAGCGGCCGATGTGGGCGGCCGTCGCGTCGTCGACGCCGTGGAAGATGAACTCGACCAGCCGGTCGTCGTGGCCGCGGATGCCGAGCGCGCCGTAGCGGGCCGCGACCGAGCGGGTGGCGGTTCGCAGCAGGGCGCGCAGGGTGTCGAGCACCGTTGACGGGAGATGCTGGGTCAGGATCGTCATGGATGAGTGGGGGAGGCCGGTGGGGGGCGCACAGCGGGCTCAGTTTAGTCGGGGACCGGTGCGCGCGGGGCGCAGTTGTGCGGAGTGGTGACCGGTCTCGCCGGAGACATCCGCGCCGCGCTTCTGTGGGTGCTCGCACCGTGCTGACCAGTTCGTTCGCCGCGCGTGCTCGAGGTTTTCCATCCCACCACCGCGGAGTGATCTCGCGCACCGCGCATCCGTTGGGGGCGTCGCCGGCCGCCCTGCGTCGGGCTGCCTGCCGTAACTGTGTCGACCAGGGAATGCCGAATGACGTCGCGCTGTTGACCAGTGGTGCCGGGAGGGCGATGCTACGGAGGCGTCCTGGCCCGTTTCCCGGCTCATCCGCAACGTCCGGCCACAGGGGTCCCGTCATTCGCCCAGGTGACGGCCGGTCCGCGAAACTTGTCGGTGCCCATGCCTAGCATGGCGGCCGGGGGTATGTCTGGACGCCGAACACGAAGGAGAAGGGACGGCCGTGGCGGAACGCCTCACTGTGCGCGGAGCTCGGGAGCACAACCTCAAGGGTGTCGATCTCGACCTGCCCCGCGACAGCCTCATCGTGTTCACCGGTCTGTCCGGCTCCGGCAAGTCGAGCCTGGCCTTCGACACGATCTTCGCGGAGGGGCAGCGGCGCTACGTCGAGTCGCTGTCGGCGTACGCGCGGCAGTTCCTCGGTCAGATGGACAAGCCCGATGTCGACTTCATCGAAGGCCTCTCGCCCGCGGTGTCCATCGACCAGAAGTCGACCAACCGCAACCCGCGCTCGACCGTGGGCACCATCACCGAGGTCTACGACTATCTGCGGCTGCTCTACGCGCGAGCAGGCACGCCGCACTGCCCCGTCTGCGGCGAGCTGATCGCAAAGCAGACGCCGCAACAGATCGTCGACCAGGTGCTGGCCATGGAGGAGGGCATCCGATTCCAGGTGCTCGCGCCGGTGGTGCGCACCCGCAAGGGCGAGTTCGTCGACCTGTTCGACCAGCTCAACACCCAGGGCTACTCCCGCGTGCGGGTGGACGGCGTGGTGTATCCGCTCACCGATCCGCCGAAGCTGAAGAAGCAGGAGAAGCACGACGTCGAGGTCGTCGTCGACCGCCTGGCGGTGAAGCCGAGTTCCAAGCAGCGCCTGACGGATTCCATCGAGACCGCGCTGCGCCTGGCCGACGGCATCGTGGTGCTCGACTTCGTCGATCGCGACGAGCACGCGCACGACCGGGAGCGCCGCTTCTCCGAGCGCCTCGCCTGCCCGAACGGCCACCCGCTCGACATCGAGGACCTGGAGCCCCGCTCTTTCTCGTTCAACTCGCCCTACGGCGCCTGCCCGGACTGCACCGGCCTCGGCATCCGCAAGGAGGTCGACCCGGAACTGGTGGTGCCCGACCCGGCGCTGAGCCTGAACGACGGCGCCATCGCGCCGTGGTCGCGCGGCCAGACCGCCGAGTACTTCACCCGGCTGCTCTCGGGCCTCGCCGATTCCATCGGCTTCTCCATGGACACCCCGTGGCAGGATCTGCCGCCCAAGGCGCGCAAGGCCGTGCTGGAGGGCAGCGCCGACCAGGTGCACGTCTCCTACACCAACCGCTACGGCCGCAAGCGCTCGTACTACGCGGACTTCGAGGGCGTGATGCCGTTCCTGCAGCGGCGCATGGAGAACACCGAGTCCGAGCAGATGAAAGAGCACTACGACGGGTACATGCGCGACATCCCGTGCCCGGTGTGCAACGGCGCCAGGCTGCGCCCGGAGATCCTCGCCGTCACCATCGCCGCGAACGGCGACAAGAAGTCCATCGCCGACGTCAGCGATCTGTCCATCGGCGAGTGCTCGGCGTTCCTGAACTCGCTCACCCTGGGCGAGCGCGAGGCGGCGATCGCGGGGCAGGTGCTCAAGGAGGTGCAGGCGCGGCTGGGCTTCCTGCTCGATGTCGGCCTGGAGTACCTCACGCTGTCCCGCGCGGCGGCCACCCTCTCCGGCGGCGAGGCGCAGCGGATCCGGCTCGCCACCCAGATCGGCTCCGGCTTGGTCGGTGTGCTGTACGTGCTCGACGAGCCGTCCATCGGCCTGCACCAGCGGGACAACCGCAGGCTCATCGAAACCCTCACGCGGCTGCGCAATCTGGGCAACACGTTGATCGTGGTCGAGCACGACGAGGACACCATCCGCGCGTCGGACTGGGTGGTCGACATCGGCCCGTTCGCCGGCGAGCACGGCGGCACGGTGGTGCACAGCGGGCCCTACGAAGAGTTGCTCACCGATCCGAACTCGCTCACCGGGGCATATCTGTCGGGCCGGGAACGCATCGACGTGCCGCTGGTGCGCCGCCCGGTCACCAAGAAGCGGCAGCTCACCGTGGTCGGGGCGAGCGAGCACAACCTGAAAGGCATCGACGTCGCCTTCCCGCTCGGTGTGCTGACCTCGGTGACGGGCGTCTCCGGATCGGGCAAGTCGACGTTGGTGAACGACATCCTGGCCACGGTGCTGGCGAACCGGCTCAACGGCGCCCGGCAGGTGCCGGGCAGGCACACCCGGGTCAACGGGCTCGACCACCTGGACAAGCTGGTGCAGGTGGACCAGTCGCCGATCGGCCGGACGCCACGGTCCAACCCGGCCACCTACACCGGCGTCTTCGACAAGATCCGCACGCTGTTCGCGGCCACCACCGAGGCGAAGGTGCGCGGCTACCAGCCGGGCCGGTTCTCCTTCAACGTCAAGGGCGGTCGCTGCGAGGCCTGCTCCGGCGACGGCACGCTGAAGATCGAGATGAACTTCCTGCCGGACGTCTACGTCCCCTGCGAGGTGTGCCACGGCGCCCGCTACAACCGGGAAACCCTCGAGGTGCACTACAAGGGCAAGACCATCGCCGAGGTGCTGGACATGTCCATCGAGGAAGCCGCCGAGTTCTTCGAACCGGTCACCTCGATCCACCGCTACCTCAAGACCCTGGTGGACGTCGGGCTCGGCTACGTACGTCTCGGCCAGAGCGCTCCCACCCTCTCCGGTGGTGAGGCCCAGCGAGTGAAACTCGCCGCCGAGTTGCAGAAGCGGTCCACCGGCCGCACGGTGTACATCCTCGACGAGCCGACCACGGGCCTGCACTTCGAGGACATCCGCAAGCTGCTGAACGTCATCAACGGCCTGGTGGACAAGGGCAACACGGTGATCGTCATCGAGCACAACCTGGACGTCATCAAGACCTCCGACTGGGTGATCGACATGGGTCCCGAGGGCGGCTCCGGCGGCGGCACCGTGGTGGCGGAGGGCACGCCGGAGGAGGTCGCGGGCGTGGCGGACAGCTACACCGGTCAGTTCCTGAAGGAAGTGCTGGACCAGCCACCCGCGCCGCAGAGCGTCGCGAAGAAGGCTCCGGCGAAGAAGACCGCGGCCAAGCCCACCAAGCGTCCGGCGAAGAAGGCCGCGGCGGTCGGCTGACCTCTCGTCCGAAGCGGGCGCGGTCCGGGTGCGCCGGGCCGCGCCGCCGTTCGTTCAGCGGTTGGCGATGGCGTGGATCAGTTCGGTGAGTTCCTTCGGCTTGGACCACATCGGCCAATGTCCCGTGGGCAGGTCGACGTACTCGGCGTCGATGCGTGCCAGTTCGGCGAAGAGGGGAGTTTCACCGTTGTCGCGCAGCTTCTCGACCACGTCGGCGGTCATGCTGCTGCAGATCACGGTGGTCGGGACCGACAGGCGGGCGTCCGAATCGCTCAACCGGAGCGGGGCGGCCGCGACGGACGTGGGCTCCGACACGGCACGCTCCCGAAAGCGCGCCAAGGCGGCCTCGTCCAGGCCCGCCAGGCTGTTGCCCGCGGCCTCCAGTTCCGGCCATTCCGGCAGAATCCATTCGCGCACGGCGACGTCGAGCGCGGAGTTGATGACGAAACCGTTCGGCAGCGGCGCGCTGTCGACGTAGATCGCCCGGCGGAACAGCTCGGGCGCGCGGTCGATGGCGAGATAGGCGGGCGCCGCCCCGCCGGAATGCGCGACGAGCACGACGGTCTCGCCCTCGGGCACCGCATCGACGATGGCTTGCGCCTGGGATTCCAGGGTGGCCGACAACCGGTCCGGGTCGGCTTCATCCAAGCCGGGCAGTGTGAGCGCCACCACCTCGTTGCCACGCCGCCGCAGATCGGGTGCGACCTCGTCCCACGCCCATGCACCGAGCCAGAATCCGGGAGCGAGAAGAATCCGAGTAGCCATGGGCTCACTGTGCCCCACCCGTTGGTAAATTTCCTAAACATCGTTGTACCCAACGGTATTCGCTCACAATTCCGCCGGTACTTCGGAATTCTGTGCTCGACCGGGCGGAACGCTGAGAATGGATGGGGGCGGGCACGTCACCGATGGACGACCTGCTCCTGACCCGCCGCGGCCTGTCGATTGTTCAGCGCGGTGCGGTGTTCGGCGTCTTCCAATGCCAGGCTCGGGAACCGCGCGAGCTCAGTAGACCGGACCGGTGTATTTCTCGCCCGGGCCTTTGCCCGGCTCATCGGGATGCGCGGAGGACTCACGGAACGCACGTTGCAGCGACTGCAATCCCTCGCGCATCGGTCCGGCGTGGGGCCCCAGGTACTCCACCGACGCCGTCACGAGTCCGGCCAGCGCGGTGATCACGCGGCGTGCCTCGTCCAGGTCGCGGCGCGGGCTGGTCTCGGGGTCCTCGTCCGCCAGCCCGAGCTTCTCGGCCGCCGAACTCATCAGCATCACGGCGGCGCGGCTGATCACCTCGACCGCGGGGATGTCGGCCAGTTCGCGTACGGAGGCGTCGAGCTCGTCAGTCATGCCTTCAGGCTAGCGACGCCGCCCGGAGCATCCGGAGGTGGCCGATCTCGGTGATGTCGGCGAGGTGGATCCCGGCGAGTGACCAGGTCGGGTCGAACTGCCATCGCAGCAGGTCGCGGGGTGGTGTGGGCACCGGGGGAGCGTGCCATGCCGGACGCGGCCGGGCAATGATTCGCGGCCGATTCGGCGATAGCCGAACGGAATGTTAGACTTTCCGCTGACGACCGCCCCGGGCTGCCCCGGGGCTGATAAGTGGAGCCCGACTCCCACCGTTGCCGACGAGTCATCGTACGGTCCAGCGGTCCGGTCACTCACCCGCGAGGGTGGGTTTCTCGTGCCGGGGTTCTCATGGAGAACCCTGCCGCGCGAGAGTCGACTCGAGTTCGCTCGTGGTCGGTGATCGGTCGACATCGGGCCCCGTGCGCGGAATACCGCACCGGGGCCTTCGTGTTGAACAGGGGTTGCAGTTATTGCGCGCGGTCGTCTGACGACACCGCTTGACCTAGGAGGCCCCATCAGCACTGAGACCCGCATCAACGATCGCATCCGTGTTCCCGAGGTCCGGCTCATCGGACCGGGCGGCGAGCAGGTTGGGATCGTGCGTGTTGAAGATGCACTACGCGTCGCCCTCGAAGCCGACCTCGATCTGGTCGAGGTGGCACCGGATGCCCGTCCGCCGGTCTGCAAGATCATGGACTACGGCAAGTTCAAGTACGAGACGGCGCAGAAGGCGCGCGAGTCTCGGAAGAACCAGCAGCAGACGGTGATCAAGGAGCAGAAGCTCCGCCCGAAGATCGACGACCACGACTACGAGACCAAGAAGCGCAACGTCGTGCGCTTCCTCGAGGCCGGGTCCAAGGTCAAGGTGACGATCATGTTCCGGGGACGCGAGCAGTCCCGCCCCGAACTCGGTTTCCGGCTGCTGCAGCGGCTGGCGTCCGACGTCGCCGATCTCGGTTTCGTGGAAACCTCGGCCAAGCAGGACGGTCGCAACATGACCATGGTCCTCGCCCCCCACAAGGGCGCGAAGACCCGGGTGAAGGCGCAGCAGGAGTCGGCTTCGCGCCCGGCGCCCAGCGCCGCCCCGGCCGGTCAGCCCGCCCCGGAGCAGGCCGAGACGGCCGGCCCGCAGTAACACCGATCAGAACACCGGCGGTCCGCCCCGACCGCCGGGACGACAGATAGAGGAATCCATGCCGAAGATGAAGACGCACAGCGGCGCCTCGAAGCGATTCAAGGTGACCGGCAAAGGCAAGCTGCTGCGCCAGCAGGCGAACCGTCGCCACCTGTTCGAGCACAAGCCCAGCCGCCGGACTCGTCGTCTGGACGGTGTGGAAGTCGTCGCCTCCGCCGACGTCCGTCGCGTGAAGAAGCTGCTCGGTCTCTGATCGCGCCCGCGCGCAGACCGGCACGCACTCGCGACCGGAGTTACCTCCGTCGCCACCCCGACCCATTTCCGGGCGCCGCCCCGCGCCCCCAGATCGAACAGGACTGACCAGTGGCACGCGTCAAAAGGGCCGTCAACGCTCAGAAGAAGCGCCGTTCCATCCTCGAGGCCTCCAAGGGCTACCGCGGCCAGCGCTCGCGGCTGTACCGCAA
Source organism: Nocardia sp. NPDC051929 (assembly GCF_044548645.1). NCBI lineage: Bacteria > Bacillati > Actinomycetota > Actinomycetes > Mycobacteriales > Nocardiaceae > Nocardia > Nocardia sp. NPDC051929. The sequence goes on along the minus strand of NZ_JBIUCG010000016.1, from coordinate 78,309 downwards.
GGCCAAGGAGCAGCAGCTGCACTCGCTCACCTACGCCTACCGGGACCGCCGGGCGCGCAAGGGTGACTTCCGCAAGCTGTGGATCGCGCGCATCAACGCCGCCGCGCGGATCAACGACATCACCTACAACCGCTTCATCCAGGGCCTGAAGGCCGCCGGTGTGGAGGTGGACCGCAAGATCCTCGCCGAGCTCGCGGTGTCGGACGCCGAGGCGTTCGCCGGCCTCGTCGCGGTCGCCAAGGCCGCCCTGCCGCAGGATGTCAACGCGCCGGCCGCCTGAGTCGCGTTCGTTGACACCCGGACGACTTTCGGAACGACCCGTGGAAGCGCTCAGTGAGCGCAATCCGCGGGTCGTTTCCGCTGTCAAGCTGCAACGCGGAGCGCAGCGCCGCAAAGCGGGCCGATTCCTCGCCGAAGGAGCCAATGCCGTCGCCGCGGCCCTGGAGACCGCGCGCGTCCACGAGCTGTTCTATTCGCAGGCGGCCGCCGAACGCGACCACGCGCTGATCGCGGGGGCGTCCGCGGCGGGCGTCCGCACCACGCTGGTCAGCGACCGCGCGGCGGAGCATCTCGCGGAAACGGTCACGGCGCCGGGCTTGGTGGCGGTCTGCGATCTGCTCGACGTGCCCTTGGCCACGATCCTCGACACCGGACCCCGGATGCTCGCCGTCCCGGTCGAGATGGCCGAGCCGGGAAACGCCGGCACGGTCATCCGAGTCGCCGATGCGGTTGGCGCCGACGGCGTGGTGCTGGCGGGCGACACGGTCGACCCGCACAACGGCAAATGCGTGCGAGCCAGCGCGGGCAGCATCTTCCATGTGCCGGTCGCCCGGCACCGCGATGTCGCCGAGACGCTGGATGCGATCGCCGCGGCGGGCATCACGATCCTCGCTACGGCGGCGAACGGCGAGGTCGACCTCGACGACGCCGACGAATTGTTCACCGAACCGGTGGCTTGGCTGTTCGGCAACGAGGCGCACGGCCTCGACCCGGCCGTCGCGCGCCGCGCCGACCACCGCGTCCGCATTCCCATTCGCGGCCGCGCCGAGAGCCTGAATCTGGCGACGGCCGCCGCGATCTGCCTGTACGCGAACTCGCGCGTGCGGTATTAGATCTCCAGCGCCTGCGGCGCTGGGTGTTGGCGGCCCCCCGGTGGGGGGGGGGGGGGGGGGGGGGCCGCGGGGGGGGGGGGGGGGGGGGGGGGGGGGCGCGCCCCCCCCCCGGGGGCCGGGGCCGCGAACGGAACAGGCTCGATCTCGCTTCGCTCGGAACCTGGAGTGACGGTGCGCTGGCCGCGTTGGCGTTCGAGCTCGGGACATTCGCATGTAGCTCGGGTGCCTGACCGGTGCTGAGGGTGTCCCGGGGCGCGCAGGCCCGAGCGCGAGCCGGGCCGCGAATGGAATTCAGTCGCCTTCGGTGCTCAAGTTCTCCAAGATCTCCGTCGCCCACGTCGCGGGGACCGCGTCCGGGCCCGCCACTCGCATGGCGCTCATGACGGTGAGCAGCATTCCGGTGGAGAGGAAGCGGCGCGCCTCGGTTTCCGGCGCTCCGGTCAGGTCGCGGATCAGGTGGTAGATACCGCCGAACCTGGCCCGGACCTGGTCGCCGATCTCCGGGTCCGCGCTGGCCGCGAAGCCGTGCAGCAGAAGTTGGAGCAGTTCACGTTCGGCGAGGAAGACCGAATAGCCGGTGGCGAGGGCGGCGAGGGCTTCGTCGGGGGCCGCCTCGGGCGATGCCTCGGCGCGCGCGGCGCGGAAGATCTCCTCGATCCGGTCGCAGACGCGGTGCTGGGCGGCGCGGAACAGGTTCTGCTTGGTGCCGAACAGCCGGATCACGTAGGGCTGTGACACGCCCGCTCGCCGGGCGATCTCGTCGGTCCTGGTAGCGGCGTAACCGCATTCGGCGAACGCGGAGACCGCCGCGTGCAGCACCTGCTCGCCCCGTTCGGACGCCGTCATCCTGGTTCTGGTCGCCATCGTTCTCCATTTTCGCTGGTACCGGCCTTGCTCTTGACATGTTATCAGTCGATGCATACCGTTTCGAGCATTAGTTATCAGTCGATTACAACAAGGACTGGACATGACCGAGACCCTTCCATCCGCCACGGCGACCGTCGCCGCGCCCGAGGCGACGATCGGCGGTCGCAGGCTCGCCGCCGTCCTCGCCGCGGTCGGTATCCCGATGTTCATGGTCACGCTGGACAACCTGGTCGTGACGAACGCGCTGCCGGTGATCCGCACCGAGCTGGGCGCCTCGCTGGCCGACCTGCAATGGTTCGTCAACGCCTACACGCTGTCGTTCGCCTCGCTGTTGCTCACCGCGTCCGCGGTCGGTGACCGACTGGGCAGGCGGCGGATCTTCCTGCTCGGTATCGCGCTGTTCACACTGGCGTCCGCGGTCTGCGCGCTGGCGACCGGACCGGGCATGCTCATCGCGGCGCGGGCGGTACAGGGATTCGGCGCGGCGGGGGTGATGCCACTGTCGCTGACACTGTTGTCGGCGGCGGTGCCGGAGAAGATGCGCAGCGCCGCCATCGGCATCTGGGGCGGGATCGCCGGCCTCGGCGTCGCGCTGGGGCCGCTCATCGGCGGCGCGGTCGTCGAAGGGCTGACCTGGCAGTGGATCTTCTGGGTGAACGTGCCGATCGGCCTGGTCGTGCTGCCGTTCGCGCTGCGGGTGCTGGCGGAGTCGCACGGCGGCAGCCGACGAGTCGACCTGTTGGGACTGCTGCTGTCGGCGGGCGGCGTGCTGGCGGTGGTGTGGGGCGTCATCCACGGCGCCGATGATGGCTGGACGTCTCGTGGCGTGCTGTCCGCGCTGATCGGTGGCGTGTTGCTGCTCGGTTGCCTGATCGCCTGGGAGCTGCGCACGCGGGAGCCGATGCTGCCGCTGCGCCTGTTCCGCTCCCGCGCGTTCCGGGTGAGCAACATGACCGGCTTCACCTTCTCGATGGGCGTCTTCGGCTCGATCTTCCTGCTGGCCCAGTACTTCCAGGTCGTGCAGGGCTACGGACCGCTGCAATCCGGCATCCGCACCATGCCGTGGACGATGGCGCCGATGGTGGTCGCTCCGCTGGCGGGTTTGATCGTCGACAAGGTCGGCGCCCGTGCGCTGCTCACCACCGGGCAGACATTGCTCGCCGTCGCGCTGGGCTGGATGGCGTTGGTCACTTCCGTCGACGCGAGTTACCTGTTGTTCGTCGGTCCGTTCCTGCTCGGCGGGATCGGCATGGGCCTGACTTTCGCGCCCGGCGCGACCGTGGTGATGGCCGCCGCGGCGGAGGAGGATCGCGCGATGGCGTCTGGAACCAACAACACCCTGCGGGAAGTCGGTGTCGCCATGGGCGTCGCGGTGCTGGCGTCGGTGTTCGCGGCGCGGGGCTCGTACCTGGATCCGCAGAGCTACGTCGACGGACTGGTGCCCGCGGTGTGGGTGGGTGCCGCGATCGTGGCGGTCGGCGCGCTGGGGTCGCGGTTGCTGCCCCGCCACATCACCGCCGCGCGCTGACCGCACTGTCGCGCGCTGATCGCGGAGCGCCCGGTCACTGGGTATCGGCCAGGGCCGGGCGTTTCGCGGCGGCTGTCGGAGCTGGTCTTTCGCTGCCCTGACCGGTCACCGCCTGCGAGCCTGTGATGAGTCGCGCCGTTCCGGACGGGTAGTGGAGCGGGGCCGGCGCGCGCCCGTCCGGCTCGCGGGTACCACACGGCTCGCGCGGCGTGGCGGGTAATCCGCGTGAATCCGCCGAGGCCCATCGAATACGATTGCGACCAGCAGCAATGCGGGCAGGCGTGCAGCGGTGCCCGCGAATTGATCCCCAGGGGAGAGACGGAGCATCGTGGCCGACGACATCGACGCAGGCGAGCAGAACGCGGCGCTGACCGAGGAGGCACTGGCCGCGGCCGCGGCGGCCGCCGAGAAGGCGTTCGCCGCTGCCGCCGACCTGGATGCGCTCGCGGTCGCGAAAACCGAGCACCTCGGCGGTAAGGCGCCGCTGGCGCTGGCCCAACGCGCGCTGGGCAGCCTGCCCAAGACGGAGAAGGCGGACGCGGGCAAACGGGTCAACGTCGCCAGGTCCAGGGTGTCGGAGGCATTCGAGTCCCGCCGCGCCGCGTTGCTGGCCGAGCGCGACGCCGCCGTGCTGGTCGCCGAGACCATCGACGTGACGCTGCCCGCACGCCGGGCGGCCGTCGGCGCGCGGCATCCGATCACCGTCATCTCCGAGCAGATCGCCGACGTGTTCGTCGCGATGGGCTGGGAGGTCGCCGAAGGTCCCGAGGTGGAGACCGAGCACTTCAACTTCGACGCGTTGAACTTCCTGCCCGACCATCCGGCCCGCACCATGCAGGACACCTTCCACATCGCGCCGGAGGGCTCGCGCCAAGTGCTGCGCACGCACACCTCGCCGGTGCAGGTGCGTTCGATGCTGGAACGCGAGCTGCCGATCTACGTGGTCTGCCCGGGCCGCACCTTCCGCACCGACGAACTGGACGCCACGCACACACCGGTGTTCTCCCAGGTCGAAGGCCTGGCGGTGGACAAGGGCCTGACCATGGCGCATCTGCGCGGCACGCTGGACGCGTTCGCTCGCGCGCTGTTCGGACCACAGACCCGCACGCGCATGCGGCCCAACTACTTTCCGTTCACCGAGCCCTCCGCCGAGGTCGACGTGTGGTTCCCGGACAAGAAGGGCGGTGCGGGCTGGGTCGAATGGGGCGGCTGCGGCATGGTGAACCCGAAGGTGCTGATCGCCAGCGGGATCGACCCCGAGGTGTACAGCGGGTTCGCCTTCGGCATGGGCCTGGAGCGCACGCTGCAGTTCCGCAACGGCATCCCGGACATGCGCGACATCGTCGAGGGCGACGTGCGTTTCACGCTGCCCTTCGGTATCCGGTCCTGACCCCACCCTTCGATCGAGAGAGCGAAACGTCAAGTGCGAGTAGCGCAGTCCTGGCTGACCGACATCATCCAGCGCACCAACCCGGAGTGGTCGGTGACGCCGGAGGAGCTCGACGCGGGATTCGTCCGGGTCGGGCTGGAAGTCGAAGAGCTCGACCAGCTCGAGCGGATCGCGGGTTCGGAGGAGGGCGGCGAGCCGCTGGTGGTCGGCCGCGTCGCCGAGATCACCGAACTGACCGAGTTCAAGAAGCCGATCCGCTTCTGCAAGGTGGACATCGGTAAGCCCGAGTTGCAGGAGATCATCTGCGGCGCCCGGAATTTCCAGGTCGGTGATCTGGTGGTCGTGGTGCTGCCCGGCGGCGTGCTGCCCGGCGGGTTCGAGATCACCTCGCGCAAGACCTACGGTCACGTGTCCAACGGGATGATCTGCTCGGTCGCCGAACTGGGGATCGGCAAGGACCATTCCGGCATCCTGGTGCTGGAACCGGGCACCGCCGAGCCCGGCGCCGACGCCAACGCGCTACTCGGTCTGGACGACACCGTCATCGAGCTGAACATCACTCCCGACCGCGGTTACTGCTTCTCCGTTCGCGGCCTGGCGCGCGAGCTGGCCTGCGGTTTCGATCTCGAGTACGCCGATCCGGCGGTGCGCACCCTGCCCGACCACGAGCAGGAAGCGTGGCCGATCCGGGTCGAGCCGGACTCCCGGTGCACGCGCTTCGCGGCCCGCCGGGTCACCGGCGTCGACCCGGAGGCGGTGAGCCCGTGGTGGTTGCAGCGCAGGCTGCTGTTGTCGGGCGTACGCCCGATCTCGCCCGCCGTGGACGTCACCAATTACGTGATGCTGGAGTTGGGGCAGCCGCTGCACGCCTTCGACGCGAACAAGGTGTCGGGCGGATTGGTGGTCCGTTCCGCGCACAAGGGCGAGAAGTTGCGCACCTTGGACGACGTCGAGCGCGCCCTCGACGTCGAGGACGTGGTGATCGCCGACGATTCCGGCGTCATCTCCTTGGCCGGTGTGATGGGCGGCGCGAGCACCGAGGTCGGCGCGGAGAGCACCGACATCCTGCTCGAGGCGGCCACCTGGAACCCGCTGCTGATCTACCGGACCGCGCGCAGGCACAAGCTGGTGTCCGAGGCGGGCAAGCGGTACGAACGGGTCGTCGACCCGGAGATCAACGTGGCCGCGCTCGATCGAGCGGCCACGCTGCTGGCCGAAATCGCCGGCGGCACCATCGAACCCGTGCTGACCGACGTCCGGACCCCCGTCCCGGCGCCCGAGCCGATCCGGATGGACATCGACCTGGCCGACCGCGTCGCGGGCGTCACGTACGCGACCGGCACCTCGGCGCGCCGCCTGGCCCAGATCGGCTGCACGGTCGAGGTCGGCGTCAGCGAGGCCGGGCACGGTCAGCTGGTGGTGACCCCGCCGAGCTGGCGGCCCGACCTGGCTCAGCCCGCCGACCTGGTGGAGGAGGTGCTGCGGCTGGAGGGCCTGGAGCGGATCCCGTCCGTGCTGCCGGCCGCACCGGCCGGGCGTGGGCTCACGCCGACCCAGCGCCGCAGGCGCGCCGTCAGCCGCGCGCTGGCGTTCGCGGGCGCCGTGGAGGTGCCGCCGCCGGTGTTCCTGCCCGCCGGAGTGTTCGACACCTGGGGCCTGGACGCCGACGACCCGCGCCGCGCCACCACCAGGGTGCTGAATCCGCTCGACGTGGAGCGCGCCGAGCTGGCCACCACCCTGCTCCCCGGTTTGCTCGAGGTGGCGGTCCGCAATATCTCGCGGGGCGCGCGTGACCTGGCGATCTACGGCATCGCGCAAGTCGTGCTGCCGGGCGCGAACACCAGAGCGGTCGATCCGCTGCCGGTGGACCGGCGCCCCACCGACGAAGAGATCGCCGAGTTGCTGGACTCGCTGCCGGAACAGCCGGTGCACGTGGCCGCTGTCCTGACCGGCCGCAGGGAGCCGCGCGGGCCGTGGGGGCCGGGCCGTCCGGTCGAAGCCGCCGACGCGTTCGCCCTCGCCGACGCCGTCGGCGACGCGGCCGGTGTGACCATCGAGCGCCGTGCGGCGGCTCAGCTGCCCTGGCATCCCGGGCGCTGCGCCGAGCTGGTGGTCGACGGAACGGTTGTCGGCTACGCGGGTGAGCTGCATCCCGCCGTGCTGGAACGTTCCGGCCTGCCGCCGCGCACCTGCGCCGTCGAACTCGACTTGGACGCGCTGCCGCTGCGCGAGTCCCGGCCGGTCCCGACGGTGTCGCCGTTCCCCGCGGTGCTCCAGGACGTCTCGGTGAGCGTCGAGAAGACCGTCCCGGCGGCGTCCGTCGAGTCCGCACTGCGCACCGGCGGCGGCGAGCTGCTGGAGGACATCGCGCTGTTCGACGTGTACGAGGGCGCTCAGGCGGGTGAGGGACGTAAGTCGCTCACCTACGCCCTGCGTTTCCGTGCCACCGACCGGACCCTCACCGAGGACGAGGCAAGTGCGGCACGCGACGCGGCCGTCGCGGCGGCGGCCGACGCCGTGGGCGCGGTGCTGCGCGGCTGACGCACGCGGTCACCCCAACCGGCTACCGGCCGAGTTCGATCGTCTCCGCGGGTCGGGCGGCGACCGGCGTCCGCACCGGCCCTGCGGCGGTGGGCCGCGGCTTCGAGCGCTCGTGTCGCGGCACCCGCCCGACCCGGCCTTGCCTGTTCAGGAGTAAGAACATGGGCATGCGACACCCGGCCCGTCCGATCCTCAACGCGCTGACTTATCTGCCGGAGCGGACGGTGCTGCAAACTCCGGCGCTGCTCGGCATGGAGTACACGGACCTGTCCCTGCCCACGGCCGACGGGCAGACCGTGCACGCGTGGTGGATGCCTGCCCGCGATTCGATCGGGCACATCCTGTTCGCGCACGGGAACGCGGGCAATCTCGGCGACCGGGTGCCGATCTTCGCGTTGCTCACCGAGGCCGGTTTCGACGTGCTGGCCTTCGACTACCGCGGCTACGGGCGCAGCACCGGGAAACCGACCGAGCACGGCACCTACCTGGACGCGCGCGCCGCGCGCAGGGCGCTGCTGGAACAACCCGGCGTCGATCCGAATCGCGTGTTGTACCTGGGCAAGTCCCTCGGGGGCGGTGTCGTGCTCGAGCTGGCACAGCACCATCCCCCGGCCGGAGTGATGCTGATGTCCACCTTCAGCGGCCTGCGCGACGCGGCTCGCTCGGTGTATCCGTTCCTGCCCGCGGCCTTGGTGCCGAACGCCTATCCGAACGAACGCCGCATCCGCGCGCTGCGCGCCCCGGTGCTGATCATGCACGGCGACCAGGACGAACTGCTGCCGCTGCGGCACGCGCAACGGCTCTACGCCGCAGCGCCGGAGCCGAAACGGCTGGTGGTCTTCCCCGGAGCCGGGCACAACGATCTGATCGTCGTGGGCGGCTCGGCCTGGTACGACCTGGTGCGCGACTGGGCGGGTGCGCGCGTGCGGTCGTGAACGGCCTTCGGTGCGGTCGCGCGTGCGTAGCCTGGCGGTATGAGTGACAACAGCGAAATCGCGAGCCGGTTGGCCGGGCTGCCGGACGCGGAGCTGGCAGGTGTACTGCTGGCCGCAACGGCGGCGCGTCCCGGGTTCGCGGCGGTCCACGCCGCGCTGGTCGGGCTGTTGGAAACCGGTGATGCGGCTGCGGCCGGAGATGTGACTCCTGCCACCCCGGCCGGCGGGCCTGGGTTCCCGCAGCACACGCCCGATGTGTCGGGCCAGGTCGGCGGCGGTTCCGCGGTACCGGCGGTACCGGTACCGCCGCCGGGTATGCCGGAGCCCGCCGCGAGTGGCGGATATTCGGCCTCCGGTGTTCCTACTTTCGAGTCAGTTCGCGATAAGGTCGAGCATCGCTACGGCACCGCGCAGGGGATGGGTGAACTCGACCGGCAGACTCCAGCGGGCCACGGCGTGGACGAACAATGGCAGGCACGTGAGCAGGCCGCGCGTGAGCGCCTGGACCGGATCCGGAAATCGTTGCACGCAACGACGCCGACCCGCACCAGCCGTGAACCGTGCCGGGCGCGCCGCACGAGGTGTGATGGGTGGAATTCGATGAGCGAGCCGCGTGAGATCGCCGAACGGCTACTGGAGGCCCAGGTGGCATTCCTGCTCGCCGAGGTGACCGGCGAGCGTTTCGCGGAGGTGGTCGCGCGCGACACCGAGGCGGTGCTCGGAGTCGCCGACACGCTCGTCTTCCGGGACGTGGTGGAGATCGACCAGGCCAAGCAGACCGTCCGCACGGTCGTCGAGCTGATCGGCGGCAGTCCGGTTCTCGCCGATATGGTCGGGGTGTTCGCCGACTCCATCTACGACCACATCGCCGCCAACCACGACTACACGCTCGGCGAGGTGGTCGAGCGCGAGCCGGTGGAGGCGCTGCTGGAAAAGATCTTCGGCATGCACCAGGCGCAGGAGCGCATCCTGGATCGGCTCACCGAGAGCCCGCTGGTGGCCACGGTCGCGTCGAAGTTCGTGGACAAGCTGATCAACGACTTCATGCAGGCCAACCGGGAACGCGCGGAGAAGATCCCGGGTGTGTCCTCGCTGATGTCGCTGGGCCAGTCCGCGGCCAATCGCGCCAAGAAGGCCGCCGACGGCACCTTCGTCGGCGACCTCGCGGGCAAGGGCGCGCTGTTCGCCCTCAAGCGGACCAACAACGCCATCCGCGAGATGCTGCGCGATGCCCCGGTGCACGCCGCCGCGATGGAGTTCTGGGATCTGCATGCCGACGAGCCGGTCAGCGGTCTGCGCGAATACCTCAGCCGGAAGGATCTCAACGAGCTGGTGCTGCTGTGCTACGAGATCGCCGTCACCACCCGCGAGAAGGAGTACTTCGGCCTGCTCCTGGACGAGTGCGTGGAGGTGTTCTTCACCAAGTACGGCGACTACACCTTGGCGGCCATGCTGCCCGAACTCGGTCTGACCGGTGACGACATCGTCCAGGAGATCCTCCGGTACGGACCGGCGGTCATCGAGGGCGCGAAGCGCGAAGGGGTTCTCGCCGGGTTGATCCGCGAGCGCCTCGCCCCCTTCTATACCTCCGACGAGGTACTCGCCATCCTCTCTGTCTGATTTCCAGCGCCGGGCTGTGTTCGTTCTTCCAGCGCCTGCGGCGCTGGGTGTTCGCGGCCCCTTCATGGCTCGCGTCCGAGCGACCGCCGCTTGCTCCTTCGTCGCGGACGCGACGGCCACTCGGACGCGAGCCGGGCTGTGTTCGTTTTCCAGCGCCTGCGGCGCTGGGTGTTCGCGGCCCCCTTATGGCTCGCGTCCGAGCGACCGCCGCTTGCTCCTTCGTCGCGGACGCGACGGCCACTCGGACGCGAGCCGGGCCGCGAACGGCGCATGCTCGGTCTCGCTTCGCTCGAAACCGGTGGTTGAGCTTGGTGTGGTTGCGTGCGAGGTAACCGGCGGCTGAACTCCGCCGATGCCGCAGCGATGGTCGTGGTTGTCGGGTGCGCCAGGCGAATCCGTACCCGGTCCTGCGCCGAGGGGGCGGTGCTATTTCGGCAGCGCCGGGACGATCGCTTCGCCGATGGTCGCGAGGCGATCGCAGGGGTTCTGGTCCGCGGTCTTGTTGACCAGGGTCAGTTGCAGCAGGCCCTGCCGGGCGGGGAAGAGCACGTCGCACATTTGGTCTTTGGCGGCGTCGTCCACGCGGAACTGGCGTCCGGTGCGTCCGGCGATGGTGACGTCCTGGAAGTCGACATTGCCCGGCTTCCGCTCGAACTCGGCAACGGACATGTTGTTGGAGAACACGCCGAGGGTGAAGTCGGCGCCCTTCCATCCGCAGATCTCCCAACCGGGCTGCTTCACCCCGCCGACGCCGACCTGCTTGCTCGCCGGGTCGAGTCCGGCGCTCGTCAGCGCGGCGTCGGGGATGCCGGTGCAGGGATCGAACAGCTGGGTGGCCGTGCCCGCGGCGCTCGCGGTCTGCGTGCTGGTCGTCGCGGGGGACCCGCCGGACTCGTCGCCGCAGGCGGCCAGTCCTAACGCGAGTGCGATCGCCAAGGGAACCAACGTAATTCGGTGCGCCATCCAGCCCTCTTGCCATCCGGTTTGTCGCGCCGGACTGTATCAGAGTCGGGCCGCGAGGTTTCGCGGCGGGCGAAGGTGGGTAGGACACAACGAGTCTCGGCATTCGTTCGCGGATGCCGGTTTTGTCGCGCTCGTAACTCTTCGTTGCCAGTGTGTTTAGAAGTCCGCACAGTGTCCGTTTTGTCCGATTCTCGCGTTGACGACGGGTAGGCCGTGTGACAGTTTCCCCTTGATTTCCGCGTGCTCGCTGTGGAGCAGGCGCGGCGGCTGATCGGAGGAGCAGAGGGTGGTGCGGTCACCTGGACGACCGGAGAATTCCGGCGGCACACCGGTTGTCCCTCTCCGCATTTCCGATGGTGAACGCCAGGTGTCCGGCAGCGGAATTGTGCGCCCGCGAACCATCCGCGGGCAGCTGGCCCGCATCCTCGTGGTGTCGCTCGTGCTGGTGCTCGCGCTGTTGGGCACGCTGGTGGCGCGCGAAGTGGACGCGTACCGGAAGAGCCGGGACACAGTCGCCGCGGTGACGCTCGCGCTGGCGGTGCAGGACCTGGTGCACGAGACGCAGCGCGAGCGCGGCCTGACCAACGGCCTGCTCGGCGGCGACCAGCGCTTGCGCCAGCCGGTCGACGACCAGCGCGGTGCGGTCGACCGCGCCTTGCGTGCCCTGCGGCAGGCGGCGGCGGACGGCCCGCCCGGCGCGGAGCGGGTGCGGGAGGCCGCCCGGCCGCTGGCCGATTTGGACGCGACCCGATCCACGATCGACCAGCGGCGAGAACCCCGGCAGGCGGCGTTCCAGTACTACACCGACGCGATCGACGCCCTGAACCACCTGGCCCTCGGTCAGGATCAGGCTGCCGACCCGGTGGTCCGGCACGGGCTGCAAGCGCTGTACGCGCTGGGTGAGGCGAAGGAGCAGACGGCTCGCGAGCGCGGCTTCCTCAACGGCGTCTTCGCCGCGGATGCCTTCGGGCCGGGCGAGTACGTGCAATTCCTCGACATCCGCGCGGCCAAACTGGCCGGACTGGCCGCGTTCGCCCGCGACGCGACCGGCGCGCAGCAGGCGCGCTTGGACGCCGTGCTGGACGGCGCGGACGCGGCCGCGGCCGCGGAGTCGGAGAACGTCGCGATCGCCGCGGGCGGCGGACCGCTGGCGCGCCCGGTCGATCCGATCGCCTGGTGGGCCAGGATGACCGCGGTCATCGACGAGCAGCGCACCGTGCAGCAGACGGTCGGCGCCGACGTGCGGCAGCGGGCAGAGGTGTTGCGCGGCGACGCCGCGCTGGCCCTCGGCGCGTTCGTGCTCGCCGCGCTGGCGGCGATCGCGCTGGAGGTGGCGCTGGTCGTCGCGGCGGTGCGCGCGATCGTCCGGCCGCTGGCCACGCTGGCCGCGGACGCCGACGACGTATCCGGTCGGCGGCTGCCCGACGTGATCTCGGCCTGGCGCACCGGCGACGACACCCGGCCGCCGGACCCGCCCGCCCCGGTGCGACCGCCGCCGGGGGCGGGCGTCGAGATCGTCGCCGTGGCCCGAGCGCTGGATCGGGTGCAGTCCACCGCCTTCGACCTCGCGTCGGAACAGGCGCTGGTGCGCCGCAACACCACCGAGTCGATGGTCAGCCTGGCCCGCCGCAACCAGAACCTCGTGCGCCGCCAGCTCGGCCTGATCAGCGAATTCGAACGCGAGGAGCTCGATCCCAAGGCGCTGTCGAATCTGTTCGAGCTCGACCATCTCGCCACCCGCATGCGCCGCAACGCCGAAAGCCTGCTCGTGCTGGTCGGCGAGGCGAGCCCGCGCCGCTGGGCCGAACCGATCCCGCTCAGCGACGTGATCCGCGCGGGCCTCTCCGAGGTCGACGACTACCGCAGGGTGGTGCTGCGCCGGATGGACGACGTGCTCATCGCCGGCGCGGCGGCCAGCGAACTCGCGCACATACTCGCGGAGCTGATCGAGAACGGGCTGGCGTTCTCCCCACCGGATGTCGAGGTGGAGATCTACGGGCGCGCCGGGCCCAACGGGTACCTGCTCGCGGTGGTCGACCACGGCGTGGGCATGCCCGCCGACCAATTGGCCCAGGCCAACGCACGACTGCGCGGCGAACAGGACTTCGTCGTCGCACCGACCCGCCACCTCGGCCACTACGTGGTCGGCAGGCTCGCCGAACGGCTCGGCATCACGGTCGAACTGAGCGTCTCGCCGGTGAGCGGCATCGTCGCGCGCCTGACGCTGCCGCCCGGCATGGTCGAGACCGAGCCGGATCGGCGCGACGATCCCGCCACCTCCCACACCGCCACGGTGGGCGATACCGCTGGGTCTGCCACCGGTTCGAGGCCACAATCGCGCGGTACCGCTACCGCTACGACCGCCGACCGCCCACCGGCGCACGCGGTGAACGCCGGGTCGTCGCCCTACACGCAGTTCGTTTCCGCACGGACCGAGCCGACAGCGAGCGTCGGCCGCACCGAATCCCGCCGCTCAGAAGAGCCGTTCGGCCCGGCGCCGAGCGACCCCGCGGCGCGGCACACCAAGAACGGCTTGGTGAAACGAAACAAGAAGGCCCGCGCTGCCGCCACCGGCGCGCGGCCCGACGCGCCGCCCCGGACGGAGCCCGCCCCCGCGGTCGAGCGCTCACCCGAGGAGATCCGCAGCATGCTGTCCTCCTTCCGGACGGGACATCAGCGTGGCGCGCCCGCACGGCACGCCGCCGCGCGGGACGACCGCGTCCGCGCCGCCGCCGCGGCGCCCGAATTCCAGCCCGCCGCGACCATGGCAGAGGAGATCCGGTGACCACCCACATATCGAGCGCCGACCCGCACACGTTCAATTGGATGCTGGCCAACTTCGTTCGCGAGACCGACGGTGTGCGCGAGGCGGTCGCGGTGTCCTCGGACGGCCTGCTCATCGCCATGTCCGACGGATTGGACCGCGCCTCCGCCGACCGGCTCGCCGCCATGGTGTCCGGGCTGGTCGGGCTGGCCCGCAGCGCCTCGCGCAGCTACTCCTTCGACGGCCTGAAACTGATCATGATCGAGATGAGGCGCGGGTTCCTGCTCGTCTCCGCCATAGGCGACGGCAGCTGTCTCGGCGTGATCGCCGACAGCGGTTGCGACGTCGGTCTGGTCGGCTACGAGATGGCGGTGCTCGCCGACCGCGCTGGTGCGCTGCTCGATCCCGCGCTCATCGCCGAACTGCGTGAGTCGCTGCGGCGATGAGACACGAATTCGCCTCCGGCGAGGACCGATTCGTGCGGCCCTTCGTGGTCACCGCGGGACGCACCAGGCCGCTGCTGGACGGACTGCGCATCGAGACGTTGGTGCGGGCCGAGCCCGCAGCGCTGTCCGCGCCGCTGCGTTTCGAGCAGCGCACCCTCGTGCGGCTGTGCCAGCGGCCGCACTCCATCGCCGAGATCGGCGCCGCGCTCGGCGTGCCGGTCGGGGTCGCCAAGGTCGTGGTCAGCGACCTGGCCGCCACCGGACACGTGACCGTGCGCTCGGCCGACCAGCTCACCGCCGCCGCCATCGAGAGGATCAGGGACCTTGTCCGGGCACTCTGACATGCGAACGCCTACCATGCCGTCCTCGGTGAAAATCGTGGTCAGCGGTGGTTTCGGCGTCGGGAAGACAACATTCATCGGAGCCATCTCCGAAATCGAGCCGCTGGTGACCGAGGCGGCGATGACCGAGATGGCCGTCGGCGTGGACGACGCGGGGCATCGGGCCGACAAGACGCAGACCACGGTCGCCCTCGACTTCGGGCGCATCACCCTGGACAGCGCACTGCTGCTGTACCTGTTCGGCACGCCGGGCCAGGACCGTTTCGTCTTCCTGTGGGACGACCTCGTCGACGGTGCGCTCGGCGCGGTGATCGTGGTGGACACCGGCCGCGTCGACGACTGCTATCCGGTACTGGACTATTTCGAGGCACGCGGCACGCCGTTCGTCATCGCGGTCAACCGCTTCGACGGCAGCACGCGTTTCGACCTCGACGAGGTCCGCGAGGCGCTCGAACTGGAGGATTGGATCCCGGTGCTGGAATGCGATGCCAGGCAGCGCGATTCGGTCAAGGAGGTGCTGGTCTCGCTACTCGAACAGGTCCTGTTGCACCGGACGGATCACCTGACCGCAAGGGACGCGGGCTGAGAATCGCCGCGAGATTGCGCCGCGACCGATGAATTCGCCGCGCGTGCGTCGTCCGTACTGTTGCCCGGCCCTGACGAACAGAAGGAGCATCATCATGAGCAACGGCGCGGACCTCGGCCTCACCCACATCGGCGTGCTGGTCAGTGACCAGGACAAGGCCTTGGAGTTCTATCGCGACGTGATCGGTCTGGAAGTGCGTGCGGACCTGCCGTTCGCCGGTGGGCGCTGGCTGACCGTCGGGCCGGCGAAGCAGCCGGGCATCGAGTTCATTCTGGAGACCCCCGAGATGGTGCCGGACGAGGCGGCCGCCGCGGCGGCGCGGGCCCGGCTGGCCAACGGGGCGCAGGGCACGTTGATCTTCACCACCGATGCCGTGGACGCCACGTTCGCCCGGCTGCGCGACGCCGGGGTGGAGGTGACGCAGGAGCCGATCTCGCAGCCGTACGGCGTCCGCGACTGCGGGTTCCGTGACCCGTGGGGCAACCACCTGCGCTTCTCCGAACTCCTCGGCTGAGCCGGGCGCGGCCGGTGTGGGCCGCGTCGCATTTCCCGGCGGGCCGGAGGACAATACTGTCTGATCATGGGTGAAACGACGAGCGAGACCCAACAGGACGCCATCCGGCCGCTGCGCGACGACATCCGGTTCCTCGGTGGCGTGCTCGGCGACACCATTCGCGACCACGAGGGGCCGGAGGTCTTCGACCTCATCGAGCGCGTGCGCATCGAAGCGTTCCGGGTGCGCCGCGAGGAGGTCGGGCGCAGCGCCGTCGCGGAGATGCTCGACGGAGTGGACATCGCGGTGGCCCTTCCGCTGATCCGCGCGTTCAGCTACTTCGTGCTGCTGGCCAATCTGGCCGAGGACATCCAGCGCGACCGCCGCCGCGCCGCGCACGAGACGGCGGGCGAACCGCCGCAGGACTCGTCACTGGCGGCCACCTACCGCAAGCTGGACGCGGCGGCGCTGGACGGAACCCGGGTCGCGGATCTGCTGGCCGACGCGCTGGTGTCGCCGGTGATCACCGCGCACCCGACCGAGACGCGCCGCCGCACCGTCTTCGACGCGCAGGCCCGGATCACCGAGCTGATGCGCCTGCGCCAGCGCTACGCCGAGAACGAGCGCGAGCGCGCCGACCTCGAGCGGCGGATCCGCCGCCAGGTGCTGAGCCTGTGGCGCACCGCGCTGATCCGCTTGGCGCGCTTGCGCATCCAGGACGAGATCTCGGTGGGTCTGCGCTACTACGACCTGACCCTGTTCGACGTGATCCCGGCGATCAACGCGGAGGTGCGCGCCGCGCTGCGCTCGCGCTGGCCCGGCGTCGAGCTGCTGCCGCGCCCGATGCTGCGTCCCGGTTCGTGGATCGGCGGCGACCGCGACGGCAACCCGTACGTCACCGCCGAGGTGGTGCGGCAGGCCGCCTCCCGCGCCGCGGGCGTCGCGTTCGAGCGCTACCTGCGCGATCTGGTGGAACTGGAGAAGACGCTGTCGTTGTCGGCCCGGTTGGTCGCCGTGACGCCCGAGGTCGCCGCGCTCGCCGAGACCGGGTACCCCGATCCGGCGACGCACGCCGACGAGCCGTATCGCCGTGCGCTGCACCACGTCCGGGCCCGGCTGACCGCCACCGCGCTGGCGGCGCTCGAGCAGGTGCCGCCGAACGGCCTCGATGCCGGGGCGCGGCCCTACCCGACTCCGCAGGCCGTCCTGGACGACTTGGACGCGATCGACGCCTCGCTGCGGCGCAGTGGCGACGGCCTGCTCGCCGACGATCGCCTCGCCACGTTGCGCCACGCCCTGGAGACGTTCGGCTTCCATTTGCAGAGCCTGGACATGCGCCAGAACTCGGAGGTGCACGAGCAGGTCGTCGCCGAACTGCTGGCCTGGGCCGGGGTGCACTCCGACTACGCGAGCCTGCCGGAGTCGCGCCGAGTGGAACTGCTCGCCGCCGAGCTGCGCACTCGCCGCCCGCTGCTCGGTCCGCACGCCCGGCTGAGCGAACTGGCCGTCAAGGAACTCGGCATCGTCCGCGCCGCCCGGGACGTGGTGGAAACGCTCGGCGCGGCGGCGGTGCCGAACTACATCATCAGCATGTGCACGTCGGTCAGTGATCTGCTCGAAGCCGCCCTGCTGCTGAAGGAGGGCGGTCTGCTCGACCCAGGGGAGCCGGACGGGCCGCCGAGTTGCCCGGTGGGCATCGTCCCGCTGTTCGAGACCATCGAGGACCTCGGCGCTGGCGCGGCCACGCTGTCGGCGGCGCTGGAGGTGCCGGTCTATCGCGAGCTGGTGGCCGCGCAGGGGATGCGTCAAGAAGTGATGCTCGGCTACTCCGACTCCAACAAGGACGGCGGGTATCTGGCCGCCAACTGGGCGCTGTACCGGGCGGAGCTGGATCTGGTCGAGGTCGCCCGCAAGACCGGCATCCGGTTGCGGCTGTTCCACGGCCGCGGCGGCACGGTCGGTCGCGGCGGCGGCCGCAGCTACGACGCGATCCTCGCCCAGCCGGCCGGAGCGGTGCGCGGCTCGCTGCGGCTCACCGAGCAGGGCGAGGTGATCGCCGCGAAATACGCCGAACCCGGTGCGGCGCATCGCAATCTGGAGTCGCTGATCGCGGGCACCCTGGAGTCGACGCTGCTGGACGTGGAGGGTCTCGGCGCCGACGCCGAGCCGTCCTACGGCATCATGGACGACCTGGCGGCCCGCGCCCGAGCCGCGTACGCGCGGCTCGTGCACGAGACACCCGGATTCGTCGAGTACTTCCGGCAGTCCACGCCGGTCGCCGAGGTGGGCGATCTGAACATCGGCAGCAGGCCTGCCTCGCGCAAGCCGACGAATTCGGTCGCGGACCTGCGCGCCATCCCGTGGGTGATGTCGTGGAGTCAGGCGCGGGTGATGCTGCCGGGGTGGTACGGCACCGGTGCCGCGCTGGAGGAATGGATCGGCGGCGACCCGGAACGTCTGGCGACCTTGGCGGATCTGTATCGCCGCTGGCCGTTCTTCCGCACGGTGCTGTCCAATCTGGCGCAGGTGATGGCCAAGAGCGATCTGGACATCGCCGCCCGCTACGCGGAACTCGTGGACGACGTGGCGTTGCGGGAGCAGATCTTCGGCATGATCCACGACGAACACGCCCGGACCGTCCGCATGCACGCCGCGATCACCGGCAACGATCACCTGCTGGCCGACAACCCGTCGCTGGCCGAGTCGATCCACAACCGCTTCCCCTACCTGGAACCACTGAACCAGATGCAGGTGCAGCTGCTGCGCCGCCTCCGGGCCGGGGACGACTCCGAACTGGTGAAACGCGGCATCCTGCTGACGATGAACGGCCTGGCCACCGCCCTGCGCAACTCGGGTTAGCCGCCGAAGGGCCCGCGTCCGGTAGGAAGGACGTCGTGTCGATCGACGAAGCAGCCGTGGCGGCGCTGGCGGACCGCCGGATCGGTCCCGAGCACAAGGGCATGCCACCCGCGTTCTGGGGGCGGACCGTGCGCGAACTCCGCGCTGCCGCACCGGCGCTCGATCAGCTGGAGACGCCGGTGCTCACGGTCGATCGCGCGGCCCTCGCGGAGAACATCGCGGTCATGGCCGAGTGGGTGCGGGCGGCAGGCGTTCGGCTGGCGCCGCACGGCAAGACGACGATGGCGCCGCAGGTGTGGGCCGATCAGCTGGCCGCGGGCTCATGGGGCATCACCCTCGCCACCATCTGGCAGACGCAGGTGGCGCGGTCCTTCGGCGTCGCGCGGGTGCTGCTGGCCAACGCGCTGGTTGACCCGGTCGGATTGCGGTGGGTCGCGGCGGAATCGGCGCGCGATCCGTCTTTCGAGTTCTACTGCTGGGCCGACAGCCCCGAAACGGTTGCCTTGATGGACGCGCATCTGCGCACCGCCCCCGAGTCGGCGCGGATCCGGGTGCTGGTGGAACTCGGCGGCCCGCACGGCAGAACCGGCGCACGCACGGTGGAACAGGCGCACGCCGTAGCTCGGGCGATCGCCGGCGCGTCCCGGCTGACGCTCGCCGGGGTGGGCGGTTACGAGGGCGCGCTCGCACACGACCGCACCGCGACCGGCATCCGCGCGGTGCGCGACTACCTCGGGGAACTCGCCCGGCTGCACCGGGAACTCGACGCGGCGGGGCGATATCGCGGTCCGGCCGTCGTCACCGCCGGTGGGAGCGCCTATCCCGAGCTGGCGCTCGAGTACCTCGCCCCGCTGTCCGACGAGCAGGGCAGGCAAGGTGTCGCGACGACGGTCGTGCTGCGCTCGGGCGCGTATGTCATCCACGATGACGGCTTCTACGCGAGCATGTCGCCACTGGCGGCTCCCGAGTGCGCGCGGCCGCTGCGCTCGGCGATGCACGGCTGGGCACGCGCACTCTCGCGCCCGGAGCCCGGCCTCGCGTTGCTCGACGCGGGCAAACGTGATCTGCCTTTCGACGAGGGGATGCCGGTTCCGCAGCGCGTCGCGGGACCGCGGGGCGGTGCGCTCGACTCGGACGCGACGGTCTCCGCGCTCAACGACCAGCACGCCTTCCTCCGGTTACCGGGCGGCGCCGCCACCGAGTTGCCCATCGGGGCGGTCGTTCGGCTCGGTCTGTCACACCCGTGCACGGCTTTCGACAAATGGCGGCTGATCCCGGTGATCGATGACGCCGATGCGCCCTCGCCGCGAGTGGTGGATCTCCTGCACACGTTCTTCTGACGGGTGGCGCCGGGCTCTCGGCCGCGACGCCCGGCGCTAGTCGTTCGAAGCGATCAGCGCGCGCACCAACCGGTCCAGCACCGGACGCGGATCGAAATCCGGTGTCGGATCGACCAATTGGTGCAGGATGATGCCCTCGAGCTGGCCGACCAGGATCTGCGTCGTCGCCCGGTCCCCGCCGACGTTCGCCAGCAGGCTCGCGGCCCATTCGGTCAGCCTGCGGTGGCCGCTCCGCACGGTCTCACGCAGCGCGGGCGAGGTCCGCGCTTCTTGGAACAGCGCGTAGCGTGCCAATGTCCCTGTGGGGTCGGTTCGCGCCGCGTGGACGACGAAGGCGGCCGTGCCGTCGACGAGGTCCTCGATGGTGGCGGGGGCGGGTCGCCGGTTGAGCGCCTCCCAATCCGCGTAGTCGCGAGCTTCGAGTCGCTCGGCGATGCCGGTCAGCAGCGCCGCACGGGTGCGGAAGTAGTTGGACGCCGATCCGGCGGGCATGCCCGCGACCTCGTCCACCGCGCGGTGGGTGAGGGCTCGGATCCCGCGGGACCCGAGCAGCTCGATCGCCGCGTCCAAGACGAGTTCGCGCTTACCGGACATTCCTCGATACTACAGCGGTAGTGATACCGGTTACAGTCCGGCGCGGCGACACTACATACGTAGTAGCGTTCGGGGAACCGAGTGGTCCGGAGAAAGGGGAAACGATGCCCGAGGTGGTCATCGTGGGCGGTGGCATCGGTGGTCTGGCGACCGCGGTCGCCTTCCTCCGGCAGGGCCTGCGCGTCGAAGTGCTCGAGCGGAGTGCCGAAATCACCGAGGTCGGGGCGGGGTTGTCCTTGTGGCCCAACGCCCTGCGTGCTCTCGATGTACTCGGCCTGGGCGACGCGGTGCGGGCACGGGCCGTCGAGGAGGGCGCTGCGGGTATTCGCGACCGCACCGGGCGGTGGCTGACCAGGATCGACGCCGAGAAGCTCCGGGCGGCGTACGGCAGCCCGATCATGCTGCACCGCGCCGATCTGGTGGACATTCTGCGGTCGGCCATCCCGGCGGAGGCGCTGCGCACCGGTGTCACCGTGGCCGAGGCGAGGGTGGACGGCACGGTGGTGCACTCGGCCGGGACGTCCAGCGGAGACTTCGTCGTCGGCGCCGACGGCATCCGCAGTGTGGTGCGCCGCGCCGTCTGCGGCGAGATTCGGCCCCGCTACGGCGGATACACCGCATGGCGTCTGGTCGTCACGCCGCACCAGCCGGTCACCGATATGGGCGAAAGCTGGGGGCGCGGTGAGCGTTTCGGGTACGCGCCGCTCGCGGACGGCCGGGTCTACTGCTTCGCCACCGCGAACATGCCCGCGGGCACGGCGAGCGGCGGGCTCGCCGAGTTGCGCGCCCGGTTCGGCGGCTGGCACGAGCCGATTCCCGCCCTGCTCGCCGCGGCCGGGAACGCCGAGGTACTGCGGCACGATCTCTACGACCTGCCCGCGCTGAAAACTTTTGTGGCAGGGCGGATCGCGCTCGTCGGCGACGCCGCGCACGCGATGATGCCCAACCTCGGGCAAGGCGCCTGCCAGGCGCTGGAGGACGCCGTGGTGCTGGCCAGGGTCGTGACCCGCGACGGTGACCTGACCGCCTACGACCGGGAACGCGGGCCGCGTACCCGGATGATCGCGGCTCGCTCGCGCCGGATCGGCGCGGTGGCGCAACTGTCGTTCCCGCCCGGCGTCGCGCTGCGGGACGCCTTGCTGCGGGCGATCCCCGGCTCGGTGCAACTCAGGTCGTTCGCGCCGGTCCTGGATTGGCGCTGCTAGCTCGCTACGGCGCGAAGTCGCGTACCGCGCGCTCGCAGCGGGCGGCCTGGGCGCGGAGCGCGTCGAGGAGTTCCGGTGGGCCGGTGAGCACGGTGAAGTCGAGATCGACCGAGGTGATCATCCAGACCAGCTGTTCGGGCGTCTCGCTGCCGACATGCAGGCGGCAGCTGTGCTCGTCGACGGCTTCCACGACGCCCGCACCGGGCCAGACGCGTCCGGCGGCGTCGTCGGCCGATCGGTGCAGCAGCACCGTCGCCTGATACGGCCACGAGTGGGCCGACAGCCGCATCGAAAGATATGCCACGACATCGCCTTCCGGCGGCTCCCGGGGCGTGAAGCGCGGCCCGGTCGGAATCCGCGGGGTCATCCGGTCCACCCGGAAGGTGCGCCAGTCGGTGCGGTCGACATCCCAGGCGACCAGGTACCAATGCCTGCTGAAGTGCACGAGGGTGTGCGGCTCGACGGTGCGCGGGCCGAGCGCGCCGTTGTGCGCGCGGTAGTCGAACCGGAGCCGTTCGTGGCGCTGGCACGTTTCGGCGATGGCCATGAGCGTGTCCGGATCGACCTGCGGCGCCGGTGCGCCGACGCGCAAGGTGGCGCCGCGCAGGGTGCGGATCCGGTGCCGCAAGCGCGGCGGGAGCACCTGCTCCAGTTTGGTCAGCGCGCGCAGCGATGCCTCTTCGAGCCCGGTCACGGTACCGCCGCGCAGCCCGACCGCCACCGCGACCGCTTCGTCGTCGTCGAGCAGCAGCGGCGGCAGCGCTGTCCCCGCGCCCAGCCGGTAGCCCGCTGCGCCGCGGGTGGCATGGATCGGGTAGCCCAGCTCGCGCAGCCGGTCGACGTCGCGGCGAACGGTGCGGCCGGTGACGCCGAGCCGTTCGGCCAGTTCGGTGCCCGTCCGGTCCGGACGGGTCTGCAGCAGAGTCAGCAGGGCGAGCAGGCGGGCCGACGTTTCCAGCATGACGCCAGCATGCCCGGAAGTTAGGAACGCTCCCGTCCTAAGCCCTTCCTACCGTGGCCGATATGACTACCGAACCGGACATTCGCCCCTTCCGCATCGCCATCCCGCAGGAGCAGATCGACGATCTGCGCCGGCGCCTCGCAGGCACGTCGTGGCCGAGCGACCTGCCCGGCGCCGGATGGGACAAGGGCATGCGAGTGTCCTACCTGCGACCGCTGGCCGAGTACTGGCGTACCGAATTCGATTGGCGCGCAGTGGAAGCGGAGCTGAACGAGCTGCCGCAGTTCGTCACCGACATCGAGGGGCAGCAGGTGCACTTTCTGCACCTGCGCTCGCCGGAGCCGGATGCCATGCCGCTGGTGCTCGGGCACGGCTGGCCCGCGTCGTTCGTCGAGTTCCTGGAGTTGCTCGGACCGCTGAGCGATCCGCGCGCACACGGCGGCGACCCGGCCGACGCGTTCCACGTGGTTGTGCCCTCGCTGCCGGGTTTCGCGTTCTCCACGGTGGCCCCGGACCCGGGTGCGGGCTCGACCGAGCGGTTCGCGGAGGTGGTCGCGGCACTCATGGCGCGTCTGGGCTACCACCGCTACGGCGTGCAGGGCGGCGACGCGGGGTACTTCGTCGCCGCCCAACTGGGCCATATCGACCCCGAGCATTTGGTAGGCCTGCACGTGAA
This sequence comes from Nocardia sp. NPDC051929, assembly GCF_044548645.1. Lineage (NCBI taxonomy): Bacteria > Bacillati > Actinomycetota > Actinomycetes > Mycobacteriales > Nocardiaceae > Nocardia > Nocardia sp. NPDC051929. The sequence goes on along the minus strand of NZ_JBIUCG010000016.1, from coordinate 55,088 downwards.
CGGTCCGATCACGATTCCATCCTGGGACGGCGACGCCGAAAACTCCGGCGGCCCGGACGAATACGTGGCTCAGGCGGAATGGTCCGCGGCGGATCAGGCGAAGCTGGACACGATGACCGGTCCGGACAGCTATGCCCGCTACGACTACGCGACCGTGCAGGCGAACCGTCCGCAGACGCTCGCGATCGGCCTCCAGGACTCACCCGCCGGGCTGCTGGCTTGGATCGCCGACCTGTTCCGGCAGTACACCAACCCGGCGATCGAGCTGCCCGACGACGCGGTGGACCGGGACGCGCTGCTGACCAACGTCAGCCTGTACTGGTTCACCGGAACCTTCGCCTCCTCGCTGCGGCTCTACAGCGAATCCGCGGTCTGGGGCGCGCCGACGCGGAAGTCCGATGTGCCGACCGCGGCGGCGATCTTCCCTGGCGACATGTCCGTCCGCAAACTCGCCGAAGACGCGCACAACATCGTCCGGTGGACCGAGTTCGACCGCGGCGGGCATTTCGCGGCGATGGAGGCGCCGGATCTGCTGCTCGCGGACGTGCGCGAGTTCTTCCGCACGCTGCGCTGATCCGGCCCACTCGTCCACAGGGCTGACCGGGCCGGACACCACCCGGCGGCCGCGCACGGCCGGTGAGTGGTCCATCCGTCGATGGACCTCGGCGGATCCGCTTGTCCCGCCGGGCTTTCCCGGGTCGAATGTCGGTGCGGCGGCACGCTCGAGACCCGGATCATCCGTCGTACCGGAGTGCCGCTTCGAAGGCGGCGCGGTGGGCGCTGGTGTAGGCCTGTTCCCGTTCGGACCAGGCGATGCGGGAGGCGACCTGCTCGGGGCTGGTGCCGCGATGGCCGGGGTCGGCCAGCTGTGCTGTCCACCAGTGGGCGTTGCGGATCTGGCGGTCGAGCATCGCGTCGACGACGTTGGCTCGCTCGGCATTGGTGAGGCCGTAGGCGTCGGTGAGGATTCGCACCTGGGCTGCCTGGGCGGGGGCGGGTGGTGCGTCGGGCTTCGAGGAGACGCACCACGTCCAGGCCAGGTATCCGAAGTCTTCGAGCGGGTCGCCGGGGGCGGCGGTGTCGAAATCGATGAAGGCGACCGGTCGGGCATTCCGGAAGACGGTGTTGTTGGGGCCGGGGTCGTGGTGGCAGACGACCGGCCTGCCTGCCGTGAGGCCGCTGTCGCGGGTCGCGTCGTGGAGCGAACGGAGCAGGGCCCCTGCCGCGGCGACCTGGGTGTCCGTCCAGCGCTGGAACCTGGCGGGCACCCATCCGGGCAGGTAGGTGAAGGTATCGCGGCCGGTGTCGTCGATTCCGAGATAACGCGGTGCGCCGGCGAAACGGACTTGCGGGAGGTGCGTGAGCAGTTCGGCGACGAAGGCCGACGAGGCGGTGGCGGGTCGTCGCACTGTGTCGCCGACGCGGACCACGCCGGGGGTGATTCGTCCTCCGGTCAGGGGGATTTCGGCATCAGGTGACATAGGAACTACTTCCCGGAGTAGCGCGCGTGCATGGCGGCGGCGGTCGCCGCGAGTCGCGCGCGCAACTGCGGTGGGTCCAGAACCTCGACGTGCTCGCCGAGCGGCAGCAGGCCGTGGGCGAGCACGTCGTAGGACTCCGACGGAACCACCACCTCGACCCACCCTTCGGCATCGGGCGGTCCCGCCGAGGCCAGTGCCTCCGCGACCGCCGCCGGATCGTTCGTCAGCCGCAGCAGGCGCAGGTGGGTGGCGGCGATCCGGCAGCGCGCCCGCACGCGCAGCATCGAGCGCGCGAATTCGTCGGCGGCCTCGGACCAATGTGTGCGCAGATCGAATTGCGCTGGGCGGGAGAAGGTTTCGCCGGTCGGCTCGGCGGCGAGTATCCGGCCGACCCGGTACGAGCGCGGTGTGGACCCGCTGCGCGCCACCAGATACCAGGTGCCCGCCTTGAGCACCAGACCGAGCGGGTCGAGCAGGCGCTCGACCACTTTGTCGTTGCGGCGGTAGCGCACCCGCAGCCTGCGGTCGTGCCAGAGCGCGTCGGCGATCGTCGCGAGCATCGGCGTCGCGTCCGGCCGGTGGAACCAGCCCGGCGCGTCGACGAGCACACGTTCGGCGATGCGCGTCGCCCGCCCGCGCAGTTCCGGCGGCAGCGCGGCGAGCACCTTCAACTGCGCGGTGGCCAGCACGGTGCCGAGCCCGAGATCGGCGGCTGCACCGGGCAGACCGGTCAGCAGCACCGCGTCGGCTTCGTCGGTGGTGAGGCCGGTGAGCCGGGTGCGGTAGCCGTCGACCAGCCGCACGCCACCGGCCCGGCCCGGCTCGCTGTAGACCGGGACACCGGCCGACGAGAGGGCCTCGACGTCGCGGTAGACGGTGCGCACCGACACCTCCAGTTCCCTGGCCAGTTCGGGCGCGGTGAGCCTGCCCCGCGTCTGCAACAGCAAGAGCAGCTGCACCAGTCGACTCGCTCGCACGTAGGCGACACTAGCCGGAAACCCGGACAGGAGATGGCAAGTATTCGCCGTACCGTCGCCGGTATGACCACTTGGAGCCGGTTCACCGAAGAAGCGCCGCACATCGCCGAGATCTTCCTGCGCAGGCACCGCGCGGCGGGCAATCTCTGCATGCTCGGCACCATCCGTTCGGACGGATATCCACGGATCAGTCCGATCGAGCCGCGCGTCTTCGATGGGCTCCTGGTGATCGCGGGGATGCCGGGCACGACCAAGTTCCGCGATCTGGCGCGCGATCCGCGCTTCTGCCTGCACACCGCCACGGTGGACACGAACGTTTCCGACGGCGACGCCAAACTCTTCGGCACGGTCGTCGAGCTTCCTGACCGCGACGTGCACGTTCGCTTCGCTCAGCACCTGTTCGACCAGACCGGGTTCGACATCAGGGGCCAACAGTTCGACCACTTCTACGTCGCCGATCTCACCGGCGCGTCGACAGTGGAGGTCGCGGGCGACCACCTCGACATCACCATCTGGAAACCGGGCGAAGGCGAACGCGTGGTGCGCAAGCACTGACCCGGCGCCGCCGCCTCACTCCCGTGCCGTCAACTGGACGGCGATCGGGCTCGGGACCGGGACACCGCGCCGGCGCAGGTCTTCCAGGAATCGGCGGACGAGAGGATCGCCCGGGGTGGCGGTGAGGCAGACGACCTCGCGCACCAGGGGCGGACGCAGGCTGCGGACGGCGCCGGAGAACGTGGCCGTCAGCGCGCTGGTCGGCACGAGTGCGGTGCCGAGTCCGGCGGCGGCCAGCTGGGCGGCGGTGGTGGCAGCCGCCCGGCGTGGCGCGCCGTCAATCGCTCCGGCGTGGTTGCCCACCGAGGTCGGCGCGCCGACGCGCCAGGAAACTGCGCTCGGCGGCATTGTCGGTGCGGGCGATGGCGGCGTCGTAGGCGGCGGTGGCCTCCTCGGTGCTGCCGAGCCGGGTCAACAGGTCGGCGCGGATGGCATGGAACAGGTGGTACCCCGCCAGGGGCAGGGCGTCCACCTGTGTCAAGGCCGTTGCCGGACCGTGTATTTCGGCGACCGCCACCGCGCGATTGAGCGCGACGATCGGACTCGGCGCGAGTGCGGCGAGCTGGTCGTAGAGCCGCAGGATCTGGGTCCAGTCGGTGGCCGCGGCGGTGGGTGCGTCGGCATGCACCGCGTTGATCGCCGCCTGCAGCTGGTATTGCCCCGGCTGGTTGCGGCGCAGGCACTGCCGGACGAGTGCGTGTCCTTCGGCGACGAGGTCGCGGTCCCACCGGCTGCGATCCTGCTCCGCGAGCGGGACGAGAGAGCCGTCGGCACCCGTGCGGGCGGCGCGGCGGGACTCGCTCAGCAGCATCAGCGCGAGCAGTCCGGTCACCTCGGGCTCGTCCGGCATCAGCTCTGCCAGCAAGCGCCCGAGGCGGATCGCCTCGGCGCAGAGGTCGGCCCGGACCAGCCGCGCGCCGGAGGAGGCGGTGTGCCCCTCGGTGAAGATCAGATACACGACGGCGAGTACCGCGCGCAGCCGGGCGGGCAGCTCGGCGTCGGCGGGCACCCGGTAGGGAATGCGGGCATCCCGGATCTTGCCTTTGGCGCGCACCAAGCGTTGCGCCATGGTCGCTTCCGAGACCAGGAATGCGCGGGCGATCTCGGCGGTGCCCAACCCGCCGAGCAGCCGCAGGGTCAGTGCCACCCGCGCCTGTTGCGCGAGGGCTGGGTGGCAGCAGGTGAAGATCAACCGGAGGCGGTCGTCGCGCACGGCGCTCACGGGCTCCAACGGTTCGTCCTCGGCATGCAGGAGCCTGGCCTGCGCGTGCCGGTCCGCCCGGGAGGCATCGCGGCGCAGGCGGTCGATCGCCCGGTTGCGCGCGGTGGTGATGATCCAGCCGGGCGGGCTCGGCGGGACACCGTCGGCGGGCCAGCGCTGGACGGCGGCGGCGAACGCGTCCTGCACCGCGTCCTCGGCGACGCCGATGTCCCCGAACACGCGGATCAGGCTCGCCACCGCACGGCCGTAGTGCTCGGCGAACACCGCTTCGATCACCGAGCCGGTCACGGCCTCGCTCATCTATTCGTCTCGGATCGGACGGACTTCGATGGGCAGAGTGACGACGGCGGCGAGCCTGCGGCCCCATTCCAGAGCCTCGTCGAGATCGGCGGCGCGGATGACGGTGAACCCGCCGATGTGCTCCTTGCCCTCGACATACGGGCCATCGGTGATCAGCATGTCGTCGCCTTCGGCGCGCAGCACGGTGGCGGTGCTCGGCGCGTGCAGGCCCGCCGCGAACACCCAGGCTCCCGCCGCCCGCATCGCGTCGTTCAGCGCCGCGAGATCGCGCATGATCTCGTCCAGGTTGTCCGGCACGCCATCGTCGGGCTGGTAGATGCCGAGCAGATAGTTCTTCATTCCGTCGTCCTCCCTCACGCACGCCGGTAGGTGGTGATGACGACACCGGTGCCGGTCACCACGGTGTCGACCGACCGCAGGCCGACCGGCCCCACGCCGTCGAACAGGCGGCGACCGGTGCCGAGCACCAGCGGGTGGGTCAGCAATAGGTACTCGTCCACGAGATCGTGACGCATCAGAGAGCGCAACAGGTCACCGCTGCCGAGTACCACCAGGTTCCGGTCCGGCTGCCGCCGCTGTATTCCGGGCACCGCCGTCGCCGCGTCGCCGCCGAGCCAGATCGAATTCTGCCAGGCCAGCGGCCCGCTTCCGGTGCGAGAGGCGACGATCTTCTCGGTCTTGTCCAGCGCCTCGGCCATCGGATCGCCGACCTGTCGCGGCCAGTATCCCGCGAAATCCTCGTAGGTGCGCCTGCCGAGCAGCAGCGCGCCGCGGTTGGCCGCCATATGCCTGCCCATGACCTCCGCCTGCACCGGGTCGTCGTGCCGGTGTGCCCAGCCGCCGTGGGCGAATCCGTCCCTGCTGTCCTCATCCGCCCGGCCGGGCGCCTGCATGACGCCGTCCAAGCTCAGATGCTCCACCGCGATGATCTTGCTCATCTCCGCTCCTTCCGCGACCGGCGCGGCGCCGGTCTCACCACGTACACGAACGGACGACCGGCGTATCGACAGCGAGCGCGGAATATTTTCCGCCCAATTTCCGGCACCGCGGCATCGGGCGGACTCACTTGTCAGGCAGCAGGCGTTGGATGTCGGAATAGCTGACGATGCCCGGCGCGACGGGAGCGTCGTGCCGCACGGCGCGGGCCACGTCCACCGCGGCCGACAGCGCGGCGCGGTAGAGCAGCGATCCGGTGCTGATCCGGCGGACACCCAGGTCTGCCAGCGTCGCGATGCCGGGGCCGGTGGCCGAATAGAGGACGTTCACCGGCAGCTCGGTCGCCGCGACGATCCGCTCGACGCGGGCCGGGTCGGCCACGCCTGGCACGAACACGCCGTCGGCTCCGGCCGCGGCGTAGCGCCGCGCACGCTCATGCGTGGAGCCGTGGTCGAGGCCGAGCCAGTAGGTGTCGACGCGGGCATTGACGAACAGCTGTGGCGTGCGGTCCTTGATCGCGCCGATCAGCGCGGCTTGGTGCCGTGGGTCGGCCAGAGCGGAACCCGCGCGGCCATCTTCGAGGTTGATACCCGCGATCCCGCAGGCGGCGAGTTGTCCGGCGAAATCGGCGACCGCTTCGGGCCGCTCGTCGAACCCGCCCTCGATGTCGACGGTGATCGGGATGGGCAGCCGGCCCAGGCGCCGGGCGGCATCGAAGGTCTCCGCCTTCGTGACGCCCGCACCGTCGGCGAGCCCCGCCGCGGCGGCCACGCCCAGGCTGGTGGTGCCGATCGCCGGGAATCCCTCGGTCGCCAGCAACGCCGCCGAGGCGAAATCCCAGGCGTTCGGCAGCACCAGGGGCAGGTCGCGGTGGTGCAAAGCGCGGAAGATCTCGAACTTGGTCGGCGCGGGCGCCGCCGGAGAAGACGAAGTCATGCCGCGACCGTAGCCACGGGACGTTTCGGCGCCCGCCGAAACGACGACGCGCCATGATGAGGTGATGTCCGATCGAGGAGCCGAACTGGCGGGCCTGGCCGCTCTGCTCGCCGACCGCACCCGCGCCGACATCTGCCTCGCGCTGCTGGACGGACGGGCCTGGACCGCGGGCGAACTCGCGCGCCATACCGGTGTCGCGCCGTCCACCGCGACACAACACCTGGACCGGCTGCGCGACGGCGGGTTGGTGCTCGAGCATCGGCAGGGCAGGCACCGCTACCTGCGGCTGGCCGGGCCCCGGGTAGCGGACCTGCTCGAGGCCATGGTCGCCCATGTCGGCCCGCCCGCCGCCCCGGCGACCGGACTGCGCACCGCGACCGCCGCCGCCGCGCTGGCCCGTGGCCGCACCTGTTACGACCATCTCGCGGGCCGGTTGGGTGTGGCGGTCACCGACGCCATGACCGCGCAGGGCTTGTTGCGCGGCGACAGCGGGTTCGCGCTGACGGAGCCCGGCTCGGCGTGGCTCACCGGGCCGATGGGCGTCGACCCCGCCGCGCTGCGCGCCACGCGACGGCCGATCGTCCGGCCGTGTCTGGACTGGACCGAGCGCCGCGTTCATCTGGGCGGCGCGGCGGGCGCGCAACTCTGCCGCCGCATGATCGAGCTGGCGTGGATCAAGCGGATCGGTAGCGGGCGCGCCGTGCGCGTGACGGCGCGGGGCGAGGCCGGGCTGGTGGATACGCTGGGCATCGCGCCCGAACTACTGCGCTGACCTGCGGCGGAAAAATGCGCCGTTGCTCGCGGGACCGATACCGCGAGCTCGCCGTTTCGTGTGACGACGCGGCGGGTATCTGGTGGTCGTGAACCGCTCCCGGCGACCAGGCTGTGAATGAGCTTGCATAGTCATGCATAATCATCACATGGTTGATTCCTCGGGCGGACCCGCCGTGCGGGTCGCGGTAGCCGGTGCCAGCGGGTACGCGGGCGGCGAAGTGTTGCGTCTGCTGCTGGGGCATCCGGCCTACCGAACCGGGCGCCTCGTCATCGGGGCGCTGACCGCGGGCTCCAACGCGGGCACCCCGCTGGGGGAGCTGCAACCGCATTTGCTGCCGCTGGCCGATCGGGTGCTCGCGCCGACCACGGCCGCCGAGCTGGCCGGGCACGACGTGGTCTTCCTCGGCCTGCCGCACGGCCAGTCCGCGGCCATCGCCGCCGAGTTGCCCGAGTCCACCGTGATCATCGATTGCGGCGCCGACTTCCGGCTCACCGACCCCGAGGCCTGGGAGAAATACTACGGCAGCCCGCACGCGGGCAGCTGGCCCTACGGTTTGCCCGAGCTGCCCGGCGGCCGGGAGAAGCTGCGGGGCGCGACGCGGATCGCGGTCCCCGGCTGCTATCCGACCGTCGCGAGCCTCGCGCTGGCTCCCGCCGTCGCCGCCGGCATCGTTGAGCCCACCGTGCATGTGGTCGCGGTGAGCGGCACCTCAGGAGCGGGCCGCAAGCTGGACATCGGGCTGTTGGGGTCGGAGGTGATGGGTTCGGCGCGGGCCTACGGGATCGCGGGCGCGCACCGGCACACCCCGGAGATCGCGCAGAACCTCACGGCGGCAGGCGGCACGGACGTCACAGTGTCCTTCACGCCGGTACTCGCGCCGATGCCGCGCGGCATCCTGGCCACCTGCACCGCACCGATTCGCGTCGACGCGGCGCAGGCGCGCGCGGTCTACGAAAAAGCCTATGCCGACGAGCCTTTCGTGCACCTGCTGCCGGAGGGCGCGCTGCCGCAGACCGGGTCGGTGCTCGGCTCCAACGCCGTGACCCTGCAGGTGGCCGTGGACGCCGACGCGGGCGTGCTCGTGGTGATCGGCGCGATCGACAACTTGACCAAGGGCACCGCGGGCGCCGCGGTGCAATCGATGAACCTGGCCCTCGGCTTCGAGGAGACCGAAGGACTTTCCACCGTAGGAGTGGCACCGTGACATCGACCGACACCGCCAGCGGCAAGCTGGTCCGCACCCAGGGCGTGACCGCACCGCTCGGCTTCCGCGCGGCGGGCATCGCCGCGGGCATCAAGGTCAGCGGCAAGCCGGATCTGGCGCTGGTGTTCAACGAGGGTCCGGAGTACCCGGCCGCGGGCGTGTTCACCCGCAACAAGGTGAAGGCCGCTCCGGTGCTGTGGTCGCAGCAGGTGCTGACCGGCAAGCGGCTGCGCGCGGTGATCCTGAACTCCGGCGGCGCCAACGCCTGCACCGGCCCGGGCGGATTCCAGGACACGCACAAGACCGCCGAGGAACTCGCCGCCGCGCTGAGCAACTGGGGCACCGAGACCGGAGCGGGGGAGATCGCGGTCTGCTCCACCGGGCTCATCGGTGACCGGCTTCCGATGGACAAACTGATCCCCGCCGTCACCGAGATCGTGCACGAGATGGGCGGCGGCCTGTCCGGCGGCGCTGATGCCGCGTGGGCCATCATGACCACCGACACGGTGCCCAAGGAGGCGGCGTTCCACCACCGCGACAAGTGGAACGTCGGCGGCATGGCGAAGGGCGCGGGCATGCTGGCCCCGTCGCTGGCGACCATGCTGGTCGTGCTCACCACCGACGCGGCGGTGACCGCCGATCAGCTCGACCGCGCGCTGCGCAACGCCACCGCGCGCACCTTCGACCGGCTCGACGTGGACGGCTCCTGCTCCACCAACGACACCGTCCTGCTGCTGGCCAACGGCGCGAGCGAGGTCAGCCCGAGCCAGGAGGAGTTGGACGCCGCCGTGCTCGCGGTCTGCGACGATCTGGCCGCCCAGCTGATGGCCGACGCCGAGGGCGTCACCAAGCGGGTGCTGGTCACCGTCGCAGGCGCGGTCACCGAGGACGAGGCCGTGGCCGCGGCGCGCACCGTCGCCCGCGACAGCTTGGTCAAGACGGCGCTGTTCGGATCCGACCCGAACTGGGGCCGGGTGCTCGCGGCGGTCGGCATGGCGCCGGTGACGTTGGACCCGAATCGGATCTCGGTGTCGTTCAACGGCAAACCGGTGTGCATCGATGGCGTCGGCGCGCCCGGCGCACGCGAGGTCGATCTGTCCGGCGCCGACATCGAGGTGCTGATCGACCTGAACGTGGGCTCCGCGCGTGCGACCATCCGCACCACCGACCTCTCGCACGGTTACGTCGAAGAGAACTCGGCCTACAGCTCATGACCAGCGATGTGCTGCACACGCTTTCGGCGTTGGACAAGGCGCACGTCCTGGCCGACGCCCTGCCGTGGTTGCAGAAGTTCCGGGACAAGATCGTCGTCGTGAAGTACGGCGGCAACGCCATGGTCGACGACGACCTCAAGCGGGCCTTCGCCGCCGACATGGCGTTCCTGCGCACGGTCGGCGTCCACCCGGTGGTGGTGCACGGCGGCGGCCCGCAGATCAGCGCGATGCTGAAAAAGCTCGGGCTGCAAGGCGAATTCCGCGGCGGCTTCCGGGTGACCACACCCGAGGTGATGGACGTGGTGCGGATGGTCCTGTTCGGTCAGGTCGGCCGCGAGCTGGTCGGCCTGATCAACTCGCACGGCCCGTACGCGGTCGGCATCTCCGGTGAGGACGCCCGGCTGTTCACCGCGACCCGCCGCACGGTCGAGGTCGACGGCGAGCCCACCGACATCGGGCTGGTCGGCGACGTCACCGAGGTGAACCCGGATGCCGTGCTGGATCTGATCGGGGCGGGCCGAATTCCCGTGGTGTCGACCATCGCCCCGGACGCGGAGGGCGTGGTGCACAACATCAACGCCGACACCGCCGCCGCGGCGCTCGCCGAGGGCATCGGCGCCGAGAAACTGGTGATGCTCACCGACGTCGAAGGCCTGTACACGAACTGGCCGGACCGTTCGTCGCTCACCTCCAGCATCGATACGAAAGCGTTGGACGAGTTGCTCCCACGCCTCGATGCGGGCATGGTGCCCAAGATGGAAGCCTGCCTGCGCGCTGTGACGGCCGGGGTGCCGACCGCGCATGTCATCGACGGCCGGGTCCCGCACGCCGTGCTGCTGGAACTGTTCACCGGAGAAGGAATCGGAACGATGGTGACGCCCGCCCCGCTCATCCCGAACGGGTCCGGCGCGCCGAACGGAACGAAACAATGAGCACAGCTGAACTGCAGCAGCGGTGGTCCGCCGCGCTGATGAACAACTACGGCACACCGAAGGTCGCGCTGGTCCGCGGCGCGGGAGCCGTGGTCTACGACGCGGACGGCAAGCGCTACGTCGATTTCCTCGGCGGCATCGCGGTCAACAGCCTCGGGCACGCGCACCCGGCGATTCTGGAGGCGGTCACCCAGCAGCTCGGCACGCTCGGGCACGTGTCGAATCTGTATGCCAGCGAGCCGGTCGTCGAGCTGGCCGAGCGGCTGCTCGCGCACTTCGGCGACGGCGAAGGCCGGGCGTTCTTCTGCAACTCCGGCACCGAGGCCGTCGAAGCGGCGTTCAAGATCGCACGGCTGACCGGGCGGCCCAAGCTCGTCGCCTGCGAGGAGGCCTTCCACGGCCGCACCATGGGCGCGCTCGCCCTCACCGGGCAGCCGTCCAAGCGCACCCCGTTCGAACCGATGCCGCCCGGCGTCGTGCACGTGCCCTACGGCGACGCCGCGGCGCTGGAGGCCGCGGTCGACGAGGACACCGCCGCGGTGTTCCTCGAGCCGATGATGGGGGAGAGCGGCGTGGTGGTACCGCCGTTCGACTACCTGGCCAAGGCGCGTGAGATCACCGCGCGCAAGGGTGCGCTGCTGGTGCTGGACGAGGTGCAGACCGGCATCGGCCGGACCGGGAAGTTCTACGCCCACCAGGCCGTCGGCATCGTCCCGGACGTGATCACCCTGGCCAAGGGTCTCGGCGGCGGACTGCCGATCGGCGCGGTGCTGGCCACCGGGCGGGCGGCCGATCTGCTCACCCCCGGCATGCACGGCACCACCTTCGGCGGCAATCCCGTGTGCGCCGCGGCGGCGCTCGCGGTGCTGCGCACGATCGATGAGACCGACCTGCTCTCGCACGTCGAGTCGGTCGGCAAGCGGCTCAGCGACGGCATCGAACTGCTCGAGCATCCGCTCATCGATCAGGTGCGCGGTGCGGGCCTGTTGCTGGGCATCGTGCTCACCGACGAGGTGTCCGCACAGGTCGAGGCGCGGGCGCGGGAGGCGGGCTACCTGGTCAACCCGGCCAAGCCCGACGTGATCCGGCTGGCGCCGCCGCTGGTGCTCACCGAGACCCAGGCCGACAATTTCGTCGCCGACCTGCCCGGGATCCTCGACGCCGCGCTCGCTGACGCGAAAGGAGCTGCGGCGCAATGACTTCCGTGCGGCATTTCCTGCGTGACGACGATGTCAGCCCGGCCGAGCAGGCCGAGATCCTCGTCCTCGCGGCCGAACTCAAGAAGTCGCCGTTCGCGCGGCGCCCGCTGGAGGGTCCGCGCGGCGTCGGCGTGATCTTCGAGAAGAACTCCACCCGCACCCGGTTCTCCTTCGAGATGGGCATCGCCCAGCTCGGCGGGCACGCGGTGGTCGTCGACGGCCGCGACACCCAGCTGGGCCGGGAGGAGACGCTCGGCGATACCGGCCGGGTGCTGTCTCGGTATGTGGACGCCATCGTGTGGCGCACCTTCGAGCAGTCCCGGCTGGACGAGATGGCCGCCACCGCGACGGTGCCGGTGGTCAACGCGCTGTCCAACGAGTTCCATCCCTGCCAGGTGCTCGCGGACCTGCAGACCCTCGCCGAGCACAAGGGCGACCTGACCGGTCGCGAACTGGCCTACTTCGGCGACGGCGCCAACAACATGGCGCACTCGCTGCTGCTCGGCGGCGCCACGGCGGGTCTGAACGTGACCATCGCCGCGCCCGCGGGGTTCGAGCCGCAGCCGTGGGTGGTGGAGGCCGCGCGCAAGCGGGCCGCCGAGACCGGCGCGACCGTCACGGTGACCGGCGACCCGGTCGCCGCCGCGTGGGGCGCCGACGCGCTGGTCACCGATACCTGGACGTCTATGGGGCAGGAGAACGACGGCCTGGACCGGGTGGGTCCGTTCCGCCCGTTCCAGCTCAACGCCGAGCTGCTCGCGCACGCGAAGCCGGACGCGGTCGTGCTGCACTGCCTGCCCGCGCACCGTGGCGAAGAGGTCACCGACGAGGTGCTCGACGGGCCGCACAGCGTGGTGTGGGACGAGGCGGAGAACCGCCTGCACGCGCAGAAGGCGCTGCTGGTCTGGCTGCTGGAGCGACGATACGGGGGAGGGGCGTGACCGAGGTCAGAAGCGGCCCCGCCATCGCGCGCACCCGCGCCGGGCGGCAGTCGCGCATCGTCGAACTGCTGTCGGCGCACGCGGTCCGCAGCCAGACCGAACTGGCGGCGCTCCTGGCGGCCGAGGGCATCGAGACCACCCAGGCGACGCTGTCGCGGGACCTCGACGAACTCGGTGCGGTGAAACTGCGCGCGGCAGACGGCGGCGCGGGCGTCTACGTGGTCCCCGAGGACGGCAGCCCCGTCCGCGGTGTCACCGGCGGCACCGACCGGCTGTCCAAACTGCTCGGCGACTTGCTGGTCTCCACCGACGCCAGCGGCAACATCGCGGTCCTGCGCACCCCGCCCGGCGCGGCCCACTACCTGGCCAGCGCCCTGGACCGCGCGGCCCTGTCGTACATCGTCGGCACCATCGCGGGCGACGACACCATCGCCGTCATCGCGCGCGAACCCCTGACCGGTGCGGAAGTAGCCGCGAAGATCGAACAACTAGCCTGATCCGTCCCCGACTCCGTGCCTGATTCGTCGAACCGCCAATGACCTTCTCTCGAACTGCGTGAGTAGGTCCATTGGTCCTCCCTCCCGAGGTGGGGTACGTCGGCAGGGCTTCCGGGCAGCTGCTCGACGACTCCTGCACACGTGAGCTGAGGAATTCGCTGGTCAGGGGCACATTTCTTTCGTCGTCGTACCGGGTCGCCGTGGACCGAGACGTAAGATACGGAAGTGTCAGGGTCAGCAACCGCCAATGGGGACATGACGTGTCAGTCCGATGCCGACGAGCGGCCGACGATCCTTCGCGGAACCCGACCAGTGGAGTCTGCGAAGGCGGCCTGAGGTCGCCATCGGTAGCTGATAGCAGTCGGGGGAAAGCTTCATGACCTTCCCCCTGATGCCCCGTCCGAGCAGCGGCCCGTCCGAGCAGGGACGTTGTGGCTGGAGTGCCGTGGACCCGCCGCTACGGCCGGTGTTGTTTGTCAACCCGAAATCGGGCGATGGGGCGGCCGGTCGCGCGAGGGTTGCTGAACGGGCACGGGATCTCGGGATAAAGGTGGTCGTTCTCGATCCCGGCGAGAGCCTCACCGAGCGCGTCGAGGAGGCGGTGAGGCAGGGCGCGGACGCGCTGGGGATGGCTGGTGGCGACGGCTCCCTCGCGGTTGTGGCAGCGGCCGCCGCCGCGCAGGGTGTGCCGTTCATCTGCGTCCCGGCCGGGACACGTAACCACTTCGCGCTCGACCTGGGAGTGAACCGGCAGGACGTGGCGGGCGGGCTCGACGCGTTCACCGATGGGGTCGAGCGCCGGATCGACCTGGCAGAAGTGAACGGCCGCGCATTCGTGAACAACGTTTCACTCGGGATCTACGGTGAGGCGGTCCGCCATCCGGCCTATCGCGACGCCAAGGTGCGCACTCTAATGGAGACGGCCGATCGGGTGGCCGGCCCCGGTGGAAGGACACCGGCGCTGCACCTCGTCGACGACGTAGGCCGGCAGCACGCTCAGCTCGCTGTTGTGCTGGTTTCGAACAACCCCTACGCCTTGGGCCCTCCTGTCCTGGGCAGTCGCCCGTCGCTCGAGAGCGGCCTACTGGGCATCGTCGTTCTCGACGCGCCGGATCCCGGGCGGCATCCTCCAGGGCGCGCTTGGAGCGCACCGGACTTCGAGGTCTTCGCCCCCGCGCCGGTGCACGCGGGTATCGACGGTGAGCCGGTGGTGCTGAACGCGCCGCTCAGGTTCGCCATTCGCCCGGCAGTGCTCCGCGTGCGCATCTCCTCCCGGCATCCTGGCGCCTCGCCCTCCGCTCGTCTGCGACCGGCACGGTCCCCGAGGAGCGCTTCACCGTCTGTCCGCCGGCAGGCGCCGGAGTAGTCGGCCGGGTACGACGCCTCTCCGCCTCGACGACCGATACCTGCGGTCGCGTACGCCCGCCACCATGGCCGACGTTCCGGCTCCGAGGACCGAGCCGAGCACGACGTCACCGGGGTAGTGCACGCCGGTGTGCACCCTCGAATAGGCCACCCCACTGGCGAGCAACCGGATCGGCACTGCCAGCGCCGGGTAGCGTCGGCCCACCGAATAGGCGAACGCAAAAGCCGAGGCGGCGTGACCGGACGGGAAGGACGCGGACTCCAGCATCGGAACGAGACGGCCGACAGTGACCTCGATCCAGCTCACTTGTCGGTCGAGCTGAAGATACTGCGGCTGTACATGGGCACGGTTGATGGGTGCCGGCTCTCCAGCGGAGCGCGGAACCCGACCCCCGATTATGAATGAGCTTGCATCATCGTGCATAATCATTTGCAGAATGACGCAGGGCCTCAAGGCTGGTCGCGAGGGCGTCGGGGCCGGGCCGTTCCCACTGCTCGGACACCCGCCATACTGCTGATACACCTACCGAACCATCGAGGAGCACACAGAACATGTCCGAGCGCGTCGTACTCGCCTACTCCGGTGGGCTGGACACCTCCGTCGCGATCAGCTGGATCGGCAAGGAGACCGGCGCCGAAGTGGTGGCCGTGGCCATCGACCTCGGCCAGGGCGGCGAGGACATGAACGTGGTGCGCCAGCGCGCCCTTGACTGCGGCGCCGTCGAGGCGATCGTGGTCGACGCGCGCGACGAGTTCGCCGACCAGTACTGCCTGCCCACCATCCAGGCCAACGCGATGTACATGGGCCAGTACCCGCTGGTGTCGGCGATCAGCCGCCCCCTCATCGTCAAGCACCTGGTCGAGGCCGCCAAGTTCCACGGCGCGAGCACCGTCGCGCACGGCTGCACCGGCAAGGGCAACGACCAGGTCCGCTTCGAGGTCGGCATCGGCGCGCTCGCGCCCGATCTGAACGTGATCGCCCCGGTTCGCGACTACGCCTGGACCAGGGAGAAGGCCATCGCCTTCGCCGAGGAGAACGCGCTGCCGATCAACGTCACCAAGAAGTCGCCGTTCTCCATCGATCAGAACGTCTGGGGCCGCGCGGTGGAGACCGGGTTCCTCGAGGACCTGTGGAACGCCCCGACCAAGGACGTCTACGACTACACCTCCGACCCGACCGTCAACTTCGAGGCTCCCGACGAACTCATCGTCACGTTCGACAAGGGTGTTCCGGTGGCCATCGACGGCCGCCAGGTCAGCGTGCTGGAAGCGATCATCGAGCTGAACCACCGCGCCGGCCGCCAGGGCGTCGGCCGCCTGGACATGGTCGAGGACCGCCTGGTCGGCATCAAGAGCCGGGAGATCTACGAGGCTCCGGGCGCCATCGCGCTGATCACCGCGCACCAGGCCCTGGAGAACGTCACCATCGAGCGCGAGCTGGGCCGGTACAAGCGGCAGGTCGAGCAGCGCTGGGGCGAGCTGGCCTACGACGGCCTGTGGTTCTCCCCGCTCAAGCGCGCGCTGGACGCCTTCATCCTGGACACCCAGCAGCACGTCTCCGGCGACATCCGGATGGTGCTGCACGGCGGCTCCGCCGTGGTCAACGGCCGCCGCTCGGAGCAGTCGCTCTACGACTTCAACCTGGCCACCTACGACGAGGGCGACACCTTCGACCAGTCCCTGGCCAAGGGCTTCGTCCAGATCCACGGCCTGTCCTCCAAGGTCGCCGCCCGCCGCGACCTGAACCAGAAGTAAGCCTCAGGCGTGCCGGTGCCCGACCGAGCACCGGCACGCCGACGGCTCCCACGAGGGTGGCCTCGAACCAGAATTCGCGCTGCACCGCCTCGACTTCGGCGGCGGTGGGGTAGGAGTGTGGCTTCCCGTAGTCTCGAATCGGCGTTCGGAGTGTGCTGACAGGGCAGCAGTGCACCCCGAAAGCAACCTGCGTACGCCTTCGCCCCGGCGCTCGAGGCCCCGGCATATGGTTTCGAGCAACCACCGAAGCTGCGTCGAACAGGAACGACTCGACCTGTGCGCGCCGACGCAACAACTCGTTCCTCGGTCCAACGGAACGACTGAGCCGCAAGTCGATGCACCAGTTGATCCCGCAAACCAACCCACAACTGTTCTCGCGAATCAACGCACCAACTGATCTCGCAAGAACATGGGTAACTCACCGGGTACGCCCAAAACCCGACCGACACCCAACGCAAGACCTGAACGCAAACCGACCACCCACCCAACTGGTACGGCCTGAATACCCGGAGAGGCGGAACAGCATGAGCACGAACCAAGGTGCGCTCTGGGGCGGGCGATTCGCCTCCGGACCGGCCGAGGCCATGGCCGCGCTGAGCAAGTCGACGCACTTCGACTGGGCGCTGGCCCCCTACGACATCCGCGCGTCGAAGGCGCACGCGCGTGTGCTGCACAAGGCCCGGCTGCTCTCCGACACCGACCTGTCCGGCATGCTCGACGGGCTGGATCGCCTCGCGGCGGACGTAGCGTCCGGCGCGTTCGGCCCCGCCGAGTCGGATGAGGACGTACACGGCGCGCTGGAACGCGGCCTGATCGAACGGGTCGGCGCCGAACTCGGTGGCCGGTTGCGGGCGGGGCGTTCGCGCAACGACCAGGTGGCCACGCTGTTCCGGATGTGGCTGCGCGACGGCGTGCGCCGGGTGGCCGCGGGCGTGCTCGCGGTGGTCGACGCGCTGGTGGAGCAGGCGGCCGCGCATCCGGACGCGGTGATGCCGGGCAAGACCCATTTGCAGGCGGCGCAGCCGGTGCTGCTGGCCCATCACCTGCTCGCGCACGCGCACCCGCTGCTGCGCGACCTCGACCGGCTGCGCGACTTCGATCGCCGCGCGGCGGTGTCGCCCTACGGTTCCGGCGCGCTGGCGGGCTCCTCCCTGGGACTCGACCCCGAGGCCATCGCCGCGGATCTGGATTTCGACGCGGCCGCCGCCAACTCGATCGACGCGACCTCGGCGCGGGACTTCGCCGCCGAGGCCGCGTTCGTGCTCGCCATGATCGGCGTCGACCTGAGCCGGATGGCCGAAGAGGTGATCCTCTGGAGCACACCGGAATTCGGCTATGTCACGCTGGCCGACGCCTGGTCGACCGGCTCGTCGATCATGCCGCAGAAGAAGAACCCCGACGTCTCCGAGCTGACCCGAGGCAAGGCGGGCAGGCTGATCGGCAATCTCACCGGCCTGCTGGCCACCCTCAAGGCGCAGCCGCTGGCCTACAACCGCGACCTCCAAGAGGACAAGGAACCTCTCTTCGACTCGGTGGCGCAACTCGAACTGCTGCTCCCGGCCATCGCGGGCTTGGTCTCGACGCTGACCTTCCACACCGATCGCATGGCCGAACTCGCGCCCGCGGGTTTCACGCTGGCCACCGATATCGCCGAATGGCTCGTCCGCCAGGGTGTTCCGTTCCGGGTCGCGCACGAGGCGGCGGGTGCGTGCGTGCGTGCCGCCGAGTCCAGCGGCGTCGGCTTGGACGAGCTCACCGACGAGGAGTTCGCCGCGATCGACCCGGCGCTGACCGGGAAGGTGCGCGAGGTGCTCACCGTGCAGGGCTCCATCGCGTCCCGCAACGCCCGGGGCGGTACGGCCGGGGTCCAGGTCGCGGCGCAGCTCGCGGAGGTGCGCGAGGCGGCGGCCGCGGCGCGAGCCTGGCTGGACTGAACCCGGGCTACGCCCGTCCGCGATCCGCGACCCGGCCTATCCGACGACGGTGATGTCGGCTCCGCTGAACAGCAGATCGCTGCGGCGCCGGGGACCCACGTCGAACCCTTGCGCCGGTTCGGCCTCCGGCGTCAGCTCGCGCAACTGCCGGAGAAACACCTCGACCGCCAGCGTGGCCATGCTCTTGCCGGGACAGACATGCCTGCCGAACCCGAAGGTCAACGGCAATTTGCCGGTCCGGTCCAGCGCGAGGCAGTCGGGAAACGCCTCCGGGTCGCGGTTCGCCGCGGCGAACATCACGAGCAACGGTCCGGCGGGCAGCCGCGTGCCGCTGGAGAGTACGACCGGCGTCCTGGCCCGACGCTTCCATGCCACCAGCCCCGGATCGAGTTGAAGGATCTTCGCCGCGACCCGTGCGCCGCCGTTCGGCTCGGTGAGCAGATCCCACCAGACGCGGTCCGGATCCCCGAGCAGTCGCTGGACGCCTTGCTGAATGCTGCCGCTCACCGTGTGCACGCCTGCGGCCAATGAATTCGCCATGGCGGATACCGCGATCCGATGGGACAGCCCGGCGTCGCGCAGTGTGCGGGCGAACCCGGTCGCCTCGCTGCCGCGGCCCGCGCGGACCGCTCTGCCGCTGACGGTGAACAGCCAGCCGAGCGCGCTCACCGCGTCGGCCAGTTCGCGTCCGCGCATCACCCGGCCGAGCAGTCCCGATTGCGCTCCGCTCCAAGCGGCCACGTTCGGCCAGTCCGATGCGGGCAAGCCGACCGCCGCACCGACGGTGCGGGCGGCATAACCGATCGACAACGCAGTCACGTCCAACGGCGAGCCGGGCCGGAATCCCGCGTCCCGCACCGCCGCGTGGAAGTGCTCGGCCATCTCGGCGGCCCGGCCGGCCCGATCGGCGGGGGAGATGGTGAAATGCCCAGAAGGCCCGGCCATGGTATTCCACACCCGCTTGTGCAACAGGTCGTCGGACAGGTTGGCGGTCGCCTTCGCGGGTGGCGGAACCAGGTGCCGGACGAAATGCGGGATGGCGCGGGGCGTCGCCGCGATGCGCGCGTAACCAACGAGGGGATCCAGCGAATTCGCGTTGGAGATGCCCGGTGTCGTCGCGTCCAGCACTTCGCGCACGTCGTCGTACTTCCAGATCATGCGCAGCCCGGACCGATGCGCGTAACTCGGTTCCGGCCACTCGTGCAAACGCCGGTACCTCTCATCGCGCTCGGCATACGGCAACTCGTTGCAGGTCACTTCGTCGAGGGGGAAACCGGTCACCGCAACGTTCGAGCTACGCATCGGCCGAGCGTATCGGCACGTCGGCAACGGTCGCCGGTCCGCGAATCCCCGGCACTGGGAGGGCCGGTGCCCACCGGTGCGGGGGCCGAGGCCGGGTCGCGGCTGTGACTAGGCTGCGAAAATGACCTTGTTGCTGCTCGCCTTGGCCATCGCCTCCGAGGTGACCGCGACCGTTTCACTGAAACTGTCCGACGGATTCACCAAGCTCGTCCCTTCGATCGTGGTGGTCGTCGGCTATTGCACGGCGTTCTTCTTCCTCGCCCAGGCGCTGAAGCGAGGGATGCCGATCGGGGTGGCTTACGGCATCTGGTCGGCGATCGGCGTCGCCGCGATCGCGCTGATCGGCGTGCTGTTCCTCAACGAGCGGCTGACCCTCGTGCAGGTCGGCGGCATCGGGCTCGTGATACTCGGCGTGCTCGCCTTGGAACTCGGTGGCGCGCACTGACTTCGGTTGCGAGGCAGCCCGCGAGTTGTCGCGGGTCAATCCGATACGCGGACCCCGTATCCCGCGTTCCCGAGGGCGGTGAGCACGTCGTCGCGATGAGCGGTACCTCGTGTCTCCAGGGTGAGCGCCACTTCCACCTCGTCCACCGCCAGCCACGTCCCGGTGCGGGAGTGTGCCACGTCGACCACGCTTGCGCCCGTCTTGCCGACCACCGCCAGCAGCGATCCCAGCGCGCCGGGGCGATCGGAAATCGTCACGCGCACGGCGAGATAGCGACCTGCCGCGCTCAGGCCGTGACCTATCACGCGGGTCAGCAGCAACGGGTCGATATTGCCGCCGGACAGGATCGCGCAGACCGGCCCCCGCAGGCCGAGTTCCTCGGGCGAAATACTCATCAGAGCGGCGACCGCCGCGGCGCCCGCGGGTTCGACGATCAGCTTCGCGCGTTCCAGGCACAGCAGCAGCGCCTGCGACAGCGCTTCCTCGTCCACCGTCACGATTCGTGAAACATGCTGGGCCACATGGCCGAACGGCACTTTGCCGGGCTGTCCGACCGCGATGCCGTCGGCCATCGTCGACATCCGCTCGACGCGGACCGGGTGGCCCGCCGCCAGCGAGCCCGGCCAGGCGGCCGCTTCCGCCGCCTGCACCCCGATGACGCGGACGTTCGGCGCCATATGCCGCAGCGCGACCGCGACTCCCGCCAAGAGCCCGCCGCCGCCGGTGGGCACGAGCACCGTGCCGACCTGCGGCAGCTGCTCCGCGATCTCCACGCCGGCGGTGGCCTGGCCTGCCACGATATCGGGATGGTCGAACGGATGGATCAGCGTCGCGTCGGACCGGTCGGCGAAATCCAGTGCGGCGTCCAGCGACTCGTCGATGGTCTCGCCCACCTGGCGGACTTGCGCACCGTATGCCCTGGTCGCCGTCACTTTCGGCAGTGACGCCCCGACCGGCATGAACACCGTCGACGCGATGCCGAGCGAGGCCGCCGACCACGCGACGCCTTGCGCGTGGTTACCGGCGCTCGCGGCCACGACGCCGCGCTCCCGAACCTCCTGCGGCAAATTCGCGATTCGGTTGTAGGCCCCGCGCGGCTTGAACGACCCGGTGCGCTGCAGGTTCTCGCATTTCAGCCACACTTCGGCGCCCACGCGCTCGGACAACACTCGCGAGGCCAGCAGCGGCGTGCGCCGGATCACCGGGTCCAGCAGCCGCGTGGCCGCCGCGATCCGCGGCATGTCGACGGTCTCCATAGCGCCATGCTGCCACTCGGGCAGGCGAGATCAGGCGGCTCTGGCGAGGTTGTGGGCCAGCGTCCCCAAGCGCGCCAGGCGCGCGTCGCCGAGCGGGGTGATCCGGCTGCCCAGGCGATTGGTGACGAAGCCGAGCGACATCCCGGTCGCCGGGTCGGCGAAACCGCCGGAGCCGCCGAGGCCGAAATGGCCGAAAGCCGAGATGGGTTCGGCCTTGGACGGCTTCATCGGCACGCCGTGGTAACCCAGCGCCCAGGGAATACGGAAGGCCAGCACGTAGTCGGGGGTGAACACCTGCCGCCGGGTGATCTGCTCGATGGTGTCCGGGCGCAGCAGCTGATACCCGTCCAGTTGCCCGCCGTTGGCGAGCGCGCCGTACACGCGGGCCAGCGCGCGGGCGGAGAAGACGCCGTTGAGGCCGGGCATCACCGAGTCGTGCAGGCGCGGATCGGCTACCAGCTCGGCGAAACCCACGGGGGTGGTGTCGGCGGCGGCCGCGAAGCGGGTGCGGGCGAGCATCCGCGAGCCACGCTCCCAGCTCATGCCCGCGACCGTCAGGCGCGGGAAATTGGTGGCGATACGCCCGCGCTCGGCTGCCGGGACCCGGAACCACAGTTCCTCGGCCGCGAGCGGTAGCGCGATCTCGGTGCGCAGCGCGTCGGTGAATTCCGTTCCGGTCACCCGGCGCACCAGCTCCGCGGCGAGGTGTCCGTAGGTGATGCCGTGATAGCCGCTGGTCACCTTGTGCCGCGGATCGGGCGCGGCGGCCGCGAGCGCCGCGGTGACCGCGGCGTCGTCGAAGAATCGCTCGACCGGTCCGGGCAGCAGCCCACGTAGCCGGTGCAGCCCGGCCCGGTGGGTCAGCATCGCCCGAACGCTGATGCGCTCCTTGCCCGCCGCCGCGAACTCCGGCCAGTAGGTCGCGAGCGGCTCGTCGTAGTCGATCAGGCCGCGCTCGGCCAGGCGATGCACCAGCGTGCTGGCGATCCCTTTGCCGGTGGAGAACGCCATCGCGACGGTGTCGTGCGCCCACGGGACATCCGGATGCGCGTAACCGGCCCAGACGTCGACCACCGGCTCGCCGTGCAGGTAGACCGCCAGCGCTCCGCCGCCGTCGGACGGACGCCGGAACAGCCGGTCGAACTCCGCCACCAATCGCGCGAAGCGGCGATCTACGAATTGTCCTGCCGAAACTGTCATCGAAACCTGTGCCTGTCTTTCAGCGCCTGCGGCGTCGCGAACAATCCAATGCTAGGTGTCTCGTTTCGCTCGAGACCGGTGGCCGGGACCCGCACCCACCACGCGACCGGTCGGTACTGTGAGAAGACGTTTCCTGACCGTCACACGGGTGACCGGGAACGCAACACGCTGCCCCTAGCGTGTTGTCATGCCCCCGAGACGACGTTCGGCGCTGCTCGCGAGGTTGGTCGTCGACACCCCCGGCCGCCCGCAGATCATCCTCGGCGAACTGCGCCGGGTGATCCTCGACGGGGCGGTGCCGCCCCGTACCGTCATCCCGCTGCGCGAGGTGGCGGAACTGTTCGGCGTGAGCCATATTCCGGTGCGCGAGGCGCTCAAGACGCTGATCGGGGAGGGGCTGGTCACCCACGAGCCGCACGCCGGATACACGGTGGCGCAACTGACCGCCGCCGAATTGCGCGAGATGTACATCGTGCGGCAGACCTTGGAGACGGCCTCGCTCGCCGCGGCCGCCATGAACCACTCCGCCGCCGACCGCGCCGAACTGCTGGATGTGAACGAGGCCATGGAACAGGCGATACGCGACGACGACCCGGCCGCCTACCACCGTGGGTCGCGCACCTTCCATGTGGCGCTGACCCGGCCGTCACGCATGTTCCGGCTGCTGCACATGCTCGAAGCGGCGTGGAACGTCACCGAGCCGGTGCAGTCGATGGTGCACATCGGCCGGGCCGACCGAGTGCGGCTGCACACCGACCACGCGTTGATGCTGGACGCGTTCCTGGCCCGGGACGTCGAGCGCCTGCTGCTCGTCGCCGAACATCACCATCGCAGGCTGGAGTCCGTGATCGCGACCTTGCCCACCGATACCGGTCTGCTCGCCCCGGAAGATATATCTGCCGCGCAATAGCCGGGCAATAACCGCGCAATGGACGGGCAATAGCCGATTCCTACCGTCGTTTCGATCACAGTTTCACCCTTCGGATGGGAAACACCATGACCGAAACCATCGCCGCGGCACCCGCTCCCGAGCGGATCGCCCCCGCAGGCTATGACCCACGGCTCACAAACGACGATCTCGCGCCGCTGCGCAAGCAGAACTGGGGCTCTTACAACATCTTCGCGTTCTGGATGTCGGACGTGCACAGCGTCGGCGGCTATGTCACCGCGGGTAGCTTGTTCGCGCTCGGCTTGGCCAGCTGGCAGGTACTGGTGGCCTTGTTGATCGGGATCACCCTGGTGTATTTCTTCTGCAATCTGGTCGCCAAGCCGAGTCAGGCGACCGGCGTGCCGTACCCGGTCATCTGCCGCAGTGCGTTCGGCGTGCTCGGCGCCAATATCCCCGCGATCATCCGCGGGCTGATCGCGGTGGCCTGGTACGGCATTCAGACATTCCTCGCTTCGGCGGCACTGGATGTCGTACTGGTGAAGCTGTTTCCGTCCCTCGCGCCGTACGCGGTGGCAGGCGACTACGGATTCCTCGGTCTGTCGCTGCTCGGCTGGGGCAGCTACCTGACGCTGTGGGTGGTGCAGGCCTGCGTTTTCTGGCAGGGCATGGAGTCCATTCGCCGGTTCATCGACTTCTGTGGGCCCGCGGTGTACGTGGTGATGTTCCTGTTGTGCGGTTACCTGATCGCGAAGGCCGGCTGGGGCGCGATCGATCTGAACCTGGGCGCGGTGCGGTACACCGGATGGGATTCGGTGCCCGTGATGCTGGGCGCCATCGCGCTCGTGGTCTCCTACTTCTCCGGGCCGATGTTGAACTTCGGCGACTTCTCCCGGTACGGCAAGTCCTTCGCCGTGGTGCGCCGGGGCAACCTGCTCGGTCTCCCGCTGAACTTCCTGCTGTTCTCGTTGCTGGTGGTGATCACCGCCTCGCTGACGGTGCCGGTCTACGGCGAGCTGATCACCGACCCGGTCGCCACGGTGGCGCGCATCGACAGCACCTTCGCGATCGTGCTCGGCGCACTGACCTTCACTGTCGCCACCATCGGCATCAACATCGTCGCGAACTTCATCTCGCCCGCCTTCGACTTCTCGCACGTGAGTCCGCAGCGCGTCAGCTGGCGCGCGGGCGGCATGATCGCCGCGGTGGGCTCGGTGCTGATCACGCCGTGGAATCTCTACAACAACCCGGAGGTCATCCACTACACGCTGGAGGTGCTCGGCGCCTTCATCGGCCCACTGTTCGGGGTGCTCATCGCCGACTACTACCTGGTACGCAAGCAACGCGTGGCGGTGGACGACCTGTTCACGATGTCCAGCAGCGGACGCTATTGGTATCGCGGCGGATACAACCCGGCCGCGGTGATCGCGACGGTCGTCGGCGCGCTGGCCGCGGTGATGCCGGTGCTGGCCAAGGATGTCACCGGTATGTATACCGCGGCACAGTACAGCTGGTTCATCGGTTGCGGCCTCGGCTTCGTGGCCTACTACGTCCTTGCCACACGCACCTGGCCGGCGATGCGGGAGAGCGCGGCCTGATGCATATCCGTGTGGTCAACCCCAATACCTCCCGGGCGATGACCGACACGATCGAGCGGTGTGCCAGGGCCGTCGCTGGTCCTGGCACCCTGCTCGACGCGGTGACCTCGGAGATGGGACCGGCCTCGATCGAAAGTCACTACGACGAAGCGCTCAGCGTTCCCGGCCTGCTCGCCGCGATCCGGCGCGGGGAGGCCGAGGGGGTCGACGGCTACGTGTTGGCCTGCTTCGGCGACCCCGGTCTCGACGCCGCGCGCGAGCTGGCCAGGGGACCGGTGATCGGGATCGCCGAGGCCGCTATGCGTACCGCCGCTCATCTCGGTCGCGGGTTCAGCGTGGTCACCACCCTGGGCCGGACCGTCGGCCGGGCGGCCGATCTGGCGGAGCGCTACGGGATGCGGCACTTCTGCCGCGGTATCCACGCCTGCGAGATTCCTGTGCTCGCCCTCGACACCGATCCGGACGCGCGCAAGATCGTCACCGAAGCGTGCCGGGAAGCGGTCGAGGCGGACCGGTCCGACGCGATCGTCCTCGGCTGCGCGGGGATGGCCGATCTGTCCGCGCACGTGCGCGCCGAGGTCGGCGTGCCGGTGGTGGACGGTGTGGCGGCGGCGACCCTGACCGTCCAATCGCTGCTCACGCTCGGTCTGCGCAAGTCCGGCCGGGGCGAATTCGCCGCGCCGCCGCCGAAGCCTTACACCGGCTCGCTGCGATCGTTCGGGGCCTGAGCGAGGCTCAGGCGGCTACCGCGATGGCGAGCTTGCGCAGTTCGGCGTCCGGGTCGGCCACGTCGACCACGAGCCGTGTGACGTCCGCGCCCGCCAAGTCGATACGGATGGCGTGTCCGTCGAATCGGGTGTCCCAGAATTCCTTGCGGCCCTTGCCGCGGAAGGTCCCCGCCGCGATCACGCCGGGGAAGAAAGTGCCGGGCGTGCGCACCCACGGCGGGCGGCGGTCGACCCCGGCCATGCCGAGCGCGGTGACGGCGGACAGGTCGAAACTCAGCTGGTCGCGCAGCGCCAGCAGCTGATGCGCACCGAGCACGTGCACCGTCACCGTCGTTCCGGTGACCTCGAATTCCACCATCACGCACCTCACTTCACCGAGAACTCGTACCTCTCAACGATGCAGAACGGTCCTGGTCACAGCCTGTGCCGTTCCTATGAGTTCTCTCAGTTTCACTCCATGTTGTTACATGGATATGCGCATCAATCGATGTCACGCACCGTGCCGAGTGTGTCGACCAGCGCGAATGTCGAGCTACAACCGGCTCGGGAGGGAAAGCCGTCGTGAATTCGCCGGCTGGATCGAGGCAGCCGCGCCGCCTGCGCAGTCGGCGAGATGTGTTCGGCTGCCTCGGACCAGGAGAAACGATACGACGAATCAGTGCGCAGAGGTTCCTGTGACGTGCGCGTGTTCCGCGACGTCGAGGACACCGGCCAGCCATGGGGTGTAGGCGTCCGGGTTGTCGGCCAGCGCGTCGCGTAGCGCGTCCGGCTGAATCCACGCGAAGTCGGCGACCTCTGCCGGATCCGGTCGAGGGTTGCCGATGTCGAGGCGCCCGATCAGAACGTGATCCCACTCGGATTCGACGCGGCCGGTGCGCAGGTCCGCCGCGTGGTAGCGGTAGATCCCGGCCTCGGTGAGCGCGATCGTCAGGCCCATTTCCTCGGCCAGCCGCAGCCCCGCCGCGGCAGCGACCGGTTCGCCGGGTGCGGGGTGGCCACAGCAGGTATTGGCCCACAGTGACGGGAACCTGGTCTTGACCGCCGCACGCTGCTGCAAGAGCACCCGGCCCGCCGAGTCGAACAGCAAGACGGAGAACGCGCGGTGCAGTCGTCCCGGGGCCAGGTGTGCCTCGGCGACCGTGCACGCGCCGACCGCGCGGCCCGCGTCGTCGACGAGTTCGACGGGCAGGGCCTCGCGGTCGGTGTACGGCTGGGCGAGGGCGTCGGTCACCTGCCCACCTTATCGGCGGCGATGAGCAGGTAGTGGAAGCTCCCCTCCTGGTACGCGGTCAGGAACGGCTTCTCGACGCCGGTGGCGAGCTCGGAATGCGTGCGCAGCTCCCAGTACGGGATGGTCGCCGCGGTGAGTTCGGTCACGGAGATGGGCACCAGGTTGTTCGCGGCCAGGGCGCGGAAGTACTCGCCGCGCGGATGGATCATGCAGCCGTAGTGCGCGTCGATCCAGCTGACCGAGGACGCGCGACCGCCGGTCACGTCGTTGGAGCAGCCGGTGATGCACACGTAGCGTCCGCCCGGCTCCAGCAGGCGGGAGAACTCGCTGAACAAGTCGAAGAGGTCCACGTACATCGTGGTCTCGTTGGTCCAGATCCCGCGCATGGAACCGGTCTCGAAGCCGGTGTCGAGCATGTTGCGGAAGTGGAACCGCACCTTGTCCGCGACGCCGCGGTGAACAGCCTGGTCATTGGCGAAGCCGACCTGATATTCGGAGATGGTCACGCCGTCGACCTGGCAGCCGAAGCGCTGGTTGGCCATGAAGCTGGTGCCACCGCGCCCCGAGCCGCCGTCGAGCAGCCGGTCGCCGGGCCGGACGTCGCCGAGGTGGTCGAGCAGGAAGTCCGCCTGCGCGGTCTCCAGCCGGTGCAGTTCGGCGACGATGCGTTCCTCCCGGGTGTCCGCCGGGCCGGTCAGCACGGACAGGTCCGGCTCGCCGATGCCGTAGTGGTGGTGGTAGAGCCCGTCGACCTCACCGAGTTTGGTGTTGACCCGGTCGTCGTTCGGGTTGTTGTTCCAGTACGCGGCGACGGATTTCTGGTAGCTGGTACGCAGAACGGTCCCGGTCTCCGGGTTGAGCATGGTCATGCGCGATCATCCTCTCTCGGTGCGGTACTGCTTCGTTGCTCTCTTACAGGTGGCTCTGGTGCGGGTCGCGATAGCGCTTGCTGTCGGCGTGCCAGGCGCGGTTGCCTCCCATCCAGGCCCACAGGCCCGCGAGGAAACGGCGTAGTTCCGGCGAGCCGAGCGCGGCCAGGGGCGCCGCTTCCCGTTCGAACCGGTGCACGAGTTCGTCGTGCACCTCGGCGGTGCGCAGCACGGCCTCGCGGCGCGAGCAGCGCTCCTCGGCGGCCAGGACGGTCGGCAGGTTGAACTCCCTGCCGTTGGAGAGATCCTCGCGCGCCATCGAATACAGGTCGTTGACCATCTGGCTGGCCAGCGCGGCGGTGGTGACCACGCGGCGCACCGCGGGGTCGGTGTACTCGGCGGCCGGTAACTCGTAGCCGCCGACCACATCGGTCGGCGCCATGCACGGCAGGAAGCTGTGCGGTTGCCGATTGGCGAGGTACTCCCACACCGGCGGCATCCGCCCCGCCGAGCGCCAGCCCGCCTCCGCTCCGAGCGCGATGAACCAGCCCGCGATCTCGGTGCGCAGCCGGGCCAGTTGCGTAGGGCGTGCGTAGCGTGCGAGGTGCTCGAAGGACGTGCGAAACGCGCGCAGGATCGGATCGGCTTCGAGAGCGGCCTCGAGCTGGGCGACGTAACGCGCGGGAAGATAGACCGGGTCCATGGCGGCGGCCGCCAATTCGAGCCGGGGACCCAACTCCGCCTCGGCGCTCGAGGGGGTGCCGTCCGGTGCCCGGTCGTCGGCATCCTCCTCGCAGTAGTAGTCGTCCACGGACCATTCCGAGACCGCGCATTTCGCCGCCGCCAGCAGCCGGTCGGCATCGTCGCAGTCCGGGTGGGCGAGCATGATCAGCCGGCCGAAATCGGCGTCGCGCAACTCCTGCAGCCGCCCCTCGTACAACCCGATGTCCCTGGCCCAGTCGACGATGCCGATGTTGACGGCCTCGGCGAGAGCCGGATCGTCACGCAGCGGCGGCGGGCAGTACAGCGGTGGAATCGGATCCTGCCGATCGCGGCACACCTCGGCGGTGCCGGATCCGGTCGGTGTGCGTGGCACGCGTGCGGGACCGCCCGCGGCATCCGACCCGATGCTCGGTTGCGTCCGCGTGCCCGTGCGAGGTGGCCCCGCGAGGCCGTGTAGCAGCGCCGACGGCGTGCCGAGCCCGGTGGGTCCGGTGGGAATGCGTGGCGCTGCGGGCAACGGAGTTCGTCCCGTCACCAGGGGCGGCCCCGGTGCGGTGGCGAGAACTGCGGCTGCCCCTTCGATGGCTGCTCCCGGTGTGCCGGCGCGGACAGCGGTAGGGGAAGTCGCCGCCACGGCGGGCGTCGTGGCAGCGTCCGCGCCGGTACGGGGAAGCAACAGCGCGGCGGCGCCCAGGCCGGACGGACCGAGCAGAGCGCGCGGTGTGACCCCCGCCTGTCCGGCCACCGACGAAATATTCGGCGAATCAGCCGCTTTCGTCGACAACAGGTCGGCCGGAGCGGTTGTCCGGGTATTGGTGAGTAGCGCGACGACGGTGGCGGCCACCTCATCGGTGGCGTGCGCCGCCGCGGCGCGGGAGAGCACCGACATGCCCATCACCCCGGTCAGTCGGCTTGCCGGGCGACCGAGACGTTGTCGAGCACGCCGAGCGCGTCGGGCACCAGCACGGCCGCCGAGTAATAGCAGCTGATCAGGTAGGAGATGATCGACTGGTCGTCGATGCCCTTGAAGCGCACGTTGAGGCTCGGCTCGTATTCGTCCGGAATCCCGGTCTGGTGCAGGCCGATCACGCCCTGGTCCTTCTCGCCGGTGCGCATGGCCAGGATCGAGGTGGTCTGGGTGTCGCTGATCGGGATCTTGCCGCACGGGAAGATCGGTACGCCTCGCCACGCCGGAACCCGGTGCCCGTCCACCTCGACCGGATCCGGGTAGAGCCCGCGCTTGGTGCATTCGCGTCCGAACGCGGCGATCGCCTTCGGATGGGCAAGAAATAGTTTCGTGCTGCGGCGCATGCTGAGCAGTTCGTCGAAGTCGTCCGGGGTGGGCGCGCCGGTCTCGGCGTAGATGCGCTGCTTGAGATCGCAGTTGTGCAGCAGCCCGAAGTCGGGGTTGTTGACCAGGTCGTATTCGCGGCGTTCGTAGAGCGCTTCGATGGTCAGGCGCAGCTGCTGCTCGACCTGATTCATCGGGTCGTTGAACAGGTCGGCGACTCGGGTATGCACCCGCAGCACGCTCTGCGCCAGGCTGAGTTCGTATTGGCGTGGGGCGGCGTCGTAATCGACGAACGTGCCTTCCAACAGCGGCTCGCCCGCGTGGCCGGAGGCGATCGCGATGTCCGCCTCGCCTTTGTTGTTCTGCGGATGGGTGGGTGCGGAAGCCACGCGAGAAAGTTGCTCGCGCAATGCCGAAGTTCTGTCGATGAACTCTGTGAGTGATCGTCGCGGAAGGACCAACATGGTTGTTCGCGTGACCGTCTTGATGGTGACCGGCCAGATCGCCGAAGGTTCGGTCAATATCGTGTCGCCGAAGAAGTCGCCGCCGCCGAGGATGCCGAGCTTCGTCTGCTCGCCGTACTCACCCGACCCGATTTTGCTCAATTTGCCGTGCACGATCAGCAGAATTTGATCCATCGGATTGCCGAATTCCGCTACCACAATGCCCGGTTCGAGATCGCGCTGTTCGAAACGGTCCGCGAGGGCGCGCAGCACGTCCTCGTCATCGAATCCGCGCAGCGCCGGAAGTTCTTGCAATTCCAGGGGAATGACGCGTGCGGTGGAGCCGTCGATGACGAATTCCACTTCGCCGTTGCCCACGGTGTGGGTGAGGCGGCGGTTCACTCGGTATACACCGCCGTTGACCTGCGTCCACGGCAGCGCGCGAGTGAGCCATCGCGAGCTGATGCCCTGCATCTGCGGTTCGGATTTCGTGGTGTGCGCGAGCAGGCCCGCGGTACTGGTGCTCAGGCTCCTGCGCACGTTGTTTTCCGTTTGGACTGGCATTTCAATGGTCATGCGTGGTCCTCACCTCGAGACGGCCACCGAGACGTGGTGACGGGTTGTGGAGCAGGGGATTCGAGATCGTCGATAGTTCAGAGTCGCCGGGTGTTCACATCAAACAGCAGCGGGCGTGCCCGCGGAGAGCTCATCGATCGAATTTGCCTACGCGCCAGGGCGTTCCAGACGTGATCGATGGTAGACGCCGAAAGCGGTCGTGCACAGAAAAATTTCGAAGATCGTTCCGACGCGCGCCGGATGGTCACGACACGCGGTCGATTCCGGTAACGGCGGGTTGCGTCCGGAGGTCCGGTCCGAATTGCGTTCTGGTAGCGGCAGATCAGCTATGTGAGCGTTCGACTGCCTCGGCACAAGCGGTGCCCGGCGCTCTCTCGATGTGGGCGAATCGGGCGGCTGGAGTGGCCATCGCCGCCATGCCGTGGCATCCACCGGTCGCGAGCGATGTCCCTACCCGCTGTGCTGCCGGACGTAAGCCATGTCCGAGCCGGGGCGTGGGTGCCGCCGGGATACGGTCGAGTAGGTGACCCCTCGATCGATGTGCGCCCGTATTCCGGCGCGGCGTGAAAACGGTGGCGGGCGCCCGGGCACACCGATGGCGCTGACCTATCCGGGTTGCCGGTGGCCGGGGCTGCCGCGATGGAATGTTTCCGCGTCGATACGTGACCGGCAGGGAGCCGACTGCGGCAACCTGGCATGTGACGTGTCACAGCGGACACATAATGGACAAGTGGTGTGGGAAGCTCGTCTGAACACGTCGCCGTGTGTGATGCGGGTCACGTTCTAGGGTAGGGCCAGGAGCGATGGTGAAGTTGAATGCGAAGGTTGTGGTGGGCTCGGTACAGCGGTTGATGGCGACCGCGCAGAACGGCCTGGAGGTCATCCGCTTCGGCGGACTGACCCCTGACGTGGCGTCCTCGCCGTTCGAGGTCGTGGAACGCAGACGCATGTACCGGCTGCGGCATTACTTCCCCGACGACACGACGCCGGGGCGCCCGGTGGCCGTGCTGGTCCCGCCGCTCATGGTGAACGCCGACATCTGGGATGTGAACGCCGAAGAGGGCGCCGTCGGGATCCTGCACCGCGGCGGCATCGACTGCTGGGTGGTGGACTTCGGCTCGCCCGCCAGCGAGGAGGGCGGCTGGCAGCGCGATCTCGCCGACCACGTGCTGGCCGTCAACAGCGCGATCGACACCGTCAACGAGGCCACCGGCAGCGGCGTGCACCTGATGGGCTACTCGCAGGGCGGCATGTTCGCCTACCAGACCGCCGCCTACCGGTACGGCAAGGGCGTGGACAGCATCGTCACCTTCGGCAGCCCGGTCGACATCGTCGCGGGCATGCCGTTCGGGCTGCCCTACGGCATGGTCTCCGACGTCGCGGACTTCCTGGCCGATCATGTGGTCACCCGGTTGCCGATCACCGACTCCATGGTGCGCATCGGCTTCCAGTTGCTCGATCCGGTGAAGACGGCCAAGTCGAGGATCGACTTCCTGCTTCAGCTGCACGACCGCGAGGCGTTGTTGCCGAAGGAGCGCCAGCGCCGATTCCTCAACAGTGAAGGCTGGGTCGGTTACGCGGGCCCGGCCGCGGCGGATCTGCTCAAGCAATTCGTCGCGCACAACCGACTGATGCTCGGCGGTTTCGTGATTCGCGATCACCCGATCTCGCTGGCCGAACTGAAATGCCCGATCCTGGCGTTCGTCGGCGAGGTCGACGACATCGGACAGCCCGCCGCGGTGCGCGGCATCGTGCGGGCCGCGCCGAACGCGGAGGTCTACGAGGCGACATTGGTCGCGGGCCACTTCGGCCTGGTGGCCGGAAGCATGGCCAGCAAACACACCTGGCCGCTGGTGCGGCAGTGGGTGGAATGGATGAACGGCGACAAGCCGCTGCCCCCTGAGATCGTGCCGATGACCGAGCACGTGCCCAGCAATCGCCCCCGCTCGGCGGCCACCCGGGTGGTGCACACCGCCGCGACGCTGGCCGAGGCGGGCACCGGCGTCGGCAAGGCCCTCGAAGGCATCGCGAGCAACACGGTGCGCGGATCGATCGAACTGGCGGGAGAGGCCGCGCGGGCTCTGCCCAGGCTGACCCGCCTCGGCATGATCCAGCCGCACACCCGTATATCGCTCGGCCGTTTGCTGACCGAGCAGACGCGCCGCGCGCCGCAGCGGGACCTCTTCCTGTTCGACGACCGCGTGCACACCAACGCGGCGGTCAACGAGCGCATCGACAACGTGGTGCGCGGCCTGATCTCGGTGGGCGTGCGCCCGGCCATGCGGGTCGGCGTGGTGATGGAGACCCGGCCCAGCGCGCTGGCCTCGGTCGCGGCGCTGTCGCGGCTGGGCGCGGTGGCGGTGCTGCTCGCCCCGCACAGCGACCTGCGCCGCGCGATCGAGCTCACCGGCGTCGAGACGCTGATCTCCGATCCGGAGAACCTGCGGCAGGCCGCCGCGACCGACGCCAGGGTGCTGGTGCTCGGCGGTGGTAGCACGCGCGAGCTGGCGCTGCCCACGACCGACCGCCTGATCGACCTCGAGCAGATCGACCCGGCGCGGGTGCGGGTGCCCGCCTGGTACCGGCCGGACCCCGGTCTGGCGCGCGAGCTGGCGTTCGTGCTCGTCACCGGCACCGGTGACCGGCTGGAGACGAAGTACATCACCAACCACCGCTGGGCGCTGTCGGCGTTCGGCACCGCGACCACGGCCGATCTCAATCGCAGGGACACGGTGTACTGCCTTGCGCCGCTGCATCATTCGTCCGGGCTGCTGGTCAGTCTCGGCGGGGCGATCGCGGGTGGCAGCCGGGTCTCGCTGGCCCGGTCGCTCGACCCGGCGCGCTTCGCCGAGGAGGTGCACCGCTACGGCGTCACCGTGGTGACCTACACCTGGACCATGCTGCGCGACATCCTCGACGCGGAGGTGTTCCCGGACGGCCACAGCCACCCGATCCGTTTGTTCATCGGCTCCGGAATGCCCGCCGGACTGTGGCGGCGCACCGTGGAGCAATTCGAGCCCGCCCGCGTGCTCGAGTACTACGCCTCGATCGAGGGTGACGTGGTGCTGGCCAACGTGGCCGGGGTGAAACGCGGCTGCAAGGGGAGGCCGGTTCCCGGCACCGCGAAGGTGGAACTGGTCGCCTACGACCCGCTCACCGAACGCATCCTGGTCGACGGATCCGGCTACGCCCGCCGTTGCGCGGACAACGAGGTGGGTCTGCTGATCGGCAAGGCGTCCGACGGCGTCGACATCTCCGCGGGCGGCCTGCGCGGGGTCTTCACGGCGGGCGACTCCTGGATGCCGACGGAGAATCTGTTCCGCCGCGACAGCGACGGCGACTACTGGCTGATGGACCGCACGGACACGGTGATCCACACCCGGCGCGGGCCGGTCTTCGGTCAGCCGATCGTCGACGTGCTCAACGACATCACCGCTGTGGACATGGAAGTCACCTACGGACTGAACGTCGACGACCATTGCATCGCGGTGGCCGCGGTGAGCGTGCGCGAAGGTCTCCGCCTGGACCCGAAGGATGTCACCGAGGCGTTGCGGGTGCTGGACCCGGACCAGCGGCCCGACCTGGTGTACGTGGTGGACGACATCCCGCGCAGCCCGTCGTTCCGTCCGTCCGCCCGCGCCGTGCAGGCGGCGGGCAGGCCGGAGCCGGGGCCGGATACCTGGTGGTACAACCGGGCATCGGACGCCTACGAGATCCTCACCGACGACCAAGCGCGCGCGCTGCTCGGTGGCTGACGCGATACATGTTGCCGAAGAGCCGGATTCATCGACCGATGGCATAGTGAGTGCCTGTGGGAACGAGCCTCATTTACCGCAACGGGACTGTCTACGAGGTCCTGATGCGCGGGTTGTACGGCAAGCACTACACGGCTCGGTATCGCGCTATCGCGGAACTCGTCCCGGAAGGGGCGAGCGTGGTCGATCTGTGCTGCGGACCCGCGACGCTCTACACCCGCTACTTGCGCCACAAGTCGGTCGACTACACCGGGCTCGATCTGAACGAGCGCTTCGTCGCGCGCGTGAACGAAGCGGGCGGGCGGGGCAAGGTGTGGAATTTGCATTCCGGCGACGCGCTGCCCACGGCCGATTACGTCATCATGCAGGCCAGCCTCTACCACTTCCTGCCCGAGCCGCGCCCGCTGCTCGATCGGATGCTCGCTGCGGCCACCGACCGGGTGATCGTCGCCGAACCGGTCCGCAACCTGGCCACCAGCGACAATCCGGTCCTCGCCACGATCGGCAAGCGGTTCACCGACGCGGGCGACGGCGAGCAGGCGCACCGCTTCACCGAGCGGACGCTGGACGAGTTCTTCACGGCGTACGGCCCGCGGGTGGCGCGGCAGTCCCTCATCGCGGGCGGGCGGGAGAAGCTCTACATACTCACCGCGTGAACCGGCGTGCGGGCCGGTTCACACGGTGAACGCGGTGACCGCGTCCACGACGCGGGCCACCTGCGCGTCGGTGAGATCCGGCCAGAGCGGCAGACGCACGACGGTTCCGGAGAACTCCGCGCTGCGGGCGCAGGCCCGCGGCGTGCGGCCGAGCTTGAACCCGGCCGGGCTGGAATCCAATGGGATGTAGTGGAACGGTGCGGAGATACCCCGCGCCGCGAGGTGCGCGATCAGGTCGTCGCGGCGGCGCTCGTTCGGGGTCCGCAGGTAGTACAGATGCGCGGTGTGCCCGCGATCGGCGGGCACGGACATCAGACGGACATCGTTGCGCTCGGCCCAATCCGGCAGGGCGGCGGCGTAGGCGTCCCACACCCGGTGGCGTCCGGCCTGGATGGTGTCGAACTCGTCCAACTGCGCGTCGAGCACGGCCGCGTTCAGCTCGCTGGGCAGGTAGCTGGAGCCGATGTCCTGCCAGGAGTACTTGTCCACGGCGCCGCGCAGGAACCGGGCCCGGTCGGTGCCCTTCTCCCGGATGATCTCGGCGCGCGCCATCAGGATTTCGTCGGTGAGCAGCAGCGCGCCGCCCTCACCGCAGTGCACGTTCTTGGTGTCGTGGAAGCTCAGCGTGCCCATCGTGCCGATGGTGCCGAGCTTCCGGTCACGCCAGGTGCCGCCGAGTCCGTGCGCGTTGTCCTCCACGACGGCGAAGCCGTGCGTGTTCGCCAGGTCGAGCAGTCCGGCCATGTCGGCGGCGACGCCACCGTAGTGGATGACCACCACGGCCTTCGTCCGCTCGGTGACCACGGCCGCCACCGACTCAGGGTCCAGATTCCCGGTGGCCGGATCGATGTCGGCGAAGACGCACGTGGCGCCACGCAGCGCCATCGAGGTGGCGGTGGAGGTGAAGGCGAAGCTGGGCACGATCACTTCGTCGTCGGGCCCCAACTCCAGCAGCAGGCCCGCCATTTCCAGCGCGGATGTGCAGGAGGTGGTGAGCAGGGCGTGTGGAGCGCCCGTGATCGCCTTCAGCTTCGCGGTGGCCGACGCGGTGAACTGTCCGTCGCCGTGGCTGTGGTCGGAGGCCAGCACGGCCTCCAGATTCGCTAATTCCCGGCGCGCCCGGTACGGACGGCTGAAGATGACGCGGTCAGTGCTCAACCCGGTCGGTCCCCCTGCTGGCGGTGGTCGCGGTCATTTCCGAAGTGTCCGCCGGACGCGGTGTCGGCGTCTCGACGGTCAGATAGAGCGGTTTGCCCACCAGGATGTGCAGCGCCACGCCCAGGTACTCGGCGATGAGTCCGAGTGAGAACAGGATGGCGCCGGAGCACAGCAGCAGCACCACGATGGTGGATGCCCAGCCTTCCGGCGCCCAGCCGTCGGTGGTCAGCGCTTCGATCACGACGACCGCGGCCATCACGCCGCCGGCCAGCGCCAGGGTGACGCCGAGCAGGCTGACCAGCCGCAACCCGCGGGTCCCGCTGCACAGCACCATCTTCCAGAACAGCGAGAACAGGCGGCGGTAGTTGTAGCCGGACTCCTCCCTGCCCTCGGCGCGCAGCACCACCGGCGCCTGCGCGACGGCGCCGACCACCCAGGTCAGCGCGACGTCCAGGTAGACGCCGTTGGACGCGACCTCGGCCAGTTGCCTGCCGATGTCCCCGCGGATCAGCCGGTAGCTCTCGAACCGGGTGGAATCCGGGAACGCGAACAGCGTCGCGAGCACCAGCTTGGCTCCGCGCGAGGTCAGATTGCGCAGGAAGCCGTGCGGCCTGGTGTTGCTCGGCTTGGAGTAGACCAGATCGGCGCGCTGCGCCAGCGCCGTGTCCAGGAACGTGCTGATGAAGCGGGGATCGTGCTGGCCGTCCTCGTCCATGGTGACGATCCAGTCACCGGCCGCGGCCGACATCCCGGCGATCGTCGCAGCGTCCTGGCCGAAGTTGCGGCTGAGCCAGACGGTGCGCACGGTCGGATAGGTCCGTTGCAGTTCTTGCAGCACCACGTCGGAGCGGTCCGGGCCGTGGTCGTGCACCAGGATGATCTCGGAGACGACGAACGGGGTACCGCCGGGAGTCTCGGTGGTGCGCGTGAGATCGTGCAGTTCGGCGACCAGACCGGCGATCGTGTCCTCGCCCCGGTACACCGGCACGACCACCGACACCGTGTGCGGCCGGTCCACGCCGGGCCGTGCCGGGTCACCGTTCGTCGCGGGGGCGCCGGAACGGAGTGTGCGGGCGGGTGGGATCGGCATCAGCTGGATCGACTTTCGATGACGGTGCGTGCCGGTACTCGTGGCAGAACTGCGGAGCCCGAACCGGTGTGGACTCTAGCACGGTGCGCCGGGTGGCCAGCGGAGCAGCTGATCATGCCCTCATCTTGGTGGCGTCCGCGACCGATGCCAAGCCGGGAGCCGCCCTGTAGGGTTTGGAACTCGTGACGGACAGTGCAGTGCTCGACTCGCCGCCGGACGCGTATTCGCGGCGAGATGTCTACCGGTGGGGGGTCATCACCGCGCTCGGAGTGGTCGCGGGTTACCTCGCTGTCCTGCTCGCCAACGCCCGGCATTTCTTCACCGACGACACCGAGTCCCAGTACACCTCGTTGTGGGTCGGCCTCGGCCGTGCGCTGCGCGCAGGCGATTTTCCGGTCATGGTGCCCGAGCACTGGATGGCGGGCAACAACACCATGGACGACGCGGGCCTGTTCAACCCGCCGCAACTGCTGATCGATCTGATCGCGCCCTCGGTGGACAACGTCGCGCTGTACGCCACCGTCGTGAAGCTGATCTTCTCGATCATCGCCGCGCTCGGCGTGTACCGCGTCTGCCTCGTCTACGGCGGGCGGCCCGCCTGGTCGGCGGTGGCGGGTATCGCGCTGCCGCTGTCAGGCTTCTTCCTGTTCTTCGACGAAGCCAGCTGGATGACCGCGCTCACCGGCACAGCGTGGATGGTGCACGCCTGGGCGGCCTCGGTCCGCTACACGCGCGGTCGAGGCGGGCCCGTTCCGGTTTTCGTCTACCTGTACCTGACCATCTCGACGCAGTACATCTTCCCCGCGGTCGAAGCGGTGCTGATGCTGCTGGCCGTGGCCGTGGGCGAGCTCGTGTACCAGCGCAAGTGGCAGCCGGTGCTGCGGCTGACGCTGGCGGCGGGCTGCGCCGGGCTCGCGGGCCTGCTGACCTTCCTGCCGAGCATGCTGTCGGCCAAGGTGACCTGGCGCGGCACCGCGCAGATCAACAACGACCAGTTCCTGACGGTGCCGTGGTCGGAGTCGCTGAACGCCAGCCTGCCCAGTTCGATGCCCGCCTTCACGTCGTGGTGGGGTTACGTGCAGCCGCTGCCGGTCACATACATCGCCTGGTTCCTGATCCCCGCCCTGGCGTTCGTCGACTGGCGGCGAGCCAAGGAGGCGTGGCGGGAGCTCAGCGCGATCGCGATCTTCGCGATCATGATGCTGATGTGGACGGCGGGCCCCGGTTCCGTCGGGCCGCTGCGCTGGCCCGCACGCGTGCTGCCGATGCTGGCCATCGGGCTGCTGGTCCTGGTGTGCGTGCTGCTGGGGCGTTTCGGGACGTTCCGCGATCCGAAGAACCGCGGCATCGCGGCGGGCGTGCTGATCCTGCTGCTGTGGGTGCGCTCCTTCTCCGCCGACCCCCACGACGCCATCTGGCACGTCATCGCGGCCTTGGCGCTGGCGGCGCTGGTGGCGGCGGTGGTGTGGCTCGGGCGCGCCAAGGGCACCGCGGCGGCGTGCGCCCTGACCATCGTCGCGATGTTCCCGATCGCCTATTTCCAGGTCGATGCCGCGCAACCCACGCCGATGTCGTGGAATCTGCCGACGAAGCGTTCGGAGGCGATGGCCGCGTTCCCGGACTTCGCGGGCAACACCATCCAGCTGGGCGACCGTGGACTGCTGCAGCCGCAGGACAAGAGCATCGAGGCGGCCTACGGCTCGCTCGTCTTCGGTAACTACGCCCGCGGACTCGAGTTGAACTACGTCAACGGGTACACCCCCAGCGGCCATTTCTACTTCGGTGAGCTGCTGTGCATGCGCTGGGACGGCAGTGTCTGCCCGGACGCCTACCGGCGCATGTTCGCGCCGGAGCCGACCACCGGGCGGCCGTTGGTCGATCTGATGAACCTGGACCGCGTGGTGGTGCAGCGGGCGCTGTTCCCGGACGCGCCCGGCCAGCCCGCACCCGAGGGCTGGACGTGGGTCGAGTATCCCGGGCACGAGCGCTACATCGCGGTGCTGGAACGCGTCGGCGGACCGATCTCGACGACGAACGGCCGCGTGACGGCGACCCAGAAAGCGACCGCGACATCGATCTCCGAGACCGACACCACCAGCCGGGTGCGCGTGTCCTCGGCCGAAGGCGGCCGGGTCGTGTTCGCTCGGCTGGGCTGGCCGGGGTACCGAGTCACGTTGAACGGCAAGTCGCTTCCGATCACGACGGTCGCCAAGTCCTTCATCGCCGTCGATGTTCCCGCGGGCACCCAGGACGCCGAACTGGTGCTGACCTGGCGTCCGCCCGGCTGGAAGATCGGCATCGCCGCCGTGGTGGCGGGTGTGCTCGGCATCGGCGTCCTGCAGTGGCTGTTCGTCCGGTCCCGGCGCCGCGAGGAGCCGGAGGAGAGCGCCGCCGCCGAGCCCGCCGAACCGGATCGCCAGTTGGCGGACGTCGTTTCGTGACGACGAACCCGCCTCCGGTCGCCGTGGGCGCCGACGCGGTGGGCGACGGGCCCGCGGCCGGACTCCTGGTGCGGGTGGTCCGGCGGCAGGAGGTCGCCTTCGCGCTGGTCGGCGCGTGCAACACCCTGCTCGGGATCGCGCTGACCGTGGTGTGGCTGGCGGTGCTGGGTGACGCGTGGCCGCCCGCCGTGGCGGTCGTGCTGGCCTACGCCGTCGGCATCGTCGTCGCTTTCGTCCTGCACCGGACGCTCGTGTTCCGGGTGCGCGGCCGGGTGCTGCGCGACTTCGCGGGCTTCGTCGTGGTGAATTCCGGTGGGCTGCTGATGAACACGGTGCTGCTGTCGCTGGCGGTCTCGATGCTGCATCTGCCGCGGATTCCGTCGGCCGTCGTGGTGATGGGCCTGGTCGCCGTCGTCAGTTTCTTCGGCCATCGCTACATTTCGTTCCGCCGCAAGCCGGAGGCGCGGACCGAGAACGCGACCGGATGACGCGTCACCGAATGGCATCCCGGTACTGGCTTGCCGGAGCGGCAACGCGGTGACGGTAGGGTCTGGAACTCGTGGCCGAACGTAGCACCTTTCCTTCGCGCGAAGTCTGCACATGGGGCGTCATCACGGCGCTCGGGGTCATCGCGGGATACGGTGCGGTGCTACTCGCCAACGTCCGGCATTTCTATACCGACGACACCGAATCGCAGTACGCGCCGCTGTGGGTGATGCTCGGCCGGTACCTGCGCGAGGGACGATTGCCCGGCATGATCCCCGAGCACTGGATGGCGGGCAACTACACCATCGAAGAGGCCGGGCTGCTCAATCCGCCGCAACTGCTGATCGATCTGATCGCGCCCTCGGTCGACAACCTCGCGCTGTACGCCACCGTGGTGAAACTGATCTTCGCGATCATCCTGGCGCTCGGGGTGTACCGGATCTGCCTGGCCTACGGAGCGAAGGCGCCGTGGGCGGCGGTCGCGGGGGCCGCCATTCCGTTCACCGGATGGCTGCTGTTCTTCGACGAGTCCAGCTGGATGACCGCGTTCACCGGCACCGCCTGGATGGCTCACGCCTGGGCCTCCGGCGTGCGCTACGCCCGCGGGCGCAGCGGGCCGATTCCCACCTTCGTCTTCTTGTATCTGGCCATCTCGGTGCAGTACATCTTCCCGGCGGTCGAGGCCGGGCTGATGGTGGTCGCGGTCGCGATCGGCGAACTCGTGTACCAGAAGGCGTGGCGTCCGTCGGTGCGTCTGCTCACCGTCGCCGCCGGTGCGGCGCTGGCCGGACTGGCCACCTACCTGCCGAGCATGCTGTCGGCGAAGGTGACCTGGCGCGGCACCGCGCAGATCAACAACGACCAGTTCCTGACGGTGCCGTGGTCGGAGTCGCTGAACGCCAGCCTGCCCAGCACGCTGCCCGCGTTCAGTTCCTGGTGGGGCTACGTGCAGCCGATGCCGGTGGTCTACATCGCGTGGTTCCTGATTCCCGCGCTGGCGTTCGTCGACTGGCGCAAGGCGCTCGGCGCGGCGCGTGAGCTCGTCGCGCCCGGGCTGTTCGCGGTGATGGCGCTGATGTGGACGGCCGGTCCCGGCGCGGTCGGACCGTTGCGCTGGCCCGCGCGGGTGTTGCCGATGATCGCGCTCGGCCTGCTGGTGCTGGTGTGCGTGCTGCTCGGCCGTTTCGCGACCGTGCGGGACTGGCGGCGGCGTGGCACAGCGGCCGCGGTGCTGATCGGCCTGCTGTGGGTGCGCACTTTCTCGGCCGCGCCGCACGAGGTGATCCGGCACGTCGTCGCGGCGCTCGGGGTGGCCGCGCTCGGCGCCGTCGCGGTATGGCTCGGGCGCAGCCGGGGCGTGGCCGCGGCGTGCGCGCTGATCGTCGTTTCGGTCTTCCCCGTCGCGTACGTCCAGGTGCGGGACGCGCAACCGACGCCGATGGGCTGGAATCTGCCGGAGAACCGCTCGGAGATGAAAGCCGCGTTCCCCGACTTCCCCGGCACCACATTGCAACTCGGCGACCGCATGCTCATCCCGCCGCAGGAACGGAATCTGCCCGGCGCGTACGGATCGCTGGTATTCGGCAACTACGCCAAAGACCTCGAGCTGACCTACGTCAGCGGATACACCCCCAACGGGCACTACTGGTTCGGCGAGACGTTGTGCATGCGCTGGGACACCAGCGTCTGTCCCGATGCCTACCGGCGCGCGTTCGCGACCGAGCCGACCACCGGCCGGACCATCGTCGACCTGATGAAAGTCGACCGGGTGGTACTGCATCGCGCTCTGTACCCGGACGCGCGCGACCAGCCCGCGCCGCCCGGCTGGCGCTGGGTCGACTACCCCGGGCACGAGAAGTACATCTCGGTGCTGGAGCGCACCGACGGCTCGATCTCGGCGCGGGACGGCCGGATCGCCGCCACCCAGGGCGTGACTGCCACCTCGGTCGGGGAGTCGGACACGACCAGCCGGGTGCGGGTGAGTTCCACGGAGGGCGGCCGAATCGTCTTCGCGCGGCTCGGCTGGCCCGGTTACCGCGTGACGCTCGACGGTCGCGAGACACCCTCCACGTTGGTGGCGAAAACCTTTGTCGCCGTGGATCTTCCGGCTGGCAGCTCCGGTGACCTGGTCGTGTCGTGGCAGCCGCCGGGGTGGCGGATCGGCGTCGCCGCGGCACTGCTCGGCCTGCTCATCGTCGGCCTGTCGCAGTGGGCGTATCTGCGCGGCAGGCGGCGGCTCGACGAAGGTTCCGGTGCCGAGCCGTCCCCGCTCGACGCGGCCGTGACGCCGGAAACCCACCTGGCCGACGCCGCCCGATGAGCGCGGATGCGGCGGACGACGTCGGCGCGCCTGCATCGGACGCGCGGCGCTTCGATGCCGCGGGGGTCACGGCCGAGACGGGTTCCGGAGCCAAGAGCGCGGACCCGGGTCCGCTGCTGCGCCTGGTGCGTCGGCAAGAGATCGCGTTCGCCATCGTCGGCATGGTGAACACGGGTCTCGGCATGGCCCTGACGGTGCTGTGGCTGGCGGTACTCGGCGACCGGGCGCCCGCCGCGCTCGCGCCCGCCCTGGCCTACTCGATCAGCGTGTTCGTGGCGTTCGTCCTGCACCGGACCCTGGTGTTCCGGGTGCGCGGGCGCACGGTGCGGGATTTCGTCGCGTTCGTCGCGGTGAACTCCGGCGGACTGGTGCTGAACATGGTGCTGCTCCAATTGGGCGTCTCGGTGCTGCACCTGCCGAGCATTCCGTCGGCGATCGCGGTGATGGCGCTGGTGGCGGGCGCCAGCTTCTTCGGTCATCGCCACATCTCGTTCCGCCGGACGCCCGCCCCCGATGCGGACGGTTCTCGTTCCGGCCCGGCCGGAAGGTAGGTTCCTGATATGCCTGAGCACACCACCCTGGACGCCACACTGCTGAGCCTGCTGGCCTGCCCGCAGGACAAGGGCCCGCTGCGGCTGGTCCGCGCCGCCGACGACAGCGCGTTGCTCTACAACCCGCGCCTGCGGCGGGCATACCCGATCGAGAACGGCATCCCGGTGCTGCTCGTCGACGAAGCCAGGGACGTCACCGACGCCGAGCACGAAGCGTTCACCGCTCAGGGCGACGCCTGACCCTCCGCGCGGCCGTCCCCTTTCTCTCACGACTCGCCCACTGCGCGGCAACGGATGCGTCACGGTCGTTTCGCGTCCATTGACCGTTCGAAGCCGGCTCCGCCATGATCATTTGCACTTCGAGACGGTCATCTCGCTCCAGCACAGGGGCGTTGCGACCGACCTGATCAGCGCACAGGTGGCGTATGAGAGAGAGGTCGGGAACGTCATGAGCGATTCGCGTTTACGTAATTGGACGGCTCGATGCGCGATGGCCTGCGCAGTCGCGGCGGCGGGATTCGCCATGGCGACGCCCGCGCAGGCCGAGCCACTGTGGCCGGGTGGCCCGGACATCCCCGGTTTGCCCGCGCTCATTCCACCTCCGCCGCCCCCTCCGGCCGTGGCGCCGTGTTCC
Source organism: Nocardia sp. NPDC051929 (assembly GCF_044548645.1). NCBI lineage: Bacteria > Bacillati > Actinomycetota > Actinomycetes > Mycobacteriales > Nocardiaceae > Nocardia > Nocardia sp. NPDC051929. The sequence goes on along the minus strand of NZ_JBIUCG010000016.1, from coordinate 11,226 downwards.
ACCGCGGCCCGTGCGTGCATGAGGCTGTCCACCAATGAGGCGTGGCTGATGGACGACGGCAAGGTGGTCTACGGCCCGACGCCGATTTCGCACGGCATGCCGGGATACGAGACGCCGCCCGGCGTCTTCCACGTCTCGTTCAAGAAGGAGTTCCACTGGAGCACCATGCACAACGCTCCGATGGAGTACGCGACCTTCTTCAACGGCGACATCGCCTTCCATGTCGGTCCGATCGAGAAGAAGTCGCACGGCTGCGTCCGGATGACCTACGAGGGTGCCAAGGCGTTCTACGAGTACCTGTGGCCCGGTGACGTCGTCGAAGTCGTGGAGTGACGGCCCCGGCGTCCCCTCGTCGCGGTCACCGGGACACCGGTTCCTGGCCGATGTCACCGGTCAGATAGCGCTGCAGCGTCGGGCCCACGGCGGCGACCAGGTCGGCGGCGGACATCGAGGCCAGCGGTTCCACTCCGATGACCTTGCGGCCGACCAGCACGCCGATCATCTGCGAGGCGACCAGGCTGATCCGGGCGCGGCCGTCGTCCTGCGGGGTGGCGATCCGCCTGCGGACGCGTTCCAGCACGACCTCCAAGAGGAACGCCCTGGCCAGGGACGGATCGTGACTGCCGGCCAGGACACTGCGCACCATCGCGACCACGCCGGGACCCGCGGGCGAATCCCACACGGCGACCACCGTGCGAAGAATGGTCTCGCCCAACCGGTCCAGCGGTGCGGCCTCGATGACGCGCAAGGTCGCCTCGGGATCCACCGGCAACTCCACCACCGCGGCGAAGAGCTGTTGCTTGGTGCCGAAGTAGTGATGCACCAGAGCGGGATCGACCCCGGCGTCGGTGGCGACCGCGCGCACGGAGGTCTTGTCGAAGCCGATATCCGCGAACCGGGCGCGGGCGGCCGCGAGGATGGCCTCGCGGGCGCCCGATTGCCCGGGTCGGCGGCCGGTGCGAGCGGGACGCTCGGCGCCGTTGCCTGCCGTCACGCGGTCCGCCGTCGTAGCGTGGCCGCGCCGAGGCACAGGGCGACGATCGCGAACCCGGCGACGATGGCCAGATCGCGCCACATCTGGCCGGTGACCTCCGGATGCGTCGATACCTGTTGCAGCGCGTCGACCGCGTAGCTCAACGGCATCACGTTGCTGATCACCTCCAGCCAATCGGGCAGTTGGCCGCGGGGAACGAGCAAGCCGCACAAGAAGATCTGCGGGGCGACCACGACCGGCATGAACTGTACGGCCTGGAATTCGGTGCGGGCGAACGCGCTCGCCAGCAGACCCAGCGCCACCCCGCACACCGCGTCGACGACGGCGATCAGCACCACCCACGCGGGGCTGCCCGCCGAGCCCAGTCCGAGCAAACCGAACGAGACCAAGCAGGCGACGATCGCCTGCGCGGCGGCGGCCAGCGAGAACGCGGTGCCGTATCCGGCGAGCAGGTCGAGTTTCGTCAGCGGCGTCGACAGCAGTCGCTCCAACGTGCCCGAGGTGCGTTCCCGCTGCATGGCGATCGCGGTGATCAGGAACATCACGATGAACGGCAGGATGCCGAGCATGCTGATGCCGACCCGGTCGAACAGCGGCACCGGATTCAGCGGGTTGGTCGGAGTGTCCTTGTAGATGAAATACAGCAGCGCCATCAGCAGGGCGGGGACCACCAGGATCATGGCGACGGTGCGGTGGTCGTTGCGCAGTTGCCGCAGGATGCGGCCGGTGGTCGCGGCGTAGGGGCGCAGCGTCGGCGTCCGCTTCGGCGCGGCTTCCGAGATGGCGGTCATGCGTTCTGTCCCATCGTGATAAGGGTGAGGAAGGCGGTTTCCAAGTTCTGCTCGCCGGTCTGCGCGCGCAGTTCGTCGGGGCTGAGCTGGGCCAGCAACTGACCGTCGCGCATCAGCAGCAGCCGGTCGCAGTGCTCGGCCTCGTCCATGACATGACTGGAGACCAGCAGTGTCGTCCCGTTCGCGGCCAGTTCGTGGAACTGCTTCCACAACTCGACGCGCAGCACGGGATCCAGGCCGACGGTCGGTTCGTCCAACACCAGCAGTTCGGGCTGGGCGACCAGCGCGCACGCGAGCGACGCCCGCGTCAGTTGGCCGCCCGAGAGTTCGTCGCCGCGTTGCTGGGCGTGATCGGCCAGGCCCACCGCTGTGATCGCGTCGTCCACGTCGGCGCGATCGCGGCCGTAGAGCGCGGCGAAGTACGCGACGTTCTCCCGGACGCTGATGTCGTTGTAGATGCTGGGCGCCTGCGTGACATACCCGATCAGATGGCGAAGCGTCGGGGAGCCCGCCGGGTGGCCGAGCGCGGTGACCTCACCCGATTCGATGATCTGGGTGCCGACGATGCTGCGCATCAGCGTCGTCTTGCCGCATCCGGACGGACCGAGCAGCCCGGTGATCGAGCCGCGCGGGATGGTCAGCGAGACGTCGTGCAGGACTTCACGGCCGCCGCGGTGGACCCGCAGATCTCGTACCTCGACGGCGGGGGAGGGGCTGGCTTGCGACACGGTCGCCTCAATTCATCGAGTGTTGAATTCACTGTACGATGAATTTAGCGCGCTCGCGCTCGACCGGCAAGAGTGCTTTTCCCGGAATCAGTGGCCGTGCCGCACCGGCGGTGTTCCCGCCGCCTGGCCCGGGTTCACGACCACGAACTGGCCCATCATCCCGAGGTCCTCGTGCCAGAGCAGATGGCAGTGGTACATGTACGGCGCGTCCGGATCGGCCGGGCCGTCGAAGCGCATCGCCAGCCGGACCGTGCTGTTCGGCGGCAGGAAGACGGTGTCCTTCGGGCCGGTCAGTGCCGGGGGCGGCGGCTCGTCGTCCACCGCGAGCACGCGGAATCGCACGTCGTGGATGTGGAAGTTGTGCGGCATGCCGTCGTTGTTGCGCACCACCCAGGTCTCCGCCGTGCCGCGCGTGACCGCGAAATCGATGCGGTCCATGGCCATCGGCCTGCCGTTGATCCCGGCCAGGTTCAGGTCGAAATGCCGTTCCAGCACCGAATCACCGCCGTCCGGGGTGGTCGGAGACGCCAGGACCGCGGGGAGTTCCGGCGCGGGCCGCAACGTGCTTGCCGCGCGTAGTTCGAGGATGTCGAAAGTGTCGTCGCCGCCGGAGAACCGCTGAGTCCAGAAATCCAGCCCGGCGTCGAGTTCGCCGCCGCGCAGCACGGTGCGCTCGCCCGGCCGCATCCGGACCACGATCTCCGCCCGCTCGCCCGGTGACAGCCGAAGCCGGTCCACGGTGCTCGGTCTTTCGATCAGCCCGCTGTCGGTCGCGACGAGCGAGAACGGCCGCCCGTCGGCGAAGACGAAGGTATAGATCCGCGCGGTCGAGGCGTTGAGCAGACGCAACCGGACGAGTTCGTCGCCGACGTCGCGGTACGGCGCCAGCGTGCCGTTGACCATCGTCCGATCGCCGAGAAACCCGACGTCGCGGAACATCGCATGCGCGGAGTCGAACGCCGCGCCGTCGAACCGCACGTCCTGGACGATCAACGGCAGATCGTTCACCCCGTAGTCGGAGGGGAGGGGCAAGGCGGTGGACACCTCGTCGTCGAGCAGGAACATACCCGCCAGTCCGCGGCGCACGTGCTTTTCGGTCGCACCGTGCGGATGGGGGTGATACCAGAGCGTCGCGGCCGGTTGATCGATGGTCCACTGCGGCGTCCACGCCGCGCCGGGAGCCACCATCTGGTGCGGCCCGCCATCCATTGCCGCGGGCAGGTGCATGCCGTGCCAGTGCACGGTGGAGGCCTCCGACAACGTGTTGCGCACGGTGACGGCCACGTTCTCCCCGCGCCGCGCCCGCAGCGTCGGCCCGAGGTAGTCGCCGTTGAATCCCCACGTCTCCGTAGTCCGGCCGGGCTGGAATTCCCTTCGCCCGGCGCGCATGTCGAGTTCGAACGTGCGCGTCCCGTCGGCGCCCACCCGCGACGGCGCCAGCGGAGGAATGGCGAGTTCGTTCCGGAATTCCGTCTTCCCGACCGTGGACACGTCCGCTCGGGCGTAGACCCAGGCGACCCCACCGACCACGAGGACCGGCAACGCCGCGACGCAGACGACAACGATGAGCAACCACCGCCGCTTGCGCGGCCGGAAATCCGAAAGCATGGACCGACGGTAGAAATGGCAAGTGCCCCAACGCATCCGGGAGCATCCCTATTTCCACCCCCGGTCCACCCCTGATGCCCGCGTCCGGACTTTCCGGGTGCGGGATCACGCACCGATCGGAAGCGGCTGGCGTACTGTGACCCAGAACACAGCCCGGGGTGTCACGTCCGGGTCCGGTCATTTGTCCCATGGTCGTCACCATCCGCCATTCCTGCCCCGGTGACCCGACCATTGGAGCACTGCCATGAACACCGAACATCGCATCGTCGTCCTCGGCGGCGGCTACACCGGCATGCTCGCCGCCGTGCGGCTGGCCCGGCGCACCCGAGCGCTCGACGTCCGGATCACGCTGGTCAACCCCTCGGCCCGATTCACCGAGCGTCTGCGCATGCATCAGGTTGCCGCCGGTCAGCAACTCGCGGACCACCGGATTCCCGCACTGCTGGAAGGCACCGGGGTCGCCTTCGTCCAGGGCTGGGCCACGGCCATCGATCCGGTGAACCAAGAGGTGACCGTCGACGAGACGACTCGTCTTCCCTACGACGAATTGATCTACGCCCTGGGCAGCACCGCGGACACGACCATCGTGCCCGGCGCCGCAGACCATGCGTGGACCCTCGACAACCCCGCCACCGCACACCGGTTCGCCGAGCGCCTCACCGAGGTCGCGGCGCGCGGCGGCGCCGTCGCGGTCTGCGGCGGCGGCCTCACCGGCATCGAGGCGGCGGCCGAGATCGCCGAGAGTCATCCCGGCGCGCGCGTCACCCTGATCAGCACCGGCGAGCTCGGGGCCATGATGGGGACGAACGCCCGCGCGTACCTGCATCGTGCGCTCGATCGCCTCGGCGTCACCCGCGAGACCGGCCGGGCCGTGGTGAAGGTGCTGCCCGACGCCGTCGAACTGGCCGGTGGCGAGTTGGTGCCCACCGACCTGACGCTGTGGACGGCGGGTGTTCGCGTGTCACCGCTGGCCGCGCGGGCGGGCATCGAGACCGACGCGCACGGGCTGATCGTGGTCGACCCGACCCTGAGGTCGGTGTCGCATCCGGCCGTCCACGCCATCGGCGACGCCGCCGCGGTCCGTCAAGCGTGGGGGCAGATCCACGGCACCTGCCAGAGCGGGATGCCTACCGCCGCCTACACCGCCGACGTCATCGCGCGGCAACTGCGCGGCAAGCGCGTGCGGCCGTTCCGCTTCGGGTATTTCCACCAGCCGGTCAGCCTCGGCCGCAAGGACGCGGTCATCCAGTTCACCAAAGCCGACGACCGCCCGCGCCGCGGCTACCTGGCCGGACGCGCCGCGGTCATCTACAAGGAGACCGTCAGCAGCAGCCCGATACCGACCTTCGCGCTGAGCAAGCGGATGACGGTGTCGGTCGCGCTGTCGAAAGGTGGCCGAGCCACCAGGAGAATTCAGCCATGACCGACCGGACAACCGAGCAGGACCCGTTTCTCGAACACCGACGTCTGCTGTTCGCCACCGCGTACCGGATGCTGGGGACCGTCACCGATACGGAGGACGTCCTCCAAGACGCCTGGCTGAAGTGGAACGCCACCGATCGGTCGACGGTGCGGCAACCCAAGTCCTACCTCGTGCGCACGGTCACCAACCTGTCGCTCAACCGGCTCACCTCGGCCAAGGCCACCCGCGAGAACTACGTGGGCCCCTGGCTGCCCGAGCCGTTGCTCACCGCACCGAACATCGCCGAGGAGACCGACTTGGCCGACACCGTCTCCACGGCGATGCTGGTGGTTCTCGAAACGCTCAGTCCTGTCGAACGCGCGGTCTTCCTGCTTCGCGAGGTCTTCGGCTACACGCACGCCGAGATCGCCGAGACCCTGGACCGGCCGGAACCCGCGATCCGGCAGATCGCGCACCGCGCCAAGCAGCACGTGCAATCCCGCAGGCCGCGGTTCGACACCGACAAGGCGCAGCGCGACCATGTCACCGCCCGATTCATGGCCGCCTGCTCCGGCGGCGATCTCAACGCGCTGATGGATCTGCTCGCCCCGGACGTCACGTCGTGGTCGGACGGCGGCGGCGTGGTCACCGCGGCGCGCCGACCGTTGTACGGACCCGATCACGTGGCCCGCTGGATCCTCGGCGTGCTGGCCAAGCCGGTCGTCGCGGGCTTCGTGTTCGAATCCGCCTGCATCAACGGTGAACTCGGCGCGCTCGTATTCATCGGCGGCTCCCCGGTGGCCGCGTTCACCTACGACATCGTCGACGGACGAATCCAGAACCTCCGGTTCCAGGTCAACCCGTACAAGCTGAAGGGCCTTTCCATGGGCACCGACGCGCTCGGGTGATCTTCCGCCGTTCTAGGCTCCAGCCGTGACCAACCAGAGTGCCCTGTCCGCTGACGGCGGACAGGTACGGGCCTCGACGCTCGAGCTGTTCTTCGATCTCGTCTTCGTTCTCACCATCACCCAGCTGTCGCACGTCTACACACACCATCCAGGCTGGCAGGCACTCGCGCAGGTGGCGCTGCTGTTCGGGGTGATCTGGTGGATGTATTCCGGTTACGTGTGGCTCACCAACGAGGTCGCGCCGAACAGTTCCGCCCGGCGGACCTGGCTGCTGGTCGGCATGTTCGCCTTCTTCGTCCTCGCTCTGGCCATCCCGGACGCGTTCCACGGCACCGGCATCGCCTTCGGGTTCGGATACGTCCTGGTCACCGCCGTGCATACCGCGCTGTTCGCCTCGGCGGGCGGCACGTCGGCGACCACCGCGATCCGCCGGATCGCCCCGCTCAACGCCCTGGCCGCCGCCCTCGTGCTGGCGGGTGGGTTCGTGCACGACTGGGTGCAGTACGCCTGCTGGATATCGGCGTTCGCGGTGCAGGTGATCAGCCCCTATCTGGTCGACACGGGCGACTTCGTGGTCCGAGCCAGTCATTTCTGCGAGCGGCACGGGCTGGTCGTGATCGTCGCGATCGGCGAATCCCTCGTCGCCATCGGCGCCGGGCTGGCCGGAGAGCGGATCACGCCGGAGTTGATCGCCACCGTCGGCCTCGGCCTCTGCCTGGCCTACGTCCTGTGGTGGGCGTACTTCGGCGTCGACGACGAGCGCGGCGAGCACGCGCTGGCCGCGGTGCCGGACCGGGAACGGTCCCGGCCGGCCGTACTGGCCTACGGCTACGCCCTGTACCCACTGCTGATCGGCGTCATCGTGGCCGCGGCGGGTATCCAGATGAGCATCGCCCGGGGCGGCGTGGCGAGCCCGGTCGCCGTGGCCGCCGCGCTCTCCGGCGGCGTCGCGCTGTACTTCCTCGGTCAGTTCTTCTTCCGCCTGGCACTGCGGTTGACGCGTCCCTGGGCGCGCCTGCTCGCGGCGCTCGCGGTGGCGGCCACCACCCCGATCGGCGTCTACTGGGTCTCCTGGGCGCAACTTGCCGCGATCGTGATCGTGGCGTACGCCGCCGTGATCGCCGACGACTTGCTCACACTGCGGTCCGGCGAGCACAGCGCGTATATCTGAATGCGCACACTGTCTGCTCCGGTCGGCCGGGTCAACGATTTCCGCCGGTCGTCGAGGGTCGGGTCGGTCTGTGCGCATCGGCGCTCACGCCACATGGCACGCCGTCATGTCCTCGTCGCGATCGTTCGTGCCGAGGCGGTACGCGTGCCGAGCGGCTGCGCTGCCCCGCCTCCGTTGTCGCCGTCGAGGACAATGGCGGCTGTGTGTGCCCAATATGTCGAGGAACTTGCCGTCGAACCTCCCGCCGCCGCCCGCCGTCTGCTCGGGGCTACCTTGTGGTCGGGCCCGGTCGGTGTCCGGATCGTCGAAGTCGAGGCCTACGGGGGAGACCCGGCCGGGCCGTGGCCGGATCCGGCATCGCATTCCGGTCGCGGCCGGACCAAGCGCAACGGCGTCATGTTCGGCCCCGCCGGTGTGCTGTACGTGTACCTCAGCTACGGCATGCACACCTGCATCAACGTGACGAGCGGACCGGACGGCATCGCCAGCGCCGCGCTCATCCGCTCCGGCGAGGTCGTCGCGGGACTGGAGACGGCGCGCGCGCGACGTCCCGGCGCCCGATCCGATCTCGACTTGGCCCGTGGCCCGGGCAATCTCGGCGGTGCGCTGGGAATCACTCTGAGCGACTACGGAACTCCGCTGCTCGATCCGTCGTCGCCGATCCGGCTGGAACTGGACAGCCCCGTCGACGCCGCCGAGATCGCGAGTGGCCCACGGGTCGGCGTCAGCAGCGCGGCGGATGTGCCGTGGCGTTTCTGGCTTCCGGGTTCGCGGGCGGTGTCGGTGTACCGGCGCAGTCCGCGCGCTCCCTTGTCCGCCGCGCAGTCGGTCTGACGGCTCGTCGAGACTTTTCGCCGCGGCGCGATGAGTTTTCGCGAAGGTTCCCGTCCTATCAGGTGAACGCGCCACCAACCCGGCGCCACCGACCCGAAGGACAGAACCATGACCGCCATCACCACCACCGGCACCGTCGCCGTAGCCCGCCCCGGCAAGGTGCTCAACCGCACCCTGTGGACCCTGCAGATCCTGCTCGGCCTGTTCCTGATCGTCGCCTCGGGCATGCCGAAACTGGTGGGTCAGTCCGACGCGGTGCGGATCTTCCACGAGATCGGATTCGGCGACTGGTTCCGGTACCTCACCGGCCTGGTCGAGGTCGCGGGCGGCGCAGGTCTGCTCGTGCCGCGGCTGAGTGGACTGGCCGCCTCCGGCCTTTCGGTCACCATGGTGCTGGCGGCCGCCACCCAGGCATTCCTCTTGGGCGCTCCCGCGCTGGCTCCGTTCCCGCTGGTGCTGGCCGTCGTGTTCGCCTGGATCGCCTACCAGCGCCGCGACAGCATCGCCGCGGTCCGGGAAATGCTGCCGCGCTGAGTGCACGCGTAGTGGACGGTCGGTGGACTCCGGTCCACCGACCGTCGATGCGCATTACGGGGTAATACGTCGCGGTGGACGCCTGGGGCGCTCTGGGTCGGTGCGCTCACCAGGTGCTCGCTACCGTCGATCACTCTGCCGGGCTCGTCGTCGAACGACCGTCTCGACCGCGAGCCTCGGCCATCCACCACGAACTCTCGCGCGAGTGCGGCGAGCGCCGCGTAGCGGTCCGATGCGGCACGGAACCTCGCACCTGTGCTCGTTCACCGAACGCGGCGAGACCGGACGGCGATCCGTCTCCGCGAACGGGTCGGGCGGACACCTCGACCGCTCGCATGTAAATCATTCGACCGACACCGCCGCGCGCCCGAGACCGAGGTGCACACGTGGCCCCGAACCTCGTGCGGAAAGATAGGACATCGTGAGCGGCGACATCATCGACGAACTGACCTGGCGCGGTCTGATCGCGCAGTCCACCGACCTGGATGCCTTGCGTGCGGCGGCGGCCGCCGGGCCGCTGACCCTCTACGCCGGCTTCGATCCCACCGCGGCCAGCCTGCACGCGGGCCATCTGGTGCCGTTGCTCGCGCTGAAGCGTTTCCAGCGCGCCGGACATCGACCCATCGTGCTGGCCGGTGGCGCCACCGGGTTGATCGGTGACCCGCGCGACGTCGGCGAGCGGACCATGAACTCCGCCGACACCGTCGCGAGCTGGGCCGAGCGGATCCGCTCCCAGCTCGAGCGTTTCGTCGACCTGGACGACTCCCCGACCGGAGCGGTCATCGCCGACAACATGGACTGGACCGGGCCGCTGTCCGCCGTCGACTTCCTGCGCGATATCGGCAAGCACTTCTCGGTGAACGTCATGCTGGCGCGCGACACCGTCAAGCGACGACTGGACGGCGAGGGCATCTCCTACACCGAGTTCAGCTACATGCTCCTGCAGGCCAACGACTACCTGCAGCTGCGCCGCAACTACGGCTGCACGCTGCAGGTCGGCGGCTCCGACCAGTGGGGCAACATCATCGCGGGCGTCGAACTCAACCGCCGGGTCGACGGCGCGGCCGTGCACGCCTTGACCGTTCCGCTGGTGACCTCGGCGGACGGCAAGAAGTTCGGCAAGTCCACCGGCGGCGGCAGCCTGTGGCTCGATCCCGAGATGACCAGCCCGTACGCCTGGTACCAGTACTTCGTGAACACGGCGGACGCCGACGTGGTGCGCTACCTGCGTTGGTTCACCTTCTTGTCCCGCGAGGAACTCGACGAACTCGAGCGTGCGACCGCCGAGCGTCCGCACGCCAGGGAGGCGCAGCGCAGGCTGGCCGCCGAGATGACCACCCTGGTCCATGGCGAGGCCCACACCCATGCGGTGCAACTGGCCAGCCAGGCGCTGTTCGGCCGAGGTGAACTGCGTGAGCTCGACGAGGCGACGCTCGGCGCGGCCCTGCGCGAAGCCGCCGTCGACGGTGAGGTCGCGCAGATCAAGGCGGGTGAATCGAACACCATTGTGGATCTGCTCGTCGCGACCGGCCTGTGCGAGAGCCGCGGCGCCGCCAGGCGTGCGGTGAACGAGGGTGGCGCCGCCGTGAACAACGCGAAGATCTCCGACATCGAATGGACGCCTGCCGAGGCCGACTACCTGCACGGACGCTGGCTCGTGCTGCGGCGCGGCAAGAAGAACCTGGCGGGGGTTCTTCGGGCAGGTGCATGACAGTCGCGGTGGCTTGAATCACATCCGTGTGATTCAAGCCGCCGATCACTCCGATCGCGCACCGTTGACCTGCGGAAACGCCAAGTTGTTCAGGCGATTTGACGTAGCGTTATCCGCCGCGTAACTTAGTCCAAGTCAGAGCGACACGGACTCCGACCCGGAGCCAAGCGAAGCGGAAACGCCGAGCAGGACCGGGAAACGAGGTAGTACGAGGAGCGCCTGTCAGCCCAGTATGACGCAGATCGGCCGATGGTCTTGACTTCGGTTGGTTGCTTGGTTAGGCTGGGAAAGTTGCCTCACGGAAGGTCCGGTCGAGACTGGCCCGGATGTGTGTGCGTGTGTTCTTTGAGAACTCAATAGTGTGTCGATGAATGTCAGTGCCAAATATTTTTTGGTTCCGGCCTTTTCACCCCCCGTGTGGAGGGTCGGACATTTTAGTCAGCTAATTTCCGGCTGGCGATTGTTTTGCTGGGTTTTCGGACTCTAGTTTAGATATTTCTGATTCACCTTTCGGGGTGTTTCGAGAGTCTTCAACGGAGAGTTTG
>NZ_JBIUCG010000015.1:0-254088 GCF_044548645.1 Nocardia sp. NPDC051929 | reverse complement strand
CGGCCATCGGCGCCACACCCGCCACCAACTCCGGATCCACCAACGGCTCCGGCTCCGGCTCAGGCTCCCGACCCACACCCCCACCCGGCGCCGCCTCCACCCGAGGAGCCACCACACCACCCGGCGCACCCTCAACCGACTGACCCGGCTGCTGAACCGGCGGACCACCCTGCTGACCAGGCACAGCATGACCCGGCACAGGCGGACCAGACGAACCCGGGCTCGCCTGCGCAGAACCCGCGTGACCGGGATCGCCTGCTCCATTCGGCTGACCAGGCCCCGACTGGCCCGGCCCTGGAGCGCCGGACTGCCCCGGTCCAGGAGACGGGCTGCCAGGCTGCCCCGGCACCCCGCCCGGCCGTGGCCGCTGCTGATCCGGCCGGTTCGACCAAGGCGTCACCGGCCCCGGCGGCGCCTCGGGCTCCTCGCCGGTCTCGATCTGGGGCTCTACTTCTGTTGGCGGCATCGCTTACTCATCACATTCCACTGCCGAGCACTCGCTTCACCCGCACGTCGTTCGTGCTCGGGATGACCAGTTCGACGAATTCGCCGGTCGTCGCATCGGTTGTGACGACCCGTGTCTCGCTGACCGCGATGCCGACCTGAGTCGGCGCATTGCTTCGATAATTCCAGAAAACCAAGTCACCCGCCGATACCGCGGAGGGATCCACCCGCTGGCCGCACGCGCCCTGAGCCGCAACGGTGTTCGGCAGCACGACTACCGACGCGCCGTCAACCTGTCCACAGGGCCGCCTCGCCGATCCGCTCGCTTGCCCGGCGCCCTCGGTAGCGGATGGCTGCTCCCCCGTAGCCGCGCATCGCCCCGTCGATTGCGCTGCCGAGGCCTGGTAGATCACCGATCTGGTGAACTCCGCGGCGCCCACGCGGCTACCGGAGCCGTTCTGCGCGCCGCTCGCCGTCACCTGGGCCAGGGCGAGCTGACGGGCACACTCCGCGCCGACACCCGAACTGCCGTTCAGCAACGGAACACCCTGATATGGCGCGTCTTTCAACGCCGTCGCACAGGCGCGCTGCCAGTCGGACGCGCCGGTGTCATCCGGGGCGATGGTCAGTTCCGCGTACGGGTTGGTGGTGGGAAGGGTGGTCAACCCGCCCGTCGGCGCGCTCTGCGCCGTCGGCCGCGCGACAGTCGAGGCGCGACTCTCGGTTACCGTCGCGGAGGGGTCGGGCCCCACCGCACTGTCGCACTGGTAATGCAGGTCGGACGCGATCGATGAGGTGGCGCCGCCGATGACCAGCACCAGGCCCATCAAAAGCAGCAACATGGCGCCGACGCCCCCTAGCACCACCCATACCCACATCGGCATCAGTATGAATGTCAGGAGACGACCGATCATCGAGAACCTTTCTGTGCGTTCAGACCCGTTGCCATACGCTTCGAATCCCGGTGCGGATCACGGACGTCTGTTTCTGAGATTATCTATCAAATCCCACGGTATGCGAGGCTCCTCGGGATGCCTCGGGTCCGGCGGCATGAACGGGCTGTGAGCAGTGTCCGGTTGCGCGAGCGAGTTGGCACCCGTACTCATCTTCCCTTGTTGATACTGGATTGTCTGGGTGCCGTTGTCGATCTCGGCACGCAGCACCCGAACCCGTTCGAGGTCGGTTGGATCCTGCGCCACCCAATTGGTGGCGGCCTGGATTCGAAGCGCATGCTCGTTGGTGATCCATTTCCCCAACCGGTCCGCTTGTTCGGGGTTGACGTCGGCAATATGGGCGCCGTGCACCAAGATCGTATCCGAGGTATCGCCGCTCGCAATTTTCTGCAATTTTGTAATGAAATCCATCTCAGGATTCAAGACATACGATCTGCCGAGCTCTTCCAATTCGTTGCTCCGGAGCGCGACACCACCGGGGAAATCGCCTCGGTACCGATCGACCACGGCCTCCAGGGCATGGAACCTGGCCATCATCATATGCGGATCATGTCCGTTCACCAGATCGTTCTCGAAAAGCCCGTGAGCGGCAACGACACTTCCGATGTGACCCGACTGAAGCGGCTCTTTATCAGTATGCTTGATGACATCCGTTGTGGCGTTCCAGGCCCGGTGCAAGACTCTCTGCCTGACACCGGCCATCTGGAGGGCGAAGGGGATATTGGACGACAGACCTGTCATATGCACGACATTCTGCGCGGCGAACGCGGCTTCCCTATCCGCACTCGAGGCCAGCCGAAGGTTCCGAGCGCGACGCCTGGCGCGTGCGATGCCGTCGCGGGCGGTATTCGCGTTGTGCACTTGTGTGTTCACCCCCGCGTGTGCGGCCGCTCGCAGGTCCTTGGTCTTCATGCCCCGCGCCTTGTTCCTCTTGTCCATATGGTCGAGCCAGGACCAAGGACTGAACGGGTTGAGGCGCCCCCCGGCGAGCCACGCTGTGACCGGCGAACTGTTGATGGTGCTGACCGCGCCGAGCATCGCGAGCGGGGACATGGAGTTGGCCGCACCCGAGTTGCCCATGCCCAAGCCCATACCCAGTGCGGCGCCACCGCCGCCGCCCCCTGACGATCCGCCGCTTTGTATCGCCGCCCCGATACGGTTGGTCACCCAGTCGTTGGCCTCGTCGATATTTCGGCTCAGTCGCCGCACCTGGATGATGGCGATGATCTCGACACCCGCACCGATGACGAAGACCACCATGATCTGACCGTTCGCGGCCCGGAACAGGCTGCCCAGCAACAGTTCGTAAACGCCGAGGGCGATCACGAAGAAGGCCATCTTCCCCGCGGAGATGAAGCCGTGCACCACGCAACGAACGGTGAATGTCTGCGTCGGGCCATAGATGTAGCCACCCGCGGCGAACCCGAAGATCGACGCGAACCCGTAATAGATCAGGTCGAGCGCGGCCCACATGATCTTGATGGACAGATACGCGGCGAAGGCCAAGAGAATGACCGCGCACAGCAACAACAGCAGTCCGGCTCCGATCTGGCCGACGCCCGGATTCTGCATCGCGGAATACGCGGCGCCGTCGCCGCATGATCTCATCCCGTTGCGCACCCGGTCTTCGCTGCCTGCCGCCATGCCTGCGGACCACGCCGCCCGGCAGGACGGGTTGCTGTCCACGACGTGCCCGGTGTTCCACACCTGCAACGGATAGCGCACGAAATTGTCCGCCATGGTCATTTGCAGCGTGGCGACCAATTGGTTCGGATTAGGATTGCTGTTCCCGTTCAGACCCGCCGCGACCGAGAGTCCCAAGTCACGCCCTTGCACCAGCACCCCGTGGTCGGATAGTGCCTCACCCAACGGGTTCGCCAGGAAGAACACGCTTGCGATAGCGAAGAAAATCATCGTCACGACCTGCGTAACGGCCTTGGCGTACAGGGCACGAACGATGAAATAACCCACGAAGAAGGCACCGATCGCAAGCGCCGTCGCGGCCATCAGGGGCGTCGCGATCTGCGTTGTCAAGTTGCGGGCCATCGCTTGCAATGGGGCGCTGATCAGGTTCAGCCATTGGAAATCCAGCGCCTTGGCCGGGAGCCAGACCCCCGTGATGGATAAGAGCTGCCATACCGCGAACAACGGCATGAGGATGATCCACAGCGCGAAATTGCCCAAATTCAGCACTCCGCCGCGATCGACCACCAACATATAGCTCGACACATTGACCCCGTAGGAGTCCCTGATGTTCATCCAGCTGGTCGCGGCGTTGGGTGCGGTTCCCTGAGTCGCGGTGCCAGGCTGGGCGCCGGATACCGCATGAACGAGGCCAGGAAAGACGAACAGCGCGAAGAGGGCCAGGACGATCCACGCGGTTCGCCGACGACGACGGGATGCGGCGATCCAAGTCCGGAATCGCCGGAACACCATCTGCGGCCGCCAACGGTCCGTGTCCCAGAACTGCGGTTCCCAGGGCATCCCGAAAGAAGACTGATCGGTGCGAATGCTCGAGCCGAGTAGAGATCTCATCAGCGCACCAATCGCTCCGGCAGGCTGGAGCGCACACTGTTGACGCTGGTCGGGGTGCTCGTGATCGCCGCGGCCCGGTCGGGACGCGCCGGACCGAGCACCTTGCCGCGACCGATGCGGTTCAGCGCGTCACGCATGAACATCTCGCCACGGCGCTCCTCGGGGATCTGCCGACCGGGCCCGACCGGAGGCGAGGTCTCTTCGCGCAGGATCTGCAAGAGGAACGGGGCTTCCTCCAGATCGACACCCAGCCACTCCAAACTGTTGCGCGCCAGCGTCTCGTCGCGCTGCCGGAAGACGAACCGGTTCGGGATGAGGTTGTGCGCCGCGCCCTGGAAGTCCGTGGCCGGGTCGTGCGAGGCGAGCCCGATCGCGGCCAGGTGCTTACGGCCGTCACGGCTGAAATCCGAAGTAACCGCCGAGCCGACCTGCGTCTGCGTGAAATGGTGCGCCTCGTCGCCGACCAGCAAGCCGAACCTGCCGTTGTCCGAGAGAAACGCCTCTCTCGCCGCGACACCGACCAGTTCGTACAGCGCCGTGCCGAGCCGCTTGGTCAACGGCAACCTGTTGTACAGGTGCGGAGTGGTGAGTTCCTCGGCGCTCGGCAGTTGCAGGTTGTGACTGCGGACCACCGTCGCGGCGGCATCCAGGCGCAGCGGTCGCAGCTTGGGATCGAACAGCACCGGCACCCGCTCCACCACGGTGCCCAGCCGCGCCGCCAGATCGGCGTACTCCTCGCCTCGCTCGGGATGCTCTCGCAAGCGGCGCACGACGTGAAAAAGATCGAGCAAGCTCTTGATCTTGTGCTCGGCCATGCCTCGTGGTGACAGCAGATTGCTCGCCGCCGCGCCCGCACCCGAGGTCGGTGACAGATCCAGGAGCGGAAGGATGGAGTCCAATGCCCGTTCACCGGCGATCCGCGGGTTGAACAACCGCAGCGGATCCAGGGACACCGTGGGATTTGCCAGGTCGATGATGACCGCGTCATCGATCGACCGCGCGAAGTGCTCCCATTCGCCGACCTGACTGCGGTCGATGGCGAGGAACTGGCCGCCCATGTCGTGTACGAGCACCGCCATCAACTTCAGGAAATACGATTTGCCCGAACCGAGTTCGCCGGTCACCGCGAAGGATGCGGACAGGTCGTGCAGCGCGGCTTCCATAATGCCGAAGTGGATCGGCTCGAAATGACCCGACAGTAGGTTGACCCCGATCACCGGACCGCTGTCGTCGCCGATCTGACTGGTGGTGAACGGCACGAAGCCGGCCCACATGTCCGAGGGGACGATATGGGCGTAATCGTCGAATGCCCGCCGCGGCGCGCTGCCGGGTATGAACATCGACCACAGGTCGACCTGCGCCCCCACCGGCGCGGTCATGTCGACCTGGAAACGCTTGTAGCGCCGCTTGAGCGTGTTGACGGCATCCATGGTGGCGTCCCGTGACGGGCCGCCGATGGCGATGACGGTGGTGAACGAAACCTCCGATTCACCGCCGTTGACTTCGAAGTGCTGGTTGTATTCGCCGAGCATCCGCGCTTTCGACGCCAGTGTGTTCTGCGCGAAGGAGACCTCCTGGTCCCGCTGATCCATCTGCTCGCCCAGCCGGCGCAAACTGAGTTCGTTGTTCTTCAGAACCTGCTCGGCGGGCTTGGTCGAGATCCGCATAGCCCAGTCGACGGTGACGTCGCCGAGACCCTCCAGCACGTTGAGGAACTCGCTGCCCCCTGGAAACGTCATGCCCGCGTAGGGGAACGAGTGCGGCGTCAGCATCGCCTGATACGACGGACGGTATTCGAAATCCGGCTGCACCACCTTGACCACTGGGACGAACGATGGCCGGATACGCCGGTTGCTGTCGGCCTGCGCCCCTTCGTCGAGCGCCGCGGAGCGGAACACCGCCGCCGTCGCATCATCCAACGCGCCCGCCCGGGTGGGCGCCACCGGATCACCTGCCGCGCCACGCGAAAGGTAGTGCTCCCAGAGCCATTGGAACAGGGCGGCGGGCACCGGCACCGGATCGAAGTCACCGCCGACCCTGGACAGGATCTCGTTCGCCTTCTCGTCGTATTGGTCCAGGTCGGCACGGGAGATCGCCGTCGCGTCGATGGTGGTGGTGCTGCCCCGCCACAGCCGCGACAACGCGGACATGCTGGAGTTGCTCGCCCCGACCGGGATCGACAGCAGGAAGACGCGAGTCTGCGGCATGATCGCGTACACGCGCTCGTAGGAGGCGACCACCTCGTCGGCGTAGTCCTCGCACTCGTCCAGGTCGACGCCTTCGACCATCTTGGTGAGCACATCGATGGTGTTCAGCCGCGCCTGGATGCCCAGCAGCAGCGATCCGCTCGGCAAGTTGGTGACCAGCGCGTGATGCGCCAGCTTCACGTCGTACTTGTCGCTGGCCTTGCGCAGCCCGTAGCCGAGCGGATTGACGAAGTAGGTCGCGGTGACCAGCCCGGAATGGGTGAACTGGAGATTGCCGCGAATCGCCGCGGTGGGCTGTAGGTCTCGTCCGAGTGCCATCAGGGGCGTCCTCCGGGATTCGGGCCATTGCCGTTGCCGTTGTCGTTACCGTTCAGCCGCCGCCACAGGTCGGTAGCCTTGCCGCCCCCACTCACCACCTCGAGCATGCGGACACCGGGCTTCGGCTCGGCGGCCACGGCCGCGCCGGGGTGGTCGGGCAGCAAGAGGACCACGGTCTCCTCGATGAACATGGTGTGGCGCACCGAGTCGCCGGTGATCGGCATACCGGAGGCGGACACCGGCTTGCGGTAGACGATGAGCCTGCCCAGCCACAGGGCCCGCGAGGTCATCCGGACACCCGTATAGGGGACGAGGCCGAGCACGAAGACCACCAGGATGGTCAGCGCCAGGCCGGTGATGAAAGTGACGGCAGGGTTGAGCGGGAAAGTCATGGCGCACACCGAGGTCACCGACATCATCGCCACACCGGCGGCGACCTGCGGCAGGGTGTAGGGGCCGAACGGAAGCTTCTGCCCGTTCTGCGCCTTGCCGATCATCGTGGGCACACGTTTGATCGGCGTGAACACCTTGATGACTTGGGTCATCGATAGCCACCGATAGGGTGATCGGGGACGATGAGGTTCGCGTCCGTGCGCGCGTAGTTGATGGTCGTGGGCAGAATCCAGATCACCACCCCGGCCATCAATCCCGATCCGAAGACGACGATGATCCGCGCCGGCGACAACCTCGATTTCGCTGCCTCGGAAATCACCACACCGATCGTCACGATGGCGATGATGATCATCCCGCCCCATCGGACAAAGATCAGGATGCCATAGAGGATGTTGCTGAGATTACCCATCGGGCTGCCTCTCGGATCAGTTCTGTGTCGCCGGCGGAATCGTCACCGTCGGCGAGGAAGACGAGGTGGAAGTGGGCGGCGCTCCGCCGCGAGAATCCTGACCGACGACTACCGCCAGCGGACTCGACAAGGCGGGAATCGGATCTATGGACACCACCTGCCACTGGCCCGCGTTGCGGATCATGGTGAGCGGGTAGGCCAGCGTCGCGGTCGCTCCCGTATCGGCTTTGGGGTTGACGGTGGCCAGCACTTGGGCCTTCGCGCCGCCGGAGCCGCAGCTCGAATCGTCCGTGGTGAGCGAGGTCAGCTCGACGGCGGTGAAGGGCGGCGGTTTCAGCGCGGCCAGCCCGGCATCCGGAGTGATGTACCGGGCCACGTCGCCGTTCCCGGCCAGCATGGCACTCAGGAAACCCGCCGCGACCTGTCCGAGCGGAGTATCCGGCGCGCAGGGCGCACCGTAGGCCAGTTTGAGATCGACGCCCTTCGAAGGAGCCTGGACGAGGGCAGGTGTCGACAGCGCACGCAGCCGCCCGTCGGATACCGAGACCGCGACACGGTAGAACTGCCGCTGATCCGGCGCGGTCGCGGCGCCGACTTTGCCGACTCGGACCGACACCGTCACCGACCAGACTTCGAGCCCGCCCGCCGAGAGCGCGCGCGATACATAGACGACCGAGGGGTCGGAGACTTGGCGCGCTGACGAAGGCAACGTGATCTGCTGATTGGAACCGACGTATTCGCCGATCCGGTCCTGTTGTCCCGCGACGGCGCTGAGGTAGGCGACGACGAACTGCTCGGCGTAAGAACCGGCCAATTGCGCATGCCCGACGATTGCCGTCGTCGAATCATCCGACGGTGCGGGTGGACCGGAGTCGAAGACGCTGAGAATCGCGTGGCCGCCGCCGAGTACGGCGAGAACGGCGAGCACCGCGACCACAATGTTGTCGCGACGGCGGCGGGCGGCCATCCGGCGAAGCAGTGCCTCACCCGAATCTGCCGACTCACGAACGCCTGTCCTCACTCCCGAAATGGTAGAGAGCACAGGCGTTGTTAACCGGCCGGTAGTTCCCACTCATGGGAACTAAACTGTCAGCAGGCCGGGTTGCTTTTCATCCTGCCCGCGAGCCAATGACGCAATTGTTCGTCGTAGCCGATCGGCGCGTTGCGCTGCCGCGGTTCCAGCACCTGGCGATGGGTTTCCAGCAACGGAACATCGTCGGCGACACGGACCAGCTGGGCGATCGCCAGCTGTCTGCTGGAGTACCCGGGATAGGGGTAGAGGAGCAGCGACGTGGGCGTGTAACCGCCGCCGTAGTTGAGTACCCGCAACGTCACACCGCAACTGTCGCCCGACCGCAGCCGTTCGCCGAGTTCCGCCAGCCGGGGACGGTCGTCCGGATGGAAGACGTCGACCGGACGGAAGAGGTAGTCCCACCGCACCCACGGCGCGGGATCGGTGAGCCAGTGCGAGATGCTGGTGTGCTCGAGCTGGACCACGGCCAGATGCGTGCCCGCCCGGCGATGCGCCTCCCGCAATCCGATTCGTTCCAAGGTCGGCCACGCCGCAGGCGCGTTCTCCGAGGTCACGTCCTCGATCAGCCACCAAGCGCCGCGCGTGCGGTCGTCGTCGCGGGCACGAATGGTGATCCGCCATTGGGCCGGGCGCCCGAATCCGTGTATCACGGTGGTGTCGAATTGCATTCGCTCACCGGGCTTGGGGTCGTAGAGCAGATCGAGCATCTCGGCGTGCCGGTCGAAACTCGATACCCGGTGGAACAGTTCCGCGATCGACATCCTGGGGACGTACTCTTCGGCGGTACTGCCGGACAGCCGCGTGATGCCGCTCGGTTGCTGAATGGTCTGACTGCTCAGGTCCCAGATGGCGCCCACCGCCGGGCGCAACGGAGGCACCCGCTCGGACGCGGGGCCCAGCCACAGTCGCACCGCGTGCACGTCGCCCGCCGGACCGAAGATCGGGCGGATGAGCAATTGGTGCCGCCCCGCCCGCGTCTGAATGGCGAGGTCGACGTCCTGCGCCTGATCGTGCGCGGTCTGGATCGCCTCCGTCAGCCCTGCGGTCGTGAGCTTGTCGTACAACGCCGGTGTTTTGGACAGGGTTCGCTGCAGCACCCGCTGCCAGCTCGCGAACTCACGCGGCGCATCCCCCACCGACGCCACGGACATGCCGTCCGGCGTCAACGTCTCGATCGTCACCCATGGAATCACTGCGCCACTTCGCTTCGCACTTGCCCGACCAGCCGTTCCTCCGGGTCCGCCAACCCGGATGAGACATTGTGACTCAGGCAATGTACCGTTATTTAGCGGCGCAATCAACTCCGTGACATCGCCGCCCGTTCCCATGAAGTCTCCACCATGTTCACGTAGCACGCGCAGCCGTGTTCATTTTGTTCACGTCCGCTTCGGGAGAACCCCCCTTCCACCGGCGCGCAGCCCAACGGCACATCCGCCGCAAACTGGTCTACAAGATCAACGGAAGCCGTCGACCGCAGCCGACGGCATTCCCTCGGCAATCCATGCGCGGCTTGAATTCGCTCGCGCGCAGGGCATTACACCACCGCGCGATCGATCAGGCATTCTTTCCGGACAGGGCCAGCACACCCGCGCCCATGATCGTCGCGACGTCTCCCAGCTGCGAGGGAAGCACCCGCAATCCGGGCAGAAAGCTCAGCCTGGCATGCGTGGCGACCGCCTCGCCGAGTGGTTTCCACAACGCGGGCCCCGCGGCGGCGAGCGAGCCGCCGAGCACGACGAGGTCGAGATCGAGCAGTGCCGCCGTGGAGGCGATCGCGCGGCCGAGCGCCGTTCCGGCTCGGCCGAGCGCCGCGGCGGGAATGTCCTCGCCCACGCGGGCGGCGTCCAGCAGTTCCTGCACCGACGCGCCCGCCCAGCCCTGCTCCCGCGCCCAGCGCACCACGGCCAGGCCACCGGCGACCGCCTCCAGGCAACCGCGGCCGCCACACGAGCACCGATCGTCGAAGCCGGGAACCAAGACATGACCTATGTGCCCCGCGTTGCCGGTACGCCCCACCAACACGAAGCCGCCGACGACCACCCCGCCGGTGACGCGATCGGAGACGTTGAGCGCCAGACTGTCCATCACTTCGCTCGTCGCGCCGAAACCTCGCTCCGCCAGCGCCAGGCAGACGCCGTCCAGCGCGAGCGGAACCTGTGCTTTCGGAAACAACTTCCGCGCGGCTTGAACGATGCCGAAACCGGCTCGCCATTCCGGCACCTCGGAAGGCGCGATCACCCCCGCCGCCATGTCGATCGGCCCGGCCGAAGCGATGCCGAGGGCGGTGACCTCGCCACCACCCGCGACCTCAAGCAGCAGATCCTGGCATTTATCCCAGGCGCCCGTCACCGGGATCGGGATCCTCCGGACGTCGTCGGTGTCGACATCGTCCGCGACCCGGGTCGCCGCGAAGCCCGACGACCCGATCTCCAATGCCAGCACTGTCATGAGTTACGCACCACCGAAGGACTCGACGCGAAAAGCTGCACGCAGCATAGTCACAGACCGTCGGTGCCGGTCGGCTTCAGGGGCTGCCCGAGCACGATGTGCCGACGGGGTGCGGGAAGAGTGGATACGGTACGCAGCGGACGCGGCCCGGTGCGAATGATGCGCATAGGGCGCTTGTGGTCGATCGGCGCGGCGCGGTGCCGGTCCAGGTTCTCGATGACGCTGCCGGAGTTGTCATAGGCGACGCCGGCCCAGATCATCGCGCGGGGACCGTCACCCCGGGTGGTCAGCGTCTGCGCCAATTGGCGGCACTGCGTGAGCAGCGGGCAACTCTGGCAGGTGCGTACCGCCGCTCGCCAGGCATCCGGATTCCCGCTGTCCATGTCCCAGTTGTCGGGGACGTCGGCGCACGGGGGCCGCTGGTTCGACTTTGCCGGAATCGACGAGATCTTTGCTGACGCAATGGATCCCGTGTCCATCGGAAGGGTTCGCGTAATGCTCATAGCCATCTCCGGGGATGCCGAGCACACACCTCTGGCAGGTGCGTGGCCCATGGATCGGACATCATCAGGGCTGCTCAACAGTCCCCGGAACCCAGCCGCGATAAGCTGGTCTACGCACGGTAGCCCACTGTTGCCCAGCACACAACCTTTTGTACCGCTATGTAACGGCTCGTTGACCTTCAAGCAACACCCAGCTACCGTCTTTAACGGCACGTTATGAAACGGACCGTTTTCCACGGGGGCCCGACTATGGTTTCCTTTTAAACATGGCTGCAGACTCTGAATTCACGATCGACGAACTGGCACGGGCAGCCGACACCACCGTGCGCAGCGTCCGCGTGTACCACGAGCGAGGTCTGCTGCCCTCGCCGGAGGTGCGCGGGCGGATCGGGTACTACGGGTCGGACCACCTCAACCGGCTGCAAACGATCAGCCGCTTGCTGGGGCGGGGCATGAAGCTGAACGGGATCAGGGAACTGCTCGAAGCCTGGGACCGTGGCGACGGACTCGCCGATGTACTCGGAGTGAAGAGTCAGAACGCAGCCGAAGCAGACCCGGAAGCCACCACCGAGCCACAGGACAGCTACGCGGAGTTGCCGGACTACGCGAAGCAGGCGCTGGCCTCCAGCGAGGACCCGCTCGAGGCGTATCGGGTCACGAATCCACGGTGCTGTGATCTGGCCACCCGGCTGCACGACACCGGGCTGCCTATGCAGGACACGTTCCAATTGGTCGAACGTCTGCGCGCGGACTGCGATCGCATCGCCGACCGCTTCGCCACCGAGTTGTTCTACCGGCTGGCCGGGCAGACCTACGAGGAATCCGCACGAACGCCGCGGGATCGCACGAAACTGGAGACCGATCTGGCGATCGCCCGGTTGATCGTCACTCGCGCCACGTCGGAACTGATCGATCAGGCGTTCGCCCGGCACTCCGAGTTGCCGCCGGTGGCCACCAGCCCGCAGGGGCAAGCCGAACAGTGACGGCGCGAGCCGCGAACCGACCGTTCTCTTATTTCGATCCGGCGCTGTCGAATACTTAAGTAGACAAAATCGTTCGAGCTTTTCGAGCGCTGCGCCGGTGACGGCGGCCCGAATGTCTCATATCCGATCTCGCGCGTCGAACGCGACGGCCGGCGAATCGTCGAACTCGGCTACTCAGGGCCGGTGCCGAAGGGTTGCCACGGGGTGTCCGGCGACCGCAGCCGCAGACGGAAGTCTCCGCGCCTTCCCCATGGCCGCCGTCGCACATGGGCGAAACCCGCTGGGATACGTAGGTATACCGATCCGATGATCGAGGACGGCGCGGCGGCGGCACCGCCTGCCGATCGAGATCCGAGCACGAACCTCACCCCCGAACGATGGTCGGGGTGACAGGATTTGAACCTGCGACCCTCCGCTCCCAAAGCGGATGCGCTACCAAGCTGCGCTACACCCCGTGGCCCTCGCGGCGACGCGGCGGCCGCCGACGAGGATGAATGCTCCGTGGAGCGGGTGACGGGAATCGAACCCGCACCATCAGCTTGGAAGGCTGAGGTTCTACCATTGAACTACACCCGCAGGCATACGACACCGATGGGATCGCCACGATGTCGTGTGCGATCCGACTGTACCGAACCAGGCTTCCGAAACGCCAATCAGCCCCCCGCGCAGCGCGATCTCGCAGGTTGCCCGCCGGAGCGCTCCAGGGTTGCCGCGTCCAGTGTCGCACGGCGGGCGCGCGGGCACGCGGTAGCGCGCGCCGGAAATTTTTAAAGGTGATTTTTCATTGAAACTCTGGCGTGTCGGATTCCGGTGGGCGAAACTCAGATGACACAGATGTCACGCCAGGAACTTCGCTCGAGGGAATTCCGATGAGGACCGCACGACTCGCTGTCACAACCGCCGCGCGCGGCGTGTCGCGCAGCCACGGCCACGACACCGAGCAGGGTTCCGGGCGCTCTGCGCCGAGAAGTCTTTCCGGCGAACCCTCGGCCGATCGCACGGCAACCCAGTGGCCGGGAGAGCGGGATGACACCGACATCGCGCCACTGGGCGGCGAGCGGTACCCGAGCCGGTTCGGCCCGAGGACCGCGAGCAGGCGCCCACCTCGAGCACGCCAGGAACAACCATTCGCAACTCGACAGGGAAGACGAGGACGTCGCGTGCGAGAACAGATTCTCGTGAAGCAAGCGGCGCGTGGACGGTCCGGACCGCCCCCGTGGCTCACGCACCACTCTCCGCACACCTCGTACAGCGTGTCGCCAGCGCGTCGCGCCGCGATTTTGCAGCGAACGGGAATCCGGTGTAACACCAACGCGACGGGAACGATCACATACCCGATCGCCATTCGCCAGGCGTCGAGAACACGTTGCAAATCTCCGCTTTTCGATGCCGAGTGGCTTGCTAGGATCCTTTTTGCCGGACGGGGGTATCTGGAAAGGGGGCGGTGAACGTGCGCCGAACCAGGTGGACGCAACCGCGTAGCAGTGGGAACGATCAGGGTGACGCCGGCGCCTGTGTGACTACAGGGCACCTGGGTACCGACGTCGCCCACACCGGGTGAGTCCGATGTCGACCGACATCGAGCCCCCGGTAGCCGCTATGGCCCGAGCATGGGCCCGTGCGGTCTGCGCCGAGCCCGGTTCGGGCGCGGCGCCCCAGCAGTTGGAACCGGTGCTGATCGAGATCGTCGAGCGCCTGCTCACACTCGCGCGATGCGAGCCGTTCCCGGTTCCGGAAGCACGCATGCTCGGGGCCCGGCTCGCCGATGCGCCGTTCGACCGGATCCGGATGCTGGCGCAGGCCACGCGCTGGCTGCTCGGCTTCCCATCCGGCACGCCCGGCTCCCTGGTGGCCACACGCTGGCCGTTCATCGCCAGTCAGGCCATCGACAGTTACGCCCAGGCGCTTCAGGAGCGCGCTCTCGCGCAACAGGAACAGAACCTGTCGGCCAAGGTGTCGCTGCGCGTGCAGGAGATCGCCGCGCTGCAGCACCGGTTGCGCCACGAGGCCACCCACGACGCGCTGACCGATCTGGCCAACCGGACGCTGCTGCAGGACAAGGTGCGCCTGATGGCCACCGACCCGACGCGCGGCGTCGGGTTGCTGCTGATCGACCTGGACCGGTTCAAGCAGATCAACGACGGGTACGGGCATGCGATCGGTGACGAAGTGCTGGTCGAACTGGCCGGCAGACTGCGCGAAGTGTGCCCGCCGGACACGGTGATCTGCCGGTACGGCGGTGACGAGTTCGTGCTCGCGACCAACCCCCACCACAACAACCTCGGTGACCTCGCGCATCGGATCGTGGCCGCGCTGCGTGACCCGGTCTGGTCGTCGGCCGGGCCCGTTCCGGTGTCGGCCAGCGTGGGCACCGCCTACAACCCGCCGGGCAGCCCGCTCGATTTCACCGATCTGCTGCGCCGCGCCGATCGCGCGATGTACTCCGCGAAGACGGCCGGTGGGCGCCGCTTCGCCCTCGCGGACGAGCCGGACATCGACACCGCCGTCGCCGGCTGACCCGGCCGATCCGGGTCAGCCGGGTTGACAGGTGGGGCACCAGAAGAGATTCCGCGCCTGCATCACCTGATGGGCGATCGGCGTCTCGCACAGACGGCACGGGGCGCCTTGGCGGCGGTAGACATAGGTGCGCGGGCGATCCGGGGCATACGAGGGCTCGCCGTGATCGTGTTCGGGCCGCACCACGACCATCTTCCCGACGCGCACCCCTACCCGCATGAGCGCGACCAGATCGGACCATATGTCCGCCCATTCGCCCGCGGACAGCTCCGTACCCGGACGATTCGGGGAGATCCCATGGCGGAACAGCAATTCCGCGCGATAGACGTTGCCGACCCCTGCGACCACCTGCTGGTCCATCAGCAGCGCGCCGATCGGCCTGCGGGAACGATGGATGCGCTGCCACGCCCGGTCCGGATCGGCGCCGCGCCGCAGCGGATCAGGACCGAGCCGATCGGTGAGCGCCGTCACCTCCGGCGGCAGCAGGATCTCGCACGCGGCAGGCCCGCGCAGGTCGGTGCCGAAGCCCGGCTGCCCGTCCGGTTCCCCGGACAAGCGCATCCGGACCTGCCCGACCGGCTCCCCCATCGGCAACGCGGATTCGGTGAACGTGCCGTACAGTCCGAGATGCACGTGCACCACCAGGCCCGAGTCGTAGTGGTGCAGGAGGTGTTTGCCCCACGCCTCGGATTTCGTCAGCACCTGCCCGTCCACGCGGGCAGCGCCCGCGGCGAACTTGCCTTGCGGGCTCGATACGCGCACCACACCGCCCGCGAGGCGACGCTGATGCAGCCGCGCGAGGCGGTGCAGCGTATGTCCTTCCGGCACAGCCGGTTACGACCGCCGTGCGCTCAGTACGCGGGAACCGCCGGGGCGATTCCGGTCTTCTCGTACTCGGCCAGGATGTCGATGCGCCGCTGGTGGCGCTCCTCGCCCGACCAGGGGGTGGAGACGAACGCGTCCACGATGGCCAGCGCCTCCTCGGTCGAGTGCATGCGGCCGCCGATGCCGATCAGCTGCGCGTTGTTGTGCTCGCGTGCCAGCTTCGCGGTCTCCACGCTCCAGGCCAGCGCGCACCGGGCGCCGGGCACCTTGTTCGCGGCGATCTGTTCGCCGTTGCCACTGCCGCCGAACACCAGGCCGAGGCTGCCGGGGTCGGCGACGGTCCGGCGGGCCGCCTCGATGCAGAAGGCGGGGTAGTCGTCCAGCGCGTCGTACTCGAGCGCGCCGCAGTCGACGACCTCGTGGCCCGCCTGCTCCAGATGGGCCTTGACGTGATTCTTCAGTTCGAAACCGGCATGGTCGGCACCCAGGTAAACGCGCATGGCAGGCATTGTGTCAGGTGGCCGCCGCGCGGCGGCGAGAGGGCTTGCCCCGCGATTAACACCGCGGCGGGCCCGCGCGAATCGACTGATGCGCCAGTTGTGTTCGCGGCCACAGTGCCCGATGACACGGCCGACGCGCCGACCCCGTTCCCGGCAACTGAATAGAGTTCATTCCATGCAGCCGTTCGAACCCCAGCCGTCCGACCAGGCGGGCCGACAGGCCGACCCGTACGCCCAGCAGGGCGGGTGGGTCTCGGATCGGAGCACGCCTGCCGCGTCGTACGGCCAGCAGTACACCTCGGGCTCCTATCCGTCCGCGCCCCCGGCTGCGTATCCGGCGCCCTATGGCTCCTACCCCGGCGCCCCGGTGCCCCCCGGAGCTCCGCCGCAGCGGCAGCCCCGCGGTCTGTCGCCGTTCGGCATGCCCGCACGGCACAGCTGGGAGATACCGATGCTCGTCGTCGTGGTGGTGTTCACCGTGTTCGCGTATCTGATCGCGCTGGTGCTGCTCGCCACCGGGAACTTCGACCAGTACGTCCTCGCGTTCGCGGCCGCCCCGCTGCTGCTGTGGTTCGGTCGCGGCATCAACTACGCGGGCCAGCGGGTGAACGGCGTGAAGATGTCGCCGACCCAGTTCCCCGAGGGCTATCAGATGGTGGTGGACGCCGCCGCTCGCTTCGGCATGTCGAAGGTGCCGGACGCCTACGTGGTGCTCGGCAACGGCCAGATCAACGCGTTCGCCAGCGGGCACGGGTTCCGGCGCTACGTAGTGGTCTACAGCGATCTGTTCGAGATCGGCGGCGCCGCACGCGAACCCGACGCGCTGGCGTTCATCATCGGCCACGAGGTCGGTCACATCGCGGCGGGGCACACGTCGTACTGGCGGCAGCTGGGCATGTTCCTGGTGCCGTTCCTGCCGGTCGTCGGCAGCAGCTTGATCCGCGCGCAGGAGTACACCGCCGACAACCACGGCTTCTGCAATCGGCACACCGGCGCGTCCGCCGCCATGGGCACCCTGGCCGCGGGCAAGTACATGAACCGGCTGGTCGGCTTCGACGAGATGGCCGACCGGGCGGCCGTCGAGAAGGGCTTCTTCGTCTGGATGGTGAACGCTCTGTCCAGCCACCCCGTGCTCACCTGGCGGATGTGGGCGCTGCGCGATCGCAGCAGGCACGGGAAGCTGTTCCTGCGCCCTGCCCCGCCCGCGGGCGCCGGTGTGCCCGCGGGCGGGTACGCGAGTTCCTACGGCCAGGTGCCCGCGAGCCCGCCGAAGTCCGCGTTCTGACCGGGCCGGGTGCCGCGCGACGGCACCCGGGCGCGGGTGCTCAGTCGAACGACGGATCTTCGGTCCGCGTGCGCTTCAGCTCGAAGAAGTGCGGGTAGGACGCCAGTGCCACCGCGCCGTCCCAGACCTTGCCCGCTTCCTCGCCGCGGGGAATACGGGACAGCACCGGACCGAAGAACGCGGTCCCGTTGATGTGGATGGTCGGGGTGCCGACGTCCGGTCCCACCTTGTCCATGCCCGCGTGGTGGCTCTCACGCAGCGCCTCGTCGTAGTCGGTGCTCTCGGCGGCCGCGGCCAGCTCGGCGGGCAGACCGACCTCCGCCAGCGCGTCGGCGATCACCGCGGCGAGGGTCTCCTTGCGGCTCTCGCGTTCGTACTCGGCCCGCCGGTTGTGGATGCGCGTGCCCATCGCGGTGTACAGCGGCGACAGCACCTTGTCGCCGTGCTCCTGCGCCGCGGCGATCGCGACGCGGACCGGGCCCCATCCCGTGTCGAGCAGTTCCTTGTACTGCGGCGGCACATCTCTGCCCTCGTTCAGCACCGACAGGCTCATCACGTGGAACTGGGCTTCGATGTCGCGCACCTGCTCGACCTCGAGGATCCAGCGGGACGTGATCCAACACCACGGGCACAGCGGGTCGAACCAGAAATCGGCGACGTCCTTGGTGGCTTCGTCGGTCACGGGCGGCTTCCTCTCGATCGCAAGCGGACGGGCGGCCGCACACTGCGCCGCCCTACCGAGCAACCACGTCGGCGCGCGATTCGTTCCCACTCGCGGCATCCGTTTTCCCGAGCGGCGCGCACGGCTGCCAGTAGGGTTGACCGGCAGGTGCTTGGTTCCCTTCGGAGAAGGAGTCCGCGATGAGTTCTGACCAGCATTTCGTCATAGTCGGCGGCGGACTGGGCGCGGCCAAGACAGCAGAAGCTCTGCGCGAGAAGGACTTCGAGGGAAGCGTGACACTGATCGGCGCCGAGGAGCACCTGCCCTACGACCGGCCGCCGCTGTCGAAGGAGCATCTGCTCAGGAAGAAGGCGCTGCCGGAATTCATCGTCGATCCCGCGCAGTGGTATCGCGACCACCACATCGACATCCGCCTCGGCACCACCGTCACCGGGCTGGACCCCGGGGCCAAGACGGTCACCCTGCCCGACGGTTCCACACTGTCCTACGACAAGCTCGCGCTCGCCACCGGCTCCACGCCGCGGACACTGCCCGTTCCCGGCGCCGACGCGCCCAACGTGTACACGCTGCGCACCATCGAGGACTCCGACACGTTGATCGAGCTGTTCGGCAGCGCGACGCGGCGGCTCGTCATCATCGGCGCCGGCTGGATCGGCCTGGAGGTCGCCGCCGCGGCCAGGGCGGCGGGCGTCGAGGTGACCATCGTCGAACGCGCCGACCTGCCGCTGCTCGCGGTGCTCGGACCGGAGATGGGCGAGGTGTTCGCCGATCTGCACCGGGCCAACGGCGTCGACTTCCGGTTCGGCGCGCAGGTCGAGGCGATCACCACCGAGGACGCGATCGCGACCGCGGTCGCCAACGGCGTCCGGCTCGCCGACGGCAGCACGATCGAAGCCGACGCGGTGCTGGTCGCCGTCGGCGCGCGCCCGAACGTGGAGCTGGCCGCCGACGCCGGTCTCGCCGTGGACGACGGCGTGCTGGTCGACGAACGCCTGGCCACCAGCGATCCGGACATCGTCGCGGTCGGTGACATCGCCGCCCAGCAGCACCCTGTGCTCGGCAGGCGGGTCCGGGTGGAGCACTGGGCCAACGCGCTCAACCAACCCGCGGTCGCCGCCGCGACCATGCTCGGCAAGCAGGCTTCCTACGACCGGCTGCCCTATTTCTTCACCGACCAGTACGACCTGGGCATGGAGTACACCGGGTACGCCGCGCCGGGCGAACACGCCAGGGTCGTCGTGCGCGGCGACACGGCGGCACGCGAGTTCGTGGCGTTCTGGCTGGACGGGAACAACCGCGTGCTCGCCGGGATGAACGTGAACGTCTGGGACGTGACCGACCGGATCAAGGAACTGATCCTGGCGGGCGAACCGGTCGATCCGGATCGGCTGGCCGACACCTCGGCCGAGATGTGATGTGGATCACTGCAGAGATGTGTCGAACGCACGCGACGTGCTCCGACCTCCTCGCGGGCGCCACCGGAGCGCTCCCAGCGACCGAACGCCGGAGAGGAAATCGACCATGAAATACATGCTGCTGAAGACCTACGCACCCACCAAGTACTGCGACACACCGATCAACGAATGGTCCCCGGAAGAGATCCAGGCGCACATAGACTTCCAGCGCGCGCTGGGTGCGCAACTGGCCGAGGCGGGCGAGTTGGTGGACGCGCAGGGATTGGCCGGGCCGGAGGAGGCGCGGATCGTCAGTTCGGACGGCCGGTCGGCGCCGGTGGTCACGGACGGGCCTTTCCCGGAGACCAAAGAGTTCTTGGCGGGGTACTGGATCGTCGACGTGGACAGCCCCGAGCGGGCCTACGAGATCGCGGCGCAGGCCTCCGCCGCCCCCGGCCCCGGCGGCAAACCGATCGGCGAGTACATCGAAGTTCGCGCGGTGATGGGCGCCCCCGCCACCGAGCAATGAGCGACCGGAGTGCGGTGCCCGACGACACACCGCTCCCGGCGAGCACCGAGGACCTGCTGCGCGCACTGGCGCCGCAGGTCCTCGGAACGCTCGTCCGCCGCTTCGGTGATTTCGACACCGCAGAGGACGCGCTGCAGGAAGCGCTGCTCGCGGCCGCGACCCAGTGGCCGATGGAGGGCCTGCCGGACAATCCGCGGGCTTGGCTGATCCAGGTCGCGCAGCGCCGCATGGCCGACGCCGTGCGCGCGGAGGTGGCCCGGCGGCGCAGGGAGACCACGGCTTTCGACCGTGAGGTGCCCGACGCCGTCCCTGTGGACCACGACGACACGCTGACCATGCTGTTCCTGTGCTGCCACCCGGCGCTGACGCCCGCCGCCGCCATCGCGCTGACGCTGCGCGCGGTGGGCGGACTCGGCACCGAACAGATCGCCCGCGCCTTCCTGTTACCGGAAGCGACCATGGCGCAACGGATCACACGAGCGAAGAAGAAGCTGGCCACCGTCGAGCGGCCCTTCGCGCAGCCGGGGGATCAGCGGTGGCGCGAGCGGCTGGGCGCGGTACTGCACGTGTTGTACCTCATCTTCAACGAAGGTCATACCAGCAGTTCAGGGCACACGTTGCAGCGAACGGACCTGTCCGATGAGGCGATCCGGCTCACCAGGGCGGTGCACCGGCTGCTGCCCGGCGACAACGAGGTCACCGGGTTGCTCGCGTTGATGCTGCTCACCGACGCCCGCCGGGCCGCACGCACCGGCGCGCACGGCGAACTCGTCCCGCTGGCCGAACAGGATCGCGCGCTGTGGGATCGGGCGCTGATCACCGAAGGGACGACCTTGGTCACCGGCACGCTCTCCGGCGGCTTGCGCGGGCCCTATCAGATCCAGGCGGCCATCGCGGTCCTGCACGCGCAGGCTCCGCGTGCCGAGGACACCGAGTGGACCAAGATCCTCGCGCTGTACGACCGGCTCGAACGGCTCTCGGACAATCCGATGGTGACGCTGAACCGGGCGGTGGCGACGGCGATGGTGGCGGGGCCCGAAGCCGGTCTCGCGCTGGCCGAGACCCTCGACGAACACCTGTCGGGTACCCACCGGCTCGACGCCGTGCGCGGCCATCTGCACGAGATGGCCGGTGCGATCGACGCGGCCATCGCCTGCTACACCAAGGCCGCCGCCCGCACGACGAGCGTCCCCGAGCGCGACTATCTGACCATCCGTGCGGCACAGCTGCGCCACGAAGCGCGTGCGGACCTCACGGGCTGAGTGGATGTCCGAATGGCTGTGGTGGGAGCTGCTGTGCGGCGCGCCGGGCACCAGCATGCGGGACACTCGGCCGATCGCGACCGGGCAGACTACCCGGTGTGGCAGGCAAACACAGTGCGGGAGTCCTTCTCTTCCGCCGGAACCCCGACGGCGCCGTCGAAGTATTGCTCGGACACATGGGCGGGCCGTTCTGGGCGCGAAAAGACCTGGGCGCGTGGTCGATTCCGAAGGGCGAGTACGAGCCGGAGACGGAGGCCGCCGAGGTCGCGGCGAACCGGGAGTTCGCCGAGGAACTCGGGCTGCCGGTCCCGGACGGCACGTGGCTGCCGTTGGGCGAGGTGCGTTACAGCAGCGGCAAGAAGGTGCTCACCGTCTGGGCCGTCGAAGGCGACCTCGATCCCGCCGCCGTAGTACCGGGAACCTTCCAGCTCGAATGGCCGCCGCGCTCCGGCCGCCTCGCGGAGTTCCCCGAGGTCGACCGCGCGGAGTGGTTCGATACGTCCACCGCGCGAGACAAGCTCGTCGCGGGGCAGCGGCCCTGCCTGGACCGGCTGACCGAGCTGCTCGCGGACTGACCGCTATCGCGGCACGCCCGCCCAGGTCCGGCCGGTGATGAGTTCGTAGGCCTCCACGTACTTCTGGCGGGTCGCCGCGACGACATCGGCCGGGATCTCCGGGCCGGGCGCCTCCTTGTTCCAGCCCGTGGAGGTGGACCAGTCGCGGACGAACTGCTTGTCGAACGAGCGCTGCGCGCGGCCCGGCTCCCACTCGTCGGCGGGCCAGAAACGCGACGAATCGGAGGTGAGCACTTCGTCGCCGAGAGTGAGCACATCGCCGTCCCAGCCGAATTCGACCTTGGTGTCGGCGACGATGACACCGCGTTCGGCGGCGTGCGCGGCGCCCCTGGCGTAGATGTGCAAAGTGAGTTCGCGCAGCCGCTCGGCGACCTCGCGTCCCTCCTGGTTCACCACGTCCGCGAAGGTGATCGCCTCGTCGTGCCCCTCGGACGCCTTGGTGGTCGGTGTGAAGATCGGCTCCGGCAGCTTGTCGCCCTCGCGCAGACCGGGCGGCAGCGCGATCCCGCACACCGAGCCCGTCTGCCGGTATTCCACCAGCCCGGACCCGGTCAGGTAACCGCGCGCGATGCATTCCACCTGCATCATCTTCAGCGGCTTCACCCGAATGCCGCGACCGGCGAACTCGGCGGGCACGTCGGTGGCCGAGACCACATGGTTGGGCACATCGGTGAAGTACTCGAACCACCAGTTGGACATCTGCGTGAGCAGGGCGCCCTTGTCCGGGATCGGCGTCGGCAGCACCACGTCGTACACCGAAACCCGGTCGGACGCGACCAGCACCAGCGTGTCGCCGTCCTCGTACAGGTCACGCACCTTCCCGGCGTGCACATGCTTCAACGTCGAGCCTCCGAATCCCTGGGGTGAACCTGCGCTGTACCAGGCACAATACCGCCGCCCCCGAGCACCGCCGCCGCGCCGTCCGCCGCACACAGCGGACCGGTGCGTAAGTGCCGCGAACATTAGGGTCGATCGGGAAAGTCCCGCGCGGCCTGCCACCCCGAGGTGGCATTGTGGGTTTTGCCCGTGCCAGTTCTTCGACCACGAAGGAGCCTTATGTCCGCACCCAACCTCACTCGCGACCAGGCGATCGAACGCGCCGCGACGGTGTCGGTCGAGAACTACCGCGTCGAGCTGGATCTGACCGACGGCGCGGGCAAACCGGGCGAGCAGACCTTCTTCTCCCGCAGCACCGTGACCTTCGGCGCGACACCGGGCGCGAGCACATTCGTCGACATCGTGGCGCGCGGCGTGCGCTCGGCGGTGCTCAACGGGACCGCGCTGGACGTCTCCGGTTACGACGAGTCGACCGGGATCACGCTGACCGACCTGGCCGAGCACAACGAGCTGGTGGTCGAGGCCGACTGCGAGTACTCGCACACCGGCGAGGGTCTGCACCGGTTCGTCGACCCCGCCGACGACGCCGTGTACCTGTACTCGCAGTTCGAAACCGCCGACGCCAAGCGGATGTTCGCCTGCTTCGATCAGCCGGATCTGAAAGCCACCTTCGACCTCGCCGTCACCGCACCGGAGGACTGGCAGGTCGTCTCCAACGCGGCCGTGGTGCAGACGCTCGTGGCGGAGCCGGGCAAGCACGTCTTCCGCACCACCCCGAAGATGAGCACCTACCTGGTCGCGCTCATCGCGGGCCCGTACGCGCAGTGGACCGACGTCTACACCGACGACCACGGCGATATCCCCCTCGGCATCTACTGCCGCGCCTCGCTCGCCGAGCACATGGACGCCGAGCGACTGTTCACCGAAACCAAGCAGGGTTTCGGCTTCTACCACCGCAACTTCGGCGTGCCGTACGCGTTCGGCAAGTACGACCAGTTGTTCGTCCCCGAATTCAACGCGGGCGCGATGGAGAACGCGGGCGCGGTGACCTTCCTGGAGGACTACGTCTTCCGGTCCAAGGTCACCCGGGCGTCCTACGAGCGCCGCGCCGAGACCGTGCTGCACGAGATGGCGCACATGTGGTTCGGCGACCTGGTCACCATGAAATGGTGGGACGACCTGTGGTTGAACGAGTCGTTCGCCACGTTCGCGTCGGTGCTGTGCCAGTCCGAGGCCACCGAGTACACCAACGCCTGGACCACCTTCGCGAACGTGGAGAAGTCCTGGGCCTACCGGCAGGACCAGCTGCCCTCCACCCATCCGATCGCCGCGGACATCCCCGATCTCGCCGCGGTCGAGGTCAACTTCGACGGCATCACCTACGCCAAGGGCGCCAGCGTCCTCAAGCAGCTCGTCGCGTATGTCGGGCTGGAGCCGTTTCTGGCGGGCCTGCGCGCGTACTTCGCCGACCACGCCTACGGCAACGCCACCTTCGACGATCTGCTGTCGGCGCTGGAGAAGTCGTCCGGCCGCGACCTGTCCACCTGGGGTGCGCAGTGGCTCAAGACCACCGGATTGAACATCCTGCGCCCCGACTTCGAGGTGGACGCCGAGGGCAGGTTCACCTCGTTCGCGGTCGTGCAGGAGGGGGCACAGCCGGGCGCGGGCGAGCGGCGCGTGCACCGTCTCGCGGTCGGCGTCTACGACGACCAGGACGGAAAACTGGTGCGCACCAAGCGCGTCGAGCTCGACCTCGACGCCGCCGAACGCACCGAGGTACCCGAGCTGGCCGGCGTGCCGCGCGGCCAGTTCGTGCTGGTCAACGACGACGACCTCACCTACTGCTCGATCCGCCTCGACGCCGGTTCGCTCGACGTGCTGGTCAACCGCATCGCCGACATCGCGGAGCCGCTGCCGCGCACGCTCGCCTGGTCGGCGGCCTGGGAGATGACGCGCCAGGCCGAGTTCCGCGCCCGTGATTTCGTCGCGCTGGTCGAGCGTGGAGTCGGCGCCGAGAGCGAGATCGGTGTGGTGCAACGGCTGTTGATGCAGGCCAACACCGCGCTGGGCAGCTACGCCGAGCCGGAATGGGCCGCGACCACCGGCTGGCCGGAATACGCGAACAGGCTGCTGGAGCTGGCGCGCGAAGCCGAACCCGGCTCCGACCACCAGCTGGCCTTCGTCAACGCGCTGACCGGCGCGAAGTTGTCGGCCTGGCACACCGAGGTGCTGAGCGAGCTGCGCGACGGCGACCCGGCGAAGGTCGGATTGCCCGGCTTGGTGGTCGATACCGACCTGCGCTGGCGGATCGTGTCGGCGCTCGCGGCGGCGGGCGAGATCGACGCCGAGGGGCTGCACACTCCGGTCATCGATGAGGAGCTGGCCAACGACCCCACGGCCGCCGGCAAGCGGCAGGCGGCCGCCGCAGCGACGGCGCGTCCGATCGCCGAGGTGAAGGAGCAGGCGTGGGCGACGGTGATGGGCGACGATTCGGTACCCAACATCACCGCCCGCTCGATCGTCGGTGGCTTCGCGCCCGCCGGGCAGGGTGAGCTGCTCGCCTCCTACGTGGAGCGGTATTTCGCCGAGGTGCCCGGCGTCTGGGAGCGTCGTTCCAGCGAGGTCGCCCAGACCGTGGTGGTCGGCCTCTACCCGCACTGGGCGATCAGCGAGGACGCGGTGGCCGTCGCCGACAAGTTCCTGGCCGGCGATCATCCCCCGGCGCTGCGCCGGCTGGTCAGCGAGGGCAAGGCGGGGATCGAACGCTCGCTGCGGGCCCGCGCCTTCGACGCACAGCCGTAGACGAAACCGGCGCGTCCACCCTGGTCGGGTGGACGCGCCGGACTTACGGCAGCTATCGCGGTGCGCAACCGCAGCGGCCACACCACGTCTTACGAGCGAAGCGAGACCGCGCATTTACCGTTCGGAGCCACAAGAGGGCCGCGAACACCAGCGCCGCAGTCGCTGCAGGTGAAACAGCTACCTGCCGATGGCGGCGGCCATCACGCGGACGGCCGAGACCACGCCGTCGATCAACTGGCCCTGCCGGAACGAGCTCAGCGCGGCGGTGACGCCGAGCTGGCAGACGCGATCGTTCGCACGGTCGGCGACCGCCCGGCCCGAGCGCACCTCGATCGCCTTCTCGTTGGGCGAGACGGCGATGAGCACCGAGTGCGCCGCCTCGGGCGTGCCAGG
Source organism: Nocardia sp. NPDC051929 (assembly GCF_044548645.1). Classification (NCBI taxonomy): domain Bacteria; kingdom Bacillati; phylum Actinomycetota; class Actinomycetes; order Mycobacteriales; family Nocardiaceae; genus Nocardia; species Nocardia sp. NPDC051929. The sequence goes on along the minus strand of NZ_JBIUCG010000015.1, from coordinate 228,261 downwards.
GAAGATCGCGTCCGCGGACGCGGCCGGGTCCTCGCCCAGATCGCCGATGTAGACGTTGAAGCGCACCTTCGTCGCGCGGGTCGCCTCGGTGAGCACGTTGTCCATGGTGAGCCGCTCCACGTCGTTGAACGGCGCCTCCTTGAACACATCGCCTGCCTCGTGCACGCCGGAGACGCGTCCGCTGCTGGTGATCGCGTATCCGTGCGGCAAATCGGCTTCGACCACCGCGGGCCACTTAGAACCTGCCACTTGCCCGTCCTCCGATCAGCTCCACCGCGGTGGACTCGATGGCCGCATGCTGCTCATGCGGCGTTTCCGCGAAATGGTGACCCGAGCCGATCACCTCTTCGGTGGCACTCCACAGCACCGGCGACGCGGTCCACTTCTGGCCGAGGGCGAAGTGGACCGGCTTCTCGCCAGGCAGCGGCTTACCGAGGAACGACAATCCGGCGATGATGCCGTAGATCACCAGCGGTATGCCGGCGAAGATCAGCACTGTCTCGAGAATGCTCACGGATCAAAGGTAGACGATCCTCTGTAGTAGTTCTCCGTCCGGTCGAGCCGGATCGCCCTCCGTGTCGATTGCATCGGCTCCGAGCTGGGACTTTCCGACGCGCCTCAGACCAACCAGGCGGTCGCGTTCGGCGCCAGCTGACCTCCGTCGGTCGGTGCGCTGGCCAGCAGCACGTCTCCCGGCGGTAGCTGAATGGGCGCGTCCGAGGCGTTGAGCACGCAGACCAGTCCCCCCGGCCTGCGGAAGGCGAGACAACCCGCCGGGCTGCCGTACCACTCGATCCGATCCCCGGCGAACTCCGGCCGCAGCGCGCGCAGTTCGAGTGCCAGGCGATACAGCGACAAAGTCGACCCCAACTCCTCGAGTTGCGCTTCGACGGTCAGCGACGCCCAGTCGCCCGGAATCGGCAGCCACGGTGTCCCGGTGGTGAACCCGTACGGCGGCGCGGCGCCCTCCCAGGGCAGCGGCACTCGGCAGCCGTCGCGGCCGCGCTGGGTGTGGCCGGAGCGCTCCCACACCGGATCCTGCAAGACGTCGTCCGGCAGGTCGTCGACGTTGGGCAGCCCCAGCTCGGCGCCGTTGTAGATGAACACCGCGCCCGGCAGCGCCAGTTCCAGCAGGATCATCGCCCGCGCCCGCGCGACGCCGAGCACACCGCCGCCGTAGCGGGTGACCTCGCGCTCGATGTCGTGGTTGGACAACGTCCAGGTGGGCACGGCGAAGACCGGTGCGACGGCCGACAGCGAGTTGTCGATCGCGTCACGCACCGCTTCGGCGTCGAACGCCGATTCCGCGAGGCGGAAGTTGAACGCCAGGTGCAGTTCGTCGGCTCGCACGTACTCGCCGAAGCGGGTGTTGTCGTTCACCCACACTTCACCGATGGTGACCGCGTCCGGGTACTCGTCGACCACCTTGCGGATCCGGCGGTGGATGTCGTGCACGGCGGGATTGTTGAACCGCGGGTCGCTGTCGTCGTGCGCGAGCAGGGCCGAGACGGACAGCTCGGGCATGTCGGGCAGACCGTCGGGTTTGGCCATGCCGTGTGCGACGTCGATCCGGAATCCGTCCACCCCGCGGTCGAGCCAGAACCGCAGCGTCTGCTCGAAATCGGCGGCGACCTCGGGGTCGGCCCAATTCAGGTCGGGCTGCTCACGGGCGAAGATGTGCAGGTACCACTGGCCGGGAGTGCCGTCGGGTTCGGTGATCCTGGTCCAAGCGGGGCCGCCGAAGATGCTCGGCCAGTTGTTCGGCGGCTCGGCGCCGCCGGGGCCGCGGCCGTCGCGGAAGATGTATCGATCGCGCTCCGGGCTGCCGGGAGCCGCCGCCAGCGCCGCGCGGAACCACGGATGCTGGTCGCTGGTGTGATTGGGCACCAGGTCCATGGTGACCTTGATCCGGCGGGCATGCGCCTCGGCGATCAGCGCGTCCATCGCGGCGAGACCGCCGAAGAGCTGATCGATGTCGCGGGGATCGGCAACGTCGTAGCCACCATCGGCCATCGGCGAACGCATCACGGGACAGATCCACAGCGCGTCGACGCCGAGCAGTTCGAGGTAGCCCAGTTTGTCCCGGACTCCCCCGAGATCGCCGACCCCGTCTCCGCTCGAGTCCGCGAAAGATCTCGGATAAACCTGGTAGAACACGGCCGACCGCCACCACGACTGTGTGGTGCGGTCCACCGGCGCCGTTAAGGCTGGTGCATCACTCACATCCGCAATAGTGCCAAAGTTTCGAGGCGAAAGCCTTCTCCCGGCACACAGTTTCGAATGGCGGGCAAATACCCAGCACTGCCACCCGCACAGGCGAAAAAGGCTGCTCCGCTCCGCCTCTCGCACGCAACCGTCACGCCACCTGGGGTTCACCAGCGAATGTTTCGCCACCACAACGCGGTAGAAAACACACCAGCGCCGCGGTGCTGCGCCGTGGTCAGAACGGGGCGTTCACCAACGAGTTGGCAGCCATTTCCAGGTAGTCGAGCAGCGCCTTACGGTGCTCGTCGTCGAGCGTTTCCGGCTCGATCTCGGCGACCGCGATACGCATGCACCGCAGCCACGCGTCCCGCTCGATCGGTCCGATGGTGAACGGCATGTGCCGCATGCGCAAGCGGGGATGGCCGCGCTCGTCGGAGTAAGTGCGCGGACCGCCCCAATACTGCTCCAGGAACATCCGCAAACGACGCTCCGCCGGACCGAGATCCTCCTCCGGATACAGCGGGCGCAGCACCTCATCGGCGGCCACCTCGCGATAGAACGTCGCGACGAGCCGCCGGAACGTCTCCGCCCCACCGACCGCCTCGTAGAACGACGTCGCCGTTTGCTCGCCCGAAGTCATAGACCCTCTCGCTTCACCGGATGCGCCGCTGTCCATTGTGCCCGCGCCCGGGCACCGCCGCCGTACCGCCCTTGCGCCGCCGATCGGCAACCGGAACATCGCGCCGGAATGGCACTTCAGCCACAGTTAACCGGACATTGTTGAAAATCACCGTGCAATGCCCGACATTCCATGGTCAACTGGGGGACAGTCTCTGCTTTGCAGATACCACATGATCCTGCCAATCATGAAATCGAGGTCGAGATGAAGCAGCGGCACGGCGCCCGATCACATGAGGCGCGAGCGCACCGACAACTCCAGCCCGCCGACGTCCACAATTGTGGGTCGGGGGCTACTCCGCTGCACATCTTGTCCGAACGATATCCGGGTGGACATCGTGGCCATCACGACCACGGACCCCGCCCGACCGCCCCGCCCGCCGAGGGCACGAACTGGCTCAAGACCAGGGTGTTGCTGTTGAACGCCACCTACGAGCCGCTCACCGCATTGTCCGCGCGCCGCGCGATCGTCCTCCTCATCTGCGACAAGGCCGACGCCGTTCACCACAACGACGAAGGGCCGGTAGTGCACTCCGCCGATACGTCGGTGGCCATTCCCTCGGTGATCCGCCTGCGCACCTACGTGCACGTTCCGTATCGCGCCAGGGTGCCGATGACCCGCGCCGCGCTCATGCACCGGGATCGCTATCGCTGCGGCTACTGCGGCGGCAAGGCCGAGACCATCGACCACGTCATCCCGCGCAGCCGCGGTGGGGAACATTCCTGGGAGAACTGCGTCGCCAGCTGCGCGCCGTGCAACCATCGCAAAGCCGACAAACTGCTCAGCGAGCTGGGCTGGACGCTGCGTGCCCCACTGGTCTCCCCGAAGGGCCCGCACTGGCGCCTGCTGTCCACTACCGCCGAACTCGACCCCGTGTGGTTGCAGTATCTCGACGAAGGCGCCGCCTGACCGATCAGGTGTACTCCACCACCAGCGTCGCCCAGGTCGGCGACGCCAGTGCCTCGAACACGTGCGGTTGGTCACCCGGGTACGCGATGTAGTCGCCCGGGTGTAGTTCGACGGGCGCGTCGACGGGGCCGACCAGCGCGCGCCCTTCGGCGAGCAGGACGTGCTCGACCACACCGACGCTATGCGGATCCGATCGCCGCGCATGCCCCGGTTCCGCGGTGATGCGGAACAGGTCGCGGCGGGAATAGGCCGGCCCGGCCGCCAGCAGCGTCGCCCGGTACTCCGACTGCTCGGCCGCCACCACCGGCCCCTCACCGGCGCGAATGACGTGCACGTTCGGGCGCGGCGGGTCGAGCAATCGGGAGAACGGCATGTCCAGGGCGACGCACAACGCCCACAAGGTCTCCAGGCTCGGATTCCCGGTTCCCGATTCCAATTGCGACAGAGTGGATTTCGCGATACCCGCCCGGCCGGCGACCTCGCTCAGCGAGAGTCCGGCCCTGGCGCGCTCGCGGCGCAGCGCGGCGGCGATCACCGCCTGTGGTGTTGTCGTCGCGTCCTGCTGCGTCATTCCCACCTCTGCTTGTTTTGCAGCGCCTTCGGCACCGCGTGTGCCGCGATTATGCCGTGGGGTCGTGGTGTTGTGGTTGCGCTGGAGTGCTGGATGGTTGCGGTGCGGACATGTTCACAGCGCGTGTCCTTCGGAGCTCTCGCCGGGAAACCATATTGACGAAGTGCGGCGTTATGTTCACTATAAACTACATGCGTTCGATATGGCGAACACTCGATCGGAATGCGCTGCTCGGGATCGGTGCGGTGTGCCTCGCCGTCGGTGTGATCGGGATTTCCTACGGGGCGACCGCGGTCGCGGCGGGCTTTCCGGTCTGGCTGCCGGTGCTGCTCGGGTGCGTGGTGCTGGCCGGAAGCTCGGAGTTCCTGTTTCTCGGGATCGTTGCCGCCGGCGGCAACCCGATCGCGGCCGTGCTGGCAGGACTGCTGGTGAACGCGCGGCATGTTCCGTACGGGCTGTCGGTTCCCGACGCGGTCGGCACGGGCTGGCGCCGCTCGCTCGGCGTTCATCTGATGAACGACGAGTCCGTCGCGATGACCATCGCGCAGCCCGACGCGCCACGCAGACGGGCGGCCTACTGGATCACCGGCGCTGGGGTGCTGCTCGCCTGGCCCGGCGGCGCCGCCGTCGGAGCGCTGATCGGATCGGTGGTCACCGACACCTCGGCGCTCGGACTCGATGCGGTGTTCCCCGCGGTCCTGCTAGCGTTGGTGTTGCCCGCGCTGCGTGACCGGACCACCCTCGCCGCGGTGGGTGTCGGCACCGCGCTCGCCCTGGTCAGCGCTCCGTTCCTACCCACGGGGCTGCCGGTGCTGCTCGCCCTGTCCGGGGTGCTGGTCGCGGCGCGGCAAAAGCCTCTACCAGCGACCGCGCGGGGAGCGGCGTGATGCTGGCCGCCGGAGTCGTCGCTCTCGCCGCGGGCACCTACGCGTTCCGCTGGGCCGGCCCCGCACTCCGCGACCGAGTGCGCCTTCCCGAACGTGTGGTGTGGCTGCTGGAGATCGGCGCCGTCGTATTGCTCACCGCGCTCGTGGCCGTCACCACCTTGCCGCTCGGCACCGCAGACCTCGGATTCGCCGTGCCCGCAGGCGTTTTCGCGGGTGGACTGGTCGCATGGTTCCGACGCCCCATTCTGCTGGTCATTCTCGCCGCAGCCGCGACGACGGCAGTCCTCCGCTACATCGGCGTCTCTTGAGCGGCACCGTGCCCGCAGCAGGAGGCGGCGCCGTCCCCTCCTGCCGACGGCGCCGCCTGTCCCATCGATCGCATCCGAGCGCTCCTGTGCTACTCGGGTTTACAGTCCGCGGCCCGCATTGGCACCGATCCAGCGGCAGCGAAAGAACTAGAGATGTGCGTATTTTCGATGCCGACCCCCGCTAGGCCGTGATGGTCACCCGGCGACTCACGCGACGGAGCGATACAGCGCGCGTTCGGACGGCCTCGCACCGCCGCGGCCGGAGCGACATGCGCTCGGCACCAGTTCCTTCAAACCGACCGAAAGGCAGTTTTCACTGCGGGAATCGGTCCGACGCGGCTGTAGGGCCTTGTCCTCCGTCGAGAGGTCGGCCGCCCACCGCGGATCGCGGGCGAGCAGGAATGAACGCACCAGCGCTTCGTGGGGAGGCAGCGGAGCGGCCGAGCCCCGCGACCCCATCCCGAATGATGATCGGTAGCGACGATCCCCGGCTGACCGCCCTCCGGCGCGGATGGTGCGCCGCACCCGGCGACGACCATCGAACGACGCGATCAACGCGGTAGCAGAGGAATTCCACCGCCGAGCCGACGCGCGACCGAGCCGTAGCGAGCGTCGAGTCGCAGCCAGGTTCTGGTCGCGCGGACACGGACGATCTCGGCGGCTGGGATACGGCGAGGGTCGGCCTTCTCCCCCGAGTGCGGGATGAAATCCATCGCCGTGAGCGCGAAGACGACACGCATCGGCACCTGCACCCGGGTGCCCGCGCCGGACACGGTCAGCACCGCCTGATCCAGCAACGAGGCGGGCGGGCCGTGGCCGCTGCCGTGTTCCTTCGCCAGCTGCGCACCCTGCTCGGCGAGCTCGACCAGGGTGCGTGCGGGCACGTCGTCGACGTGTGCGAAACCGTCGACGGGTGGCAGCGCGCCGCGCCATGCGGAGTCCATCGAATATCCGAGGTCGATCGGACTGCCACCGGCCGAACCGGCCAGCACGAGGTCGGCGCCGACCGTCACGTCGTCGACGCCGAGTTCGGCGACCACGGTGCGCATCGCCAGCGCTTCGAAACCCGTCGCCACCCAGGCCGAGACGTATTTCTCCCCGCGGCGGCGCAGGCGCACCACCGCCCCGGGGTCCAGCCGCACGGCCCTGGTCAGAAACGTCGCGAGATTCTCCCGCTCCGCCGGATCGGGCACATGCAACACTCGTTGTTCCGCCATCACGGCCGCTCCGCCGTCAGCACTCCGCCGCCACCGACGCGGTCGCTCAGTCCATCCATTCGGACAGGTAATCACGCTCGGCGTCAGTGAGCCTGCGCAACCGCTGCGCCCGCATGTCGAACGCCGCGATCTGCGTGGACGCCACCACGGCTGCGGGCGAGTCGGGCAGCGCGCCCGCCGCCCGCACCTCGTAGCCGATGGTGAAGTCGACCGCGCGCAGCTGCTCGATCCACATGGCGATGTCCAGCGGCGTGTCCTCATGCCGCAATTGACCGCGATAGCGGACACGCAGATCGGCGAGGACGCACCCCTCACGCAGCGGTGCGGTCGGGCGGCCGTCCTCGAACAGCCACGGAATGCGCGCCTCTTCCAGCAGCGTCACCATCCGGGCATGGTTGACGTGCTGGAACACGTCCATGTCCGACCACCTGACATCCACCTTGGCGTGGAACCGCTTGGGCAGCACCAGGCTGCCCGCGGCCTTCCCGCTGCCGCTCACCGAACTCGTCAACGTGGTACCTCCGATTGAGCGCCCACCCCGCTCACCATGCTCCGCACTTGCCGCGCTGCAACCGACAACGTGGCGAGATCGTGGGTTCCGGACTCGAACAATTCCGACAGCGCCGCCCTGGCTCTGCCGAGGCGGGACTGATTCTTCGACTCCCAGTATGCAATCTTCTCGTCCGCCGTCTCCTCGGGGTCGCCGCCGGAGAGCACGTCGAGCGTGAGCGAGCGCAGCGACCCGTACATGTCGTCGCGCAGGGCGAGCCGCGCCAGCGCGTGCCAGCGGTCGCCGCGTTCGAGGTGGCTGACCGCCTGCAGCAGCCAGTCGATCTTGAGGTGGTCGTTGAGCGCGTAGTACAGCGACCCGACCTCGTCTCCGTCCCGGTCGGTGATGTCGGCGATGTCCACGATGTCCAGCAGCGGGAAGAGGTGGAGCAGACCGAACACCTCGGTGGCGAGGTCGGTCGGCGCACCGCGAGCGATCAACTCGGCGGACCGGTCGGTGAGCGAGAACACGTGGTGCCCGCGCAGCCATCCCGGCACCTTGGGGGCGAGTTCCCGCACGTCGGCCCGGTACCGGCTGATCTCGGAGCCCACCGCGATCGGCTGCGGGCGATTGCTCAGCAGCCACCGGGATGCCCGGTCGAGGGTCCGCTTCGTCTCCAGTTCGAGCAGGTCGCGCACCGGGGTCGGCGCGTCACAGGCGCGGATTCGCGCCCATCGTTCGTCCAGGTCGAAGATTCCGCTCGCCGCGGCGAAGGCGCGCACCGCATCGGTGGTGGTGGCGCCGACCTCTTCGTTCAACCGGTGCGCGTAGGTGATGCCGCCGTAGTCCACCATCTCGTTGACGATCATGGTGGTGACGATCTCCCGGCGCAGCCGGTGGCGTTTGATCGCCGCTCCGAACCGGTCGCGCAGCGGCGTGGGGAAGTACTCCGGCAGCCGCGCGGCGAAGTATTGACTGTCGGGCAGGTCGGAATCGAGCAGATCGGCCTTGAGCGAGAGCTTCACGTGCGCCATGAGATTGGCCAGCTCGGGCGAGGCCAGTCCGGCGTTCTCCTCCAGCCTGTGCTTCATCTCCTGGTCCGAGGGCAGCGCCTCGAGTTCGCGGTCCAGGCCGCGACGCTGTTCGAGTTCCTCGATGAGCCGCGTCTGCACGCTGAGCATCTGCGGCGCCTCGGTGCGCGAGATGCCCATGAGGAAGTTCTGCGCCACATTGTCCTGCAGGACCATCTGGGCGACCTCGTCGGTCATGGAGGCCAGTAGCGGGTTGCGCTCGTCCGGCGGCAGCTGACCGCCGGAGACCACGGCGTCGAGCAGGATCTTGATGTTGACCTCGTGGTCGGAGCAATCCACGCCCGCCGAGTTGTCCAGCGCGTCGGTGTTGATCTTGCCGCCGTTGCGGTTGAACTCGATGCGGCCGAGGGCCGTGGCACCGAGATTGCCGCCCTCGCCGATCACCTTGACTCGCAACTGATCCCCGTTGACCCGGACCGCGTCGTTGGACTTGTCGCCCACCTCGGCGTTGGTCTCGGTGCTCGCCTTGATGTAGGTGCCGATACCGCCGTTCCACAACAGATCCACCGGAGCGAGCAGGATCGCGCGAACCAGATCCGGCGGCGACAGCGATACGACGTCGTCGCCCAGGCCGAGAGCCGCCCTGGCCTGCGGGCTGATCGGCACGGCCTTCACGGTGCGATCCCACACACCGCCACCGGGGCTGATCAGCGACGTGTCGTAATCCGCCCACGACGACCTCGGCAACGCGAACAACCGCTGCCGCTCCCGGTACGACCGCGCCGCGTCGGGAATCGGGTCGAGGAAGATGTGGCGGTGGTCGAAAGCGGCCACCAGACGAATGTGCTCGGACAACAACATGCCGTTGCCGAACACATCACCACTCATGTCACCCACACCGACCACCGTGAAGTCCTGGGTCTGAGTGTCGATCTCCATCTCACGGAAATGCCGCTTGACACTCTCCCACGCACCCTTGGCGGTGATGCCCATCGCCTTGTGGTCATAACCCGCCGAACCACCGGAAGCGAACGCATCACCCAACCAAAAGCCATAACTTTGGGCCACGTCGTTGGCGATATCGGAGAACGTCGCAGTGCCCTTATCGGCCGCAACGACCAGATAGGTATCGTCACCGTCACGCCGCACCACCCGAGCGGGCGGAAGCACCTCCCCGCTCGCGCGATCCACGTTGTCGGTGACATCCAGCAGGCCCGAGATGAACGTGCGATAGCAAGCCACACCCTCGGCGCCCAGCGCCTGCCGGTCCGCGACCGGATCACCGGTGGCCGCGGGTGGTTGCTTCACCACGAAACCGCCCTTGGCGCCGACCGGCACGATGACCGCGTTCTTCACCGCCTGCGCCTTCACCAGGCCCAAGATCTCCGTACGGAAATCCTCCAAACGGTCCGACCACCGCAATCCACCACGGGCCACCGGCCCGAAGCGCAGGTGCACGCCTTCCACCCGCGGCGAGTACACGAAGATCTCGAACTGCGGCTTCGGCTTGGGCAATTCGGCGATCTCCCGTGGCTCGACCTTCACCGACACGAAGTCGCGCGGTTTGCCTTCCGCGTCGGTCACGTAGAAGTTCGTCCGCAGCGTCGCTTTGACCAGGCCGAGGATCGCGCGCAGGATGCGGTCCGCGTCCAGGCTGACCACCTCGTCGATCCGCCCGCGCACCTGGGTCTCCAGTTCCGCGGCGTGCTCGGCGGAGACGGTGTCGGGGTCGAAGCGCGCCGCGAACAGGTCGACGAACAGGCGCGCGATATCCGGATAGGTGAGCAGCACACGGCAGATGTTGGCCTGGCTGTACGGAAAATTGGCCTGCTGCAAGTACTTCGCGTAGGTGCGCAGGATCGACACGGCCCGCCACGGCAACCGGGCACGCAGCACGAGCTCGTTCATCCCGTCCGCCTCCGCGCGGCCGTACCACATGGCCGCGAAGGCTTCCACGAACCGTTCCCGCAGCCCGCGCACCTCCGCCTCCAGCACGTCGGCGCGTTTGGAGGACTCGAGCAGTTCGGCGTCCAGATCGCGGTCGAGCGAACTGCGCAGCAGCTCCGGGCGGGCCAGCAGGCCGAAGTCGTAGATCCACCGCTCACCGCCGGTGCCGTCCGCCGCCGCCTCCAGCGCGATCTGGTACGGCCGCTCGTCGACCACCTCCACACCGAGGCTCTGCAACAGCGGAAGCACCTGGCTCAAGGAGATGCCGCTACCACCGACGTAGAGCGTGAAACGCCACGAGCCCGGCGCCGAATCCGGCTTCCGGTACAGATATTGATCGATGACGCCGTCTCGCAAATGTTCCAGGCGCACGATGTCCCTCAGCGCGCGGGCCGCGGCGAAATCCTGTTTGTAACCCTCGGGGAAGGCCTCCGCGTATCGCTGCACCACCGCGGGATCCAGCACCGTCGACGTGCTCACCTCGTCGTTCAGCCGGTCCTCCCAGGTGCGGCTGGCCTCGGCGAGCAGGTTCTGCAAGCGCAGCCTGGTGGGCTCGGAGGTATCGGCGCCGGGCGGCGTACGGCGCGGGACACCGAGTTCGGCCTCCGGCATGCGCACGGTGAAATACACTCGCGCCAACTCGCTTTCGCCCACCCGCGCGGAGTAGTCGATGGACACGCCACCCAGTTCGCGGACCAGGATCTCCTGCATCTCGAGCCGAGCGCTGGTGGTGTACCGGTCCCGCGGCAGGTAGACCAGGCAGGCGACATAGCGACCATAGGTGTCCGCGCGCAGGAACAGGCGCACCTGGCGCCGCAGGCTGACGCTCAGCACGGCGGTGGCGGTGCGGCGCAGCGTCTCGCTGTCGGCGGAGAACAGCTCGGTGCGCGGGAAGGACTGGATGACCTCGAGCATGGCCTGACCGGAGAACGAGTCCAGGTCGAATCCGCTCTCCTCGATCGCCGAACGGACCCGGCGTTCGATCACCGGGATGTCCAGAACGTTCTCGTGCACGGCGGTGACGGTGAAGACGCCGATGAACAGGTGTTCACCGACGATGGTTCCGTCGGCGTCGAAATCGGCGACACCGACGAAATAGGGATACACCGCACGATGCACGGTGGCGGGGACCAGCCCCTGGGTCAGCGTGAGCAGCGGACGGTCACCGCCGTTGACCGGCACGTGGAAGTCGGTGCCCACGTCGGGCCGCAGCACGCCGAGGCAGGTGTCGGGCACGACGGTGGACATCTCGCGGCCCTGGTCGGTGCTCAGTCGGTAGCGCGCGTAGCCGAGCAGGGTGAAGTTCCCCCCGGCCAGCCAACGCAGCAAGTGAGCGGTGTCGGTCAGTTCGGTCGGCTGGAACGGCGCGGACCCGGATTGCGCGGCCGATTCGAGATCGTCGGCCAGTCTGCTCTGCACGTCTTCGATGGCCTCGGTGTCGCCGATCACCTGACGCACGTCGTCCACCACGTCCGGCACCGCGGATTCGATCTTGGCCAGCAGCGCCGCACTGGTCGACGGGTGCAATTGCACGTGCATCCAGGACTCCCGCAGTCCCGCCCCGCCGGTGCCGTCCACCTCGTGCGCGGCGGCGTGCGTCAGCCGCCCCTCCTCGTCCCGCTCGACCTCGAAGATCGGGTGGATGATCTCGCTGACGCTGGCGCCGATCCGGCTCAGCGACGAGCTGATCGACTCGACCAGCAGCGCCATGTCATCGGTGACGATCTGCACCGCCGCACCGATTCCGGAGCCGTCGTCCGGGTGGTACACCCGCACCAGTGCGCGACCGGGGCGGCGCGTCACCGCCAACTCCAAGTGCCTTCGGAAGATCTGGGTGATGCCGGTGATCGCACAGTCCACATCGCCCGCGTCGACGTGGCGGAAGTACGCCTCCTCGAGCGTCGCGAGTTCGCCGCGCAGTGACTGCGGCAAACCCGCGGCCCACGCCGCGCTGGACAATTCGGACGAGACGGTCATTTTTCGCCAACTCCCTCGGATATCGGTTCCGTAACAAAGTGACGCCGGTCCGAGAGTAACTGTGCGCCGATGACGCGTGGGTGAATTCCCTTTTCACATCCGGTGGTTCACCACGACGGCGGAGTTCGCCGCTCGTGTGCCGAGATCACACGCGACAACCTCGGGCACAGCACAGAAGTCGGACCCGCGAACGTCAGGTGAGCGCGACAGGTCGTATCCGTGGCGGCAGCGGCGCCGCACCGGTACCTCGGGTCAGCTCGACCACCGCGTCGGCGGTCGAAGCCACCGATTGCTCGAACTGCGCCTGCGCATTCACGACTCCCACCCTAGCGAGCTACGCGTGGGTAGGTGTCACTCCTGTTCCGCGTTCCCCGGAAAGACTTTTCGCGCCACCCCACCGCGGCCGTCGCCCCCGCTCTCGACCCGAACTCCGGCTCAACCGGCCCCGCATGGCACACCAGCAAACGCCAGGCAGCGCGCACTCGCTCATGGCAGGCAGGCGGGCACCCTGGCAAGGAGAAACCTCGCCGACACCAGATCCAGCGGCGGTGAAGGTGCCCCGGACGTATATCGAACAGTCGGAGCCCTTCCCCGCTCACCGACCAGGCCCAACAAGGTTTACGCTGCGCGGGGCGAACTGTATCCGAGTGACCCACCCCGGGAACATATGCGTCCGACGTCCCTGTCTTGCCCCCTATGGCCCCCAGCAACCACCGCCGACCGGGGCCCTCCACAGGCGAGGTCCTGCGCCGCCCGAAGTCGAACCGTGGGATCCGCCGAAATCCGGGCTTTCGCGGCGTTGTCGACCTCGCCCGGCCACAGCATCCAGGCAGTGCGACACGTAGGGCGGGTGCGGCCGCACCGTGCACCCGCCTACGCCGACGAACTCAGCCGCGGGTGAGTTTGCGGTGCGTAACCCGGTGCGGGCGGGCCGCTTCCGGGCCGAGCCGCTCGACCTTGTTGGCTTCGTACGCTTCGAAGTTGCCCTCGAACCAGAACCACTTGGCCTCGTTGTCGGAGTCGCCCTCCCACGCGAGGATGTGGGTGCAGGTGCGGTCCAGGAACCAGCGGTCGTGCGAGATGACCACGGCGCAGCCGGGGAACTTCTCCAGCGCGTTCTCCAGCGAGCCGAGGGTCTCGACGTCGAGGTCGTTGGTCGGCTCGTCCAGCAGGATCAGGTTGCCGCCCTGTTTGAGCGTCATCGCCAGGTTCAGCCGGTTGCGTTCACCGCCGGACAGAACGCCCGCGGGCTTCTGCTGGTCGGGGCCCTTGAAGCCGAACGCGCTCACGTAGGCGCGCGACGGCATCTCCTGCTGGCCGACCTCGATGTAGTCGAGGCCGTCGGAGACCACCTGCCAAACCGTCTTCTTGGGGTCGATGCCCGCGCGATTCTGGTCGACGTAGCTCAGCTTGACCGTCTCGCCGACCTTCACCTCGCCGCTGTCCGGCGACTCGAGCCCGACGATGGTCTTGAAGAGCGTGGTCTTACCGACGCCGTTGGGCCCGATCACGCCGACGATGCCGTTACGCGGCAGGGTGAACGACAGGTCCTTGATCAACTGACGGTCGCCGAAGCCCTTGTCCAAGTGCTCGACCTCGACCACCACGTTGCCCAAGCGCGGGCCCGCGGGAATCTGGATCTCCTCGAAGTCGAGCTTCCGCATCTTCTCGGCCTCGGCCGCCATCTCCTCGTACCGGCCGAGGCGAGCCTTGTTCTTGGCCTGCCTGGCCTTGGCGCCGGAACGGACCCAGGCGAGCTCTTCCTTGAGCCGCTTCTGCAGCTTCTGGTCCTTCTTGCCCTGGACCTCGAGCCGCTCGGCCTTCTTCTCGAGGTAGGTGGAGTAGTTGCCCTCGTACGGGTAGGCGCGGCCGCGGTCCAGCTCCAGAATCCACTGGGCGACGTTGTCCAGGAAGTACCGGTCGTGGGTGACCGCGAGCACGGCGCCCTGGTACTGCGCCAGGTGCTGTTCGAGCCAGTTCACGCTCTCGGCGTCCAGGTGGTTGGTCGGCTCGTCGAGCAGCAGCAGGTCGGGCTTGCTCAGCAGCAACTTGCACAGCGCCACGCGGCGGCGCTCACCACCGGAGAGGTTGGTGACCGGCTCGTCCGGCGGCGGGCAGCGCAGCGCGTCCATTGCCTGCTCGAGCTGGGAGTCCAGGTCCCACGCGTCGGCGTGATCCAGGTCCTCCTGCAGCTTGCCCATCTCCTCCATGAGCTCGTCGGAGTAGTCGGTGGCCATCAGCTCGGCGATCTCGTTGAAGCGATCCAGCTTCACCTTGATCTCGCCCATGCCCTCCTCGACGTTGCCGCGGACGGTCTTCTCCTCGTTGAGCGGCGGCTCCTGCTGGAGGATCCCGACGGTGGCGCCGGCGGCGAGGAACGCGTCACCGTTGTTCGGCTGGTCCAGTCCGGCCATGATCTTCAGCACGCTGGATTTACCCGCGCCGTTCGGGCCGACGACGCCGATCTTGGCGCCGGGAAGGAAGTTCAAGGTGACATCGTCGAGCACGACTTTGTCGCCGTGCGCCTTACGAACCTTCTTCATTTGGTAGATGAACTCAGCCATAAGTGTGAAGCCTATCGGTGCGAGAGATGGGGGGACGAAGCAGAGCTACCCTGCCGCCGGGACGAAAACCGGCCATGCGATCAAGCGTCGACCGGCTCGGGCGCGTTGCCGCGCGGCGGTGCCGAATCGGCGGCAACGATATTCTCCCCCGGCGCGTCGCCCACCGGCACCTGACCTTCAGCGCTCGCGATCGCGGAAGTATTCCGTGGCGGCAGGTCGGACAGCCGCGTCAAGTGCGCGACACAGCGGGACAGGTCCGGTCCGACCGCGGTGGCGCGCATCTCCAGATCCCGTCGCTCCACACCGTCCTTGCTCCGGTACTCGTGGGAGCGCAGCTGGCCGTAGGCGATGATCGGATCGCCGCGCCGCAGTGACGCGTCGACACCTGCCACCAGCCTGCGCCAGCAGCTGACGGTGAGATAGAGGGTGCCGTTGTCCACCCATTGCCCCGACGTCTGGTCCAATCGGCGGGAATTGCTGGCCAACCGGAAGGTGACCACCTGCTCGCCATTGGTCAGATCACGCTTGACCGGATGGGTGGCGATCGTTCCGATCACGGTCGCATTCGCCTCGTACATAGCTACGCCCCTTCACATTCGGATCCGGAACCGCCCGGAATGTCCTCCCCCTCCAGGAGGCACTTCCAGCGTGCGCCGATTTCGCGGACCCGAGCGATCCGATCCGGGAATGTGCACAACTTCCCGAAATGTGAAGACCGAGCTTTCACGCCCGCGTGGTCAGAACACCGCCACGTCGGTATTGGCGCCGCAGAGGACCACGACCGGTCGCTCGTCCGGCGCGGGAACGTAGACGCCGCTGTGCACTGCGGCCAGCGCCGTGGCGCCGGACACTTCCACCAGGATGCGGAATTCGCGCCACAGATATTCCCGCGCCGCGCTGATCGCGTCGTCGCTGACCAGCACCGAGCGCACGCCGTGGCGGCGGGCGACGTCGAGTGCGATGTCACCGATCCGGGTCGGCCCCAGCGAGTCGACGGTGATCCCGGACCCGACAATGTCCACCGGACGCTCGGCCGCCAACGCCGCGCGCAGGATCGCGGCGCCGTCGGGTTCCACCCCGATCACCCGCTGACGCCGCCCGACCGCGGCCGCGATGCCCGCGACCAGTCCGCCACCGCCCACCGCGGCCAGCACCGGTGGCCGACCACGTACCTGCTCCTCGAGTTCCAGCCCCACCACACCGATGCCCGCGACCACCGCGGGCAGGTCGTAGCCGTGCAGCAGCAGCGCGCCCCGTTCGGTGGCCAGCTCGGTCGCGTGCTGCAAGGCCTCGGCGTAGCAGGTGCCGTGCCAGAGCACCTCCGCGCCGTGCGACCACATCGCGGCGACCTTGGTGTGCGGCGCCGTCTCCGGGACGACGACGGTGCAGGATTTTCCGAGCCGCGCCGCGGCCAGCGCAGCCGCGATACCCGCGTTGCCGCCGGAGGCGATCACCACCTGATCGACCCCGGCGCCCGACTCGAGCAGCGCGTTGAGGCTGCCGCGTACTTTGAACGTCCCGCCGTGCTGGAGGTGCTCGAGCTTGATCGTCACCGGGACGGGACCGGACGGGCTCGCGATGGAGGTGTGGAAGACCGGCGTCTTACGGATCTGCCCCGCCAGCCGCTTGCGTGCGGATCGCACGTCCGACCGTTCCACCCGCCCGGCCGGTCTGTGTGGGGAGACCGTGGTGGCGCGTTCACTCACTTACGCACTTCTCCATCTCGCTTGGCCAGTTCGGCGAACATCGCGTTGTGTGCGGCGAGTGCGGCGTCGTTGTCGCGTTCGGCGGCTCGATCGGTGCGCTGCGCGAGTCGCTGATCGCTGCGCGACCATTGGATCAGCAACGCCAGCATCACCACCACCAGAGGGACCTCACCGCTCGCCCACGCGAGGCTGCCGCCGGTGCGCTGGTCGCCGAGCAGATCGCCGTTCCAGCCGAGACCGAGGCCGTGGTAGAACCAGCCGCCGAGCACCGTGGTCATGCTCATCAGCGCGATGCCGAAGAACGCGTGGAACGGCAGCGAGCCGAACACCATGGCGAGCTTGGTCAACGGCTCCACCTGCCTCGGCTTGGGATCGATGCCGATCACCACCCAGTAGAACAGGTAACCGCTGAGCAGGAAGTGCACGTTCATCAGCAGGTGCGCCGCGTGCGAGTCGGCGTAGGCGTCGAAGATGCCGCCCAGGTACAGCGCGTAGAAGCCGCCGACGAAGATCGCCGACGCCACGATCGGGTGGGTCAGGAAACGCGAGACCGGGTTGTGTACCGCGGCCAGTAGCCATTCCCGCGGACCCGGCACGCCACCGCGGCCGGCCGGCGGCAGCGCGCGCAGCGCCAGCGTCACCGCGCCACCGAGCGCCAACAGGATCGGCGCGAGCATGGACAGCGCCATATGGGCTCCCATATGCACGCTGAACATCGCGGGGGAGTACCGGCCGACGCCGGAAGAGGTGGCGACGAGCAGCACCACACAACCGGACAGCCAGGCGAACGTCCGCCCGGCCGGCCACGCGTCACCCCGCGCTCGCAGCCGCCGCACGCCGAGCAGGTACAGCACCGCGAGCACGATGGACAGCGTTCCGAAGATCAGATCGAACCGCCAGTCGAACGCCAGGCGGGCGAAGCTGGGCGGCCCGGCCAGGTTGTAGCCCAGCTCCACTTCGACCGGCGTCGGAACGGAATCCGGCGGTGGCGGCGGCGTACGGCCGAGCCCGACCGCGAGGCCGATGGTCGCGGCGAAGATCAATACTTCGACGCCCGCGTACCGCACCAGGGCCAACCGGTCGCCGGGATCGGCCGCCAAGGCGGGCAACGAGGCGCGGCGCTGCACGTAACCGAACACACCGAGCACCGCCAGCGCGGCGGCCTTGGCCAGCACCAGCCTGCCGTAGGTGCTGGAGAGCAGTTCGTCCAGCGGCACGCGGACCCAGGAGTTGATCACGCCGCTGACCGCGATCACGGCGAAGGCGACCGTGGCGGTCGACGAGAAACGCCGGGCCGCGACGTCGGTGTACGCACCGCCGCGCAGGGCGTGCGCGAGCACCGCGAACAGGCCGCCGACCCAGACGGCGGACGAGACCAGATGCAGGATCAGGCTGTTGGTCGCCACGTCGTGCGACCCGCCCGAGGAGGAATGGCCGGTCAACGCCAGCGGCATCATGGTGGCGATCGCGGCCCCGAGCAGGACCGGAGTCCAGCCCCAGCGCAATGCGAGGCGGCAGCCCACGGCGACGATCAGGGCGAAAACGACGGTCGTCCGCCAAGCTCCGGCCAACTCGATTCGATCGATCGCCTGCCACAGTTCCTGCGGGCGCAGAACATCCCCCACCGGCCGTCCGGTGGTGTCCGAAACCGTCAGCGGCACCAGCAGCGCCGCGCAACACGCCCAGACCACCGCGAAATTCGACGCCCTGCGCACCGCGCGATACCCGCCGACGTCCAGCAGCCCGTTCGACTGCGGCGGCACCAGGAAGGCCGCGAACAACAGCGAGCCGACTGTCAGCGCGGCCGACAGGTCGGCGAGCGCCCGGACCGCGGGCAGTCCGTAGGTGGTCGCCGCACCCGGGTCGGGGATGCCGAGCAGGCTCAGTGCCTGCGCCGCCGACAACCCCACCACCAGCGCCGCGACCACGGCCGCGGTGGCGCCGGCCAGCGCGGTGATCGTGCCGAACGTCGCCCCCGACCGAGCGGCCTCGACTCGGGGAGCGGCGGACGAGGTGGGGGCGGAGGACATACGACTGAGCGTAGTTCGGCGAGTATTCCGTGGCCCGGTCGGGTTTGTACCGATATCCTTGGCCCCGATCACCACGGCGCGTCACCTACTGTTCGGGATGGCTGAAACGTTGCTAACGCTAAGAATCCGGCCACCTGGACGCTCGCTATAATCGACTCGCTGGACAGCACGGCCAATGTCGGCCATCGTAGAACCCGCTGCCTCCGTAGCTCAGTTGGATAGAGCAAGGGCCTTCTAATCCCTAGGTCGCAGGTTCGATTCCTGCCGGGGGCGCAACAACCCCTGTGACCTGTACATACAACGGGTCACAGGGGTAGTACCCACCGAGCGCGACGCTCAAACACCAAAGAACATTGCCCAGTCGGCTTCTCTATCCGGAGCGTAATTTCGACGATCCGGCCGAGTTCGCCGACGACTTCGCGACCGAGTTGCGGCACCGCTTCGGAGCAGCCGGCCAGGAAGTACGGCGGCACGCCGAAGGTGGCCCGGAAGATCGCCGTGGGTGAGCACGCCCATGATGAGGATTCGGTCGCGGAGGGCCGCAGTACGCTGTCGCCGGTGAGTTCTCCGGTCCTGGACCACATCGATCGCGCGATCGTGCACGCGCTGCACATCGACGGGCGCGCACCGTTCAGCCGCATCGCAGCGGTGCTCGGCGTGTCCGATCAGACGGTCGCACGGCGGTATCGCAGGCTGCGCGCCACCGGGCAACTGCGGGTGGTCGGCCTGCCGAACTCCCGGCGACTGGGGTGGGTGGAGTGGTTCGTCCGGGTCCAGGTGACCCCCGACGCGGCGGTGGCTGTCGCCGATGCGCTGGCCCGGCGGCCGGATACCTCGTGGGTCTGCCTCACCTCGGGCGGCACGCAGATCGTCTGCGTCACCCGCACCCGCAGTTCCCGAGAGAGCGATGCCCTGCTGCTCGGGCAGTTGCCGAAGACGCCGCGGGTCACCGGCGTCACCGCGCACTGCCTGCTGCGCGTCTTCGCGGGCGGTCCGGCCGGCTGGCACGGCCGGGCCGACTCGCTCACCGCCGAGCAGATCGCCGCGCTGGCCCCGTCTCAACAGGCGTCGACAGCGCCTGCGGAGGGCGACGAGGAATTGTTCGCCATCCTCGCGCAGGACGGTCGCGTCGGTTACTCCGACATCGCCCGGGCGACCGGGTGGTCCGAGATGACGGCCAAACGCCGCCTGGCCCAGTTACGCGAGGACGGTGCGTTGTTCTTCGACGTGGATATCGATCCGGTACTGCTGGGATTCGAGACGCTGGCGATCCTGTGGCTGACCGTCGACCCGGCACGGGTGCGGCAGGCCGCCGAGGCGATCGCCGCGCATCCCGACGTCGCCTTCGCCGCCGCCACCACCGGCCCCACCAACCTGCTGCTGTTCGCGGCCTGCCGCGATGTGGACGCCCTCTACGACTTTCTCGAACAGGGCATCGGCAACCTACCGGGCATCCGCGGCGTGGAGAGCGCTCCGGTCATCCGTAACAGCAAGCGAGTCGGCGCAGCCCTCACCCGAACACGCCGCTGAGCGCGACACATACTTCCGCCCTATTCGGTGCACAGTCCGGGCGGGAGCCGTTGCGTGGCCGGGTGAGCGATTCCACCATTGCAGACGGCAATATGTCGAAATCCCGCAATCAACGGGCGGTGACTGGAACAGGTGCCCCACGGCGGCCCAGCCTTTTGGGCATGACCGACATCGATCGCATCGACCACTCCGTCCTCTACACCACCGACATGGATGCCACCGCCGGAACATACGAGGCGCTCGGCTTCACCCTCACGCCGCTGTCCATGCACATGGGCTCGGATCGGCCCGGTGGTGAGCGCAAACCGATGGGTGCGGGCAACCGGTGCGCGCTGTTCGGCTCGACCTACCTGGAACTGCTCGGGCTGTTCGGGGACGGTTCGGTCGATCCGTGGCAGATCCGGCCCCTGATCGCACAATACGAGGGTCTGCACGGCTGCTCGTTCGGCTGCGCGGACGCCGAAGCGGTCGAGCGCCGGCTGCGCGCGGCCGATCTGTCGTCGTCCGGGGTGCTGCCGCTGCAACGCGACGTGGACACCCCCGACGGCCCGGCGACCGCGCGGTTCGAGGCGGTGCACCTCGACCGCGCGCTGACCCCCGAGGGGCTGATCCACATCGCCCGGCATCTGACGCCCGAACTGATCCATCAGTCCCGCTACCTGGACCACGCCAACGGCGCCACCCACTTGCACAGTGTGCTGCTCGTCGTGGACGACACGGAACTGGCGGCGACCGTCGACCGCTACGCCCGCATCCTCGACGTCCGGCCGCTGACCGAGCCGCCGCTGACGGTCCTGCCGCTGACAGTGGGCCGGATGGAGATCGTCGCGGTCTCCGACTTCGAGGTGGTCCTGCCCGGGGAGCCGGTGCCCGCACTGCCCTACCTCGCGGGCCAGGCCGTCGCCGTCGCCGATCTCGACGCCGCGCGGAAACTGGTGGTTGGCAACGGTTTCACCGTGCGCGAGCTGCCCGGGGGATTCTTTGTCGGGGCTGCCGAGGCCCGCGGCGGGGCGGTCGCCTTCCTGGCGGCATGAGCGATGAACGAACTGGTACACGCGCCCGCCGGGGCATTGCGCGGTGTCAGCAGCGGGTCGGTGACCGCGTTTCGCGGCATCCCGTTCGGCCGGGCCGCGCGGTTCGCCGCGCCGGGGCCCGCTGCCGCCTGGACCGGGATACGCGATGCTCGGCGGCCGGGTCCGGCGTCTCCACAGCCACGCTCGCGGCTGGAACGGGTGATGGGGCCGGGCAGTGCACTCGACAGAAGCGAGGACTGCCTGTCGCTGAACGTATGGACACCGGGCGGCACCGGGCTGCCGGTGCTGGTCTGGCTGCACGGCGGCGGGTTCTCCAGCGGTTCGGGCGCCGAAGCCTGGTACGACGGCTCCCTGTTGGCCGAGCGTGGGCGGATGGTGGTCGTCACGGTCAACTACCGACTCGGCGTATTGGGGTACCTGTACTTGGCGCCGGAATACGGCCCGCCCAATGTGGGCTTGCTGGACCAGGTCGCGGCGTTGCGCTGGGTGCGGGAGAACATCGCGGCGTTCGGCGGCGACCCGAGACGCGTCACGCTGGCAGGTCAGTCGGCCGGGGCGCTGTCGGCGCTCGCACTGCTCCGCCACCCGGCCGGTGTAGGGCTGTTCCGGCAGGTCATCCTGCAGAGCACGCCGACAGGGACGCGGCCGTACGCCCCGGCCGCGGCCGCCGGGATCGGGCGGCAATTCCTCGAGGTACTCGGCCTGCACCCCGAGAAGGCGGATCGGCTACGGGCCGTGTCGATCGGCCGATTGCTGTCCGCGCAGGGAGAGCTGGCCCGGCGGCGGGCCGTACCGCTGGACGTGACACCGCCGTTCCAACTGGTCGCCGCGGGTGGGGTGTCCGCCGACCTGGTGGGCGGACTGCCCCATGACCTGCCGATGCTGGTCGGCACGACCCGCGACGAAGCCCGCGCGTTCTTCCCCGACGGGCCTGCGGAGCTGACCGAACGGTTCTTCGGCCTCGACGGCCTGCCGACCCGATCGGCCTTCGCTTTCCGGTTCGACTGGTCTCCGCCGGACAGCCTGTTCCGAGCCTGCCACTGCATCGACCTACCCTTCGTGTTCGGCCGTCTCGAGGCCTGGCGCACGGCGCCGATGCTGGCCGGCGCGGACCCGGCCGACCTGCGGCGACTGACCATGAAAGTGCAGCAGGCCTGCGCTGCGTTCGTGCACACCGGTGATCCCGGCTGGGCCGGGTTCCCGCACATCGAGCACTTCGTCTAGGTCCGTGTCTCGAGCCGAGATCACCGAAGCCTCACTCGCCGCCGATCGCGACGACGTACTTGCCGGAACCTCGTCCAGTGGCAAGCAGATCGTGTATTTCAGCGACCCGGTCCAGCGAGTCGACCACCGTCACCGGCAGTTCCAGTCCGCCGTCACCGACCTTGGCCAGACCGTCGGCGAGGGCCGCGGCGACTCTGTGCGGCACCGTGTCCCGCAGCCGGCTGATGCTGAACCCGATCAGGGCGACGTTGCCGCCGATGAGCCGGGCCAACGGCGGCAACGGCGTGGGCGTGCCACCGGTCGCGTTGCCGAACAGCACGATTCGCGCACCGGGCGCGGCCAGTTCCAGGTCGAGCTCGAGATTCGCGGTACCGGTCGGATCGAGGATGACGTCCACCCCGCCCGGGGCCGCGGCCCGCACCGCGGCGACGACATCCTCGCCGCGCGCGGTGACGACATCCCACCCCGCCGCGAGCCCGTCCGCGATCTTGTCCGGCCTGCCCACCGTGCCCAACCGCGGGCCCGCGCCGTCGGCGGCCGCCAGTCGCGCGACCGCGTGGCCGACTCCCCCGCTGGCCGAGTGCATGAGCACCGAGTCGCCGGGCCGCAGCCGGGCGGCATCGCGCAGCAACAACGTGGCGGTCGACAGCACGAGCGGCGCGGCGGCCGCGACCGGTAGCGGTACGGCGGCGGGTACCGCGGTGACCACGTCGGCGGAAGCGAGTGCGACCTCGGCCAGCCCGCCCGCGCGGGTCAACGCGGCGACGCGGTCTCCGACGGCGAAACGGTCGACCCCCGCGCCGAGCGCGCGCACCCGGCCCGCCACCTCCAGCCCGGGCGTGTACGGCCAGCCGGAGGCATATCCCGCGTCGCCGCGTCGCGCCATGACATCCATGAAGTTGATACCTGCGTAGGCGACCTCGATCGCCAGCTCGCCCGGACCCGGGCGCGGCTCGTCGGTCGAGACGACCCGCGTCGTGGTGGCATCCGGCGCCGGACCGGTCAGCTGCACTGCCCGCATGAGGACCCCTTATTCGATGTTCGATGTTCGTCGAACATAGAATAAGCACGGTAGCCTGCTTTCACCAAGGAGGAGGGAGTGCGCACATGGCCCGATCGCAACGGAACACGGCCCCACCGCGGCACCCCGACGTCGCCGAGCTGGACCTCCTCGACATCCTGCACGCGCTGTCCGACCGGACCAGAATGACGATCGTGCGGACGCTGTGGACCGGGCCGGAGCGGGTTTGCGGCACCTTTCCCGTGGATGTCGCGCCCTCGACGCTCAGCCATCACTTCCGTGTCCTACGCGAAGCCGGCCTGATCCACCAGCGAGACGAAGGCACCAAGCGCTGGACATCACTGCGCCGCAACGATATCGAGGCCCGATTCCCCGGCCTCGTCGGCCACATAGTCGACGCCTTCGAACGCGCGTGAATCACACCGTGGTGCGCAACCGCCAGGACCCGAAAAGTGCGGCGACTACGGCGTAGGGCGCGGACCGCAGTCGCCGAGCCCGCCTGCCCGCCACCGGAAGCGGGCACGCCACCGGACCCGGCGGCTAGATCGTCGCGGTCGACGAGGCGATGTCGTCGGCCAGCGGGGCGATGGCGCCCAGGATCTGGGCGACCAGATCGGCGGGCACGCCCGCCGCGGTGAGCGACGCCTCCAGATGCCCCGCTACCAAGCCGAAGTGCTGCATGGTGATACCCCGGCCCTGGTGTACCTGCTTCATCGGAGCACCGGTGTACGGGATGGGACCGCCGAGGGCCGCGGCGAAGAACTCGACCTGTTTTCCCTTCAAGCGCGACATGTTCGTGCCGGTGAAGAATCCGGCCAGTTCACCGTCGGCGAGCACGCGGGTATAGAAATCTTCCACGACGACCTCGAGTGCCGCGTGACCGCCGATCTGGTCGTAGATGCTGCTGGTTGTCTTGCTCTTCCCGAGCCAGGAGGGCATTCGCATGGCTACCAGGACACCACCGGACTGTTGCGTCCGGATTAGTACAGTGTCGCGACTCTTTTGCCTTCGTCGCAACGCGATTACTCGCTCCTCACCGCCACGCGGGCATCGCTGAGATAGTTTCGCAACACGTACGGAAAGCCTTCATCCGCACACCGCTTCCATCGCTGCCGCCAATAGCCGGATGCCGTGGTCGATCTCGTCGTCGGCGATCGTCAGGGGCGGCATCAATTTGATCACCTCGTCCATCGAACCGGACGTCTCCACGAGCAAGCCACGATCGAAAGCGGCCCGGCCGACCTTTTCCGCGAGAGACGTGTCCTCGAACGCGACGCCGTGCACCAGGCCCCGCCCCCGCGTCGAGACTCCGGGGAAGGTCGAGACGAATTCGCCCAGGGCTCGCGCGATCCGCTCCCCCTTGGCGACGGTCGCGAGTTCCAGTGCGGAATCCGACCAATAGTGCTCGAGCGCGACACGCCCCGTCACGAACGCCGCGTTGTTGCCCCGGAAGGTGCCATTGTGCTCACCGGGCGCCCACTGATCGAGCTCCGGCCGAAACAACACCAACGCCATCGGCAGACCGTAGCCGCCGATCGACTTCGACAACGTCACGATATCGGGCGTGATCCCGGCGACCTCGAAAGAGAAGAACGGCCCGGTACGGCCGCAACCCATCTGCACGTCGTCGACGATCAACAGAATGCCGCGGGCCGAACACAATTCGGCCAGTCCGCGCAACCACTCCGCCCGGGCCACATTGATGCCGCCTTCGCCCTGCACCGTCTCCACGATCACCGCCGCAGGCTTGTCCAACCCCGATGACGGATCATCCAGCGCCTTACGCATCCACAGCAGATCGTCGGCGACACCGAGATACCCGTCGTATGGCATCGGCATCGCGTGCCCGAGCGACACCCCTGCACCCGACCGCTTCGCGGCGTTCCCGGTCACCGCCAGCGCGCCCAGCGACATCCCGTGGAAAGCGTTGGTGAAGCTCAGCACGGTCTGCCGCCCGGTCACCTTGCGCGCGAGCTTCAACGCGGCCTCGACCGCGTTGGCTCCGGTCGGCCCGGGGAACTGGACTTTCCAATCCAGCCCGCGCGGGGCGAGGACGTTGTCGCGCAACACTTCCAGCAACCGCCGCTTGGCGACGGTGGACATGTCCAGCCCGTGGGTGATGCCGTCCCCGGCGATGTAGTCGAGCAGCGCCCGCTTGAGTACGGGGTTGTTGTGGCCGTAGTTGAGTGAGCCCGCGCCCGCGAAGAAATCCAAGTACTCCTTGCCGTTCTCGTCGCGCAACCACGCTCCGCTGGCGGTGTCGAAGACGGCGGGCCAGCAGCGACAGTACCCGCGCACGTTCGATTCGAGTGCCTCGAAAACAGTCATCTCGGCGACGGTCATCGGCGTTCCTTACTCGTCGTGCGCGAGCGCTCCACAATCTGAAGTGAGAGTGTTTCTAACATCGACGCAGCCCGGATGTGGCCTTTTCTTCAAAACGCGCCGAAGCCTTTCCCGCTCCGCGCCGCGGCCAGTAGAGTCAACTCCTTGTGCGCGGCAGACCGGAGGGGGGCGGACAGCGTGCCGTCAGGGAACGATTTCGCAGCGCCGTCGCCCTCTACACATCCCTCGTGGGCGCCGGATTCCGCAGACAGTGGCAATACAAAATGGCCATGTTCGCGGGGCTGTTCACCAACTGCGTGTTCGGGTTCGTCCGCGCGGCCGTCCTCGCCGCGGCGGTGGATGCCGCGGGCGACTTCGGCGGGTACGACCGGGGCAGCGTCGGCGCCTACGTGTGGCTCTCCCAGGGGCTGCTCGGCGCGGTGCAGTTCATGGGACCGCTGGGACCGCTGGACGATCGGGTGAAGAACGGCGACATCGCGATCGACTTCCTGCGCCCGGTCGACATCCAATGCGGCTATCTCGCCGATGATCTCGGGCGCGCGGCGTGCACCTTCCTGCCGCGCGGAGTGCCGAGCGTGCTGGTGGGCACGCTCACCTTCGGGCTGGCGATGCCGGTCACGCCCGGTCCCTACCTGCTCGGAGCGGTGAGTGTCCTGCTGGCGGTGGTCATCTCGTTCCTGTGCCGGTTCCTCGTGGTGCTGATCGGATTCTGGGTCGTGGAAACCCGCGGCATCCGGGTGCTGTACTACGCCGCGGGCACGTTCCTGGCCGGACTGTTCGTGCCGGTGCACATGTTCCCATCGTGGCTGGGCGCCATCGCGGCGGCCACGCCTTTCCCGTCGATTCTGCAATCTCCGATCGACGTGCTCTCGGGACGGATCACCGGCGCGGAAGCACTCTCGGTCGTCGGGATCCAAGTGTTCTGGGTGGTGGTCACCGCGATCGCCGGACGCGTGCTGCTCGTCGCGGGCCGGCGCAGGCTGGAGGTGCAGGGTGGGTGACATCGTTGCCCCGCGCACCGAGTCGTGGTCGACGCCCTACGTGGCCGTGTTGCGCTCCAGGATCCGGGCGCAGCGCAGCTACCGGTTGTCGTTCGCCAGTGAGCTTCTGAGCGCATTTCTGGTGGGCCTGGTCGAATTGGCCGAGGTGTGGCTCATCTTCCGCACCGCACGCGTCCTCGGCGGCCTCGACCTGGACGGCGCACTGCTTCTGTTCGGGTTGAGCAACACGAGTTTCGCGCTGTCCCAGGTGCTTTTCGGCCACCTCGACACGCTGCCGGTGCTGATCCGGATGGGCCAGCTCGACGCCTACCACCTGCGGCCGCAACCACTGCTGCTGCAATTGATCACCAGCGACATCTCCCTGCGCCGGTTCGCTCGCGCCTCGGTCTCGGTCGTCGCGCTGGTGACCGGTGCGGCACGCAACGACATCGCCTGGAGTTCGACCACGGCCGCGCTGCTCGCACTCACGCTGGTCGGCGGTATCGCACTGTTCGGCGGGGTGTTCGTCTGCGCCGCCGGATTGCAGTTCTATCTGATCGACGGCTCCGAGCTCACCAACAGTTTCACTTACGGCGGCTCGTTCGCGGCGACGCAACCGGCGTCGGTGTTCCCCACCCCCATGCGGCTGCTGTTCGGGTTCGCGATTCCGGTCTCGTTCACGGCCTATCTGCCCACCCTCGCGCTGCTCGGCTTGCCCGGCCCTCCGCTGCTGCCCGCCTGGCTGGCCTGGCTCACCCCGGCGGCGGCGCTGTGGGTCTGGCTGCTGGCGCTGGGTTTGTGGCGATCGGGCACTCGGCACTACCAGGGAGGCGGCGGATGAGCACGGGCAGCCCGGAGGCGATCATCGACATGGAGAGCCTCACCAGGCAGTTCATCCTGTATCGCAAAAACGGCCGCCGCTGGCGCAGGCGCCGCGAGACGCTCACCGCCGTCGACGGGATGACCGTCCGGATCGAGCGGGGCGCCGCCGTCGGCTACATCGGCGCCAACGGCGCGGGCAAGTCCACCACGATCAAAATGCTCACCGGCATCCTGGTCCCCACCGCGGGCACCGTGCGCACCTGCGGGCTGGATCCCGTGCGGCAGCGACGTGAACTGGCCGGGCGGATCGGCGTGGTGTTCGGCCAGCGCTCGCAACTGTGGTGGGATCTGCCCCTGCGCGAGTCGTTCTCGATCCTCGCCGCGATCCACCGGTTGGAGCCGGGCGCCGCGCGCAAGCGCGCGCACGAACTGATCGAGCAGCTGGAAATGGCCGACACACTCGACACACCGGTGCGCCAGCTCTCGCTGGGCCAGCGCATGCGCGCGGAAGTCGCCGCGGCACTGCTGCATTCGCCCGAGTTGGTCATCCTGGACGAGCCCACGATCGGCCTCGATGTGCTGTCCAAACAACGGCTGCGCGAGTTCCTGCGCACGGAGCGGGCCGAGCGCGGTACGACCCTGCTGCTCACCACCCACGATATGGGCGATATCGAAAGGCTTTGCGAGCGTGTGCTCGTCGTGGATCACGGCCACTTGGTGTACGACGGGTCGCTGACCGGCCTGGCGGCCACCGTCGGCGCGCGCCGGGTACTGGTGGTCGACCTGGCCGAACCGGCGCCCGACCTCGACGATCTACGCTGCGCCCAGCTGCTCGGCACCGAAGGCGACGGCATGCGGCAGCGGCTGGCCTTCGATCCCGAGCAGATCACGGCCGCGCAATTACTGGCCGCGGTGTCGGAGCGCGCCGAAGTGCGGGACCTGTCGATCGAGGAGCCCGAGATCGAGGACGTCGTCCGGCGGATATACGAATCCGCCCGCTGAACAGGCGGGCGGATTCGGTACCGGTTCAGTCGGGCTCGCGAGCGCCCTGGTCGAGCCGGAAGGGCGGGTACTCGTCCCGCATCAAACCGGCATAGGCCTGCACGCGGATGATCCAGCGATTGACGCCCATCACGAAGTCGTAGATGCCCTGCGGGTAGCGCGCCGTGAACAGCAACCCGATCAACGCGACGATCAGCAGGATGCTCAGCAACGAGATCGAGCCGCCGCCCCAGTCGTCACCGTCGCTCCCCGCGATCGCGATGCCGCCGCTGAGCACCGCGCCGACGATCAGGTAGTGCGGAATGGCGAGCAGCCACCACTTCACCAGCACCAGGCCGCGGTGCAAGGTCTCCGGATAGTCGATCTCCAGGTCGGCCGGGTAGTCCGCGTTCGGTTGCAGGCTGAACGGCGGGTACTTGTCGGTGCCCAGTACCGAGAGCGCGTAGAAAGTCACCCGCCATCCCCAGCGCATGACGCCCACGTTGAAGTCGAACAGTCCCCGCGGGTACTTGCCGGTGATCAGGATGGCGAAGAAGGCCACCACCGTGAGCACGGCGTACGCGATGTGTAGGAAGAACAGCACGACGTAGTGCGGAATCGCCAGTAGCCACTTGACCAGCCACAGCCACCGCGACAGCGCGGAGTCCAGATCGCCTCGAACACGAATCGGGCTGGGCGGCGTGACGGGCTTCTCGAGTTCCATGAGCAACGCTCCTTACGGTTGCTGTGATCCATGCCACAACCAGTAGGTGTCCTGATTGTCGCGTATTCGGCCGCCGGCGAACGGCACCATCTGATACCGACATGCCAACGAATCGGGGTGCATTCGGTCTTCGGCAAACGACCGGCGTTGTGCCGCAGCCGATATCACCCGCACCGCGACCGCATCGTCGTTCCCGCCCGCGGATCGTCGCGCGGGCGAACTTGTACCATCGGACAGCGTGACGTTCGGCGCGCTGCGGCTACCGGTGATCCGGATGATCGTGGCTCTCACGTACACCGTCTGGGTGGTCGCCATGGCGGTGCCCCAATGCCATGTCTTCGGCCACGCTGTCGCGTCACACGCCCACATCGAAGCGTCCGGGCCCGTCGTGGCCTCTATCGTCTCCCCGGCGATCCTCGTCGACCGGCATCAGCACGCCGCCGAACCGGACCGGCATGTGCCCGCCGATGGTGTGCTCGCCGCCCTGCCGCGCGCTGTCTCGCTGCTGCTGTTGCTGTTGATCGCGTCCGTGTCGGTGCTGCTCGCGGCCCCTGGGTCCGCGCTCGGGGGCGGCGTGCGCGCACCCCCGGTCGCGACCCTCCCGGTATATCCGGGCAGAGACAGACTCACTCGATTCGGCATCGATCGGAACTGATCGGTCAGCGTCAGGCCGGAGCCTGCCGGGGCCCGGCCGGTGTTCGTGCGAAGTCCGCACTCACACCGTCGCTGCGACAGCGACCGCACAGAATCGACGATTCCCTATGACTTCTGCGCTGCAGAACCCGGCTGTGCCCGATCCCGCTCCGCGCGAACCGGAGACGACCCCGCTCGCGAGCCCGGCGAGTCTCCTGACGGCGGCCCAGCGCTGTCCGCGTCCGGCGACCATGGTGGGCAACACGCCCGTGCTCTGGATCACCGAACCGCTCGGCGGCACAACGCGACCGGACGGCCTCGGCTTCTGGGCCAAGCTGGAGGGCGCCAACCCCGGCGGCATGAAGGACCGGCCCGCGCTGCACATGGTCGAGCGCGCCATCGCGCGCGGTGCGCTCGCACCTGGCGCTCCGATCATCGAATCCACCAGCGGCACGCTCGGTCTGGGCCTGGCGCTGGCGGGAATGGTGTATCGCCACCCGGTCACGCTGGTCACCGACCCCGGCTTGGAACCGCTCATGCACCGGATGCTCGCGGCCTACGGCGCGCGGGTGGAACTGGTCACCGAGCCGCACCCCACCGGCGGCTGGCAGCAGGCGCGGCGCGACCGCGTCGCCGAACTGCTGGCGCGCGATCCGCGGGCTTGGTGCCCGGACCAGTACCGCAACCCCGACAACCAGGACGCCTACGAGACCCTGGCGCTCGAGTTGGTCGCCCAGCTGGGCAGGATCGACGCCCTGGTCTGCTCGGTCGGCACCGGCGGCCATTCCGCGGGGATCACCCGCACGCTGCGCCGATACTTTCCGCACCTGCGCTTGGTCGGCGTCGACACGGTGGCGTCCACGATCTTCGGACAGCCCGCGGGGCCACGGCTGATGCGCGGGCTGGGTTCGAGTATCCACCCGGACAACGTCGACTATTCGGCGTTCGACGAGGTGCACTGGGTCGCGCCCGCGGAGGCGGTCTGGGCCTGCCGCAGACTCGCCGCGACACACCACGCCAGCGGCGGCTGGAGCGTCGGCGCGGTCGCCCTGGTCGCGGGCTGGCTCGCCCGCACCGGCGATCCGGCCACGCGGATCGCCGCGGTCTTTCCCGACGGACCGCTGCGCTACTTCGACACGGTGTACAACGACGACTACTGCCGCGAGCACGGCTTGCTCGACGTCGCACCACCCACCGCACCGCTGCGCATCGCGCATCCGTCCGACGCCGTCGCGCTCTCGTGGACCCGGTGCACGACGGTCGTCGATCCCCGCGCCGCCGCCGGGAAGGAGCGGACGCGATGACCGATCTGATCGCCACCTACCGCGGCTTCAACCGTCCCAGCCGGATGCTGATGGTCAATCAGTTCGCCATCAACACCGGCTTCTACATGCTGATGCCCTACCTGGCCGGTTACCTGGCCGGTCCGCTCGGGCTGGCCGCGTGGGCGGTCGGGCTCGTCCTCGGTATCCGCAACTTCTCCCAGCAGGGCATGTTCCTCGTCGGCGGCACGCTGGCCGATCGACTCGGCTACAAGCCGCTCATCGTGACCGGATGCCTGCTGCGCACCGGCGGTTTCGCGCTGCTCGCGGTCGCGGACACGCTGCCCGCGCTGCTGGTGGCCTCGGCCGCGACCGGCTTCGCGGGCGCGTTGTTCAACCCGGCGGTCCGCGCGTATCTGGCGGTCGACTCGGGCGAGCGCCGGGTGGAGGCGTTCGCCGTGTTCAACGTCTTCTACCAGGCGGGCATACTGTTCGGCCCGATCGCCGGGCTCGCGCTGATGGCCGTCGACTTCCGCGCGACCGCCACGGGCGCCGCGGTGGTGTTCGGCGTGCTGACGCTGGCCCAGTTACGCGCGCTGCCGCAGCACCGCGCCGAGCCGAAAACCACCTCGGTGCTGGACGATTGGCGCGTGGTGCTGGCCAACCGCCCGTTCCTGCTGTTCGCCGCGGCGATGATCAGTTCCTCGGTCCTGGCCTTCCAGGTCTACCTGGCGTTGCCGGTGCACGCCGCACGGATCGCGGGCGACTCGGCCACCGTGCTGATGACGGCGGTGTTCGTACTGTCCGGGTTGATCGCGATCGCCGGGCAACTGCGCATCACCCGCTGGTTCGGGCAGCGGTGGGGCCGCGCGCACAGCCTGGCGCTCGGCATGGCGATACTCGCGTCCGCGTTCGTGCCGCTGGTGGTGATCCCGGGCACCGGCTTCGGCGTGGGGCCCGCGATCGGCGCACTGCTGTTGACCGCGGTCGCGCTGGGAATCGGTGCGGCAGCGGTCTTTCCGTTCGAAATGGACACCGTGGTCGCGTTGTCGGGCAACCGCCTGGTGGCGACGCACTACGGCCTCTACAACACCATCGTCGGTATCGGCATCCTGCTCGGGAATCTGGGCATCGGAACGCTGCTGGACCGCACGCGCGAGGCCGGGATGAGCGCACTGGCGTGGGCCGCGCTCGTCGCCGTGGGAGCAGCCGCGGCGGCGGGGCTGTTCGCGCTCGCCCGCTCCGGACGGCTCGACGCACCGCTACCGGTCGGGTGATCGATCGGACTGTCCTGGATGTGCGCCTCCGGGACGGTCCGCCTCAGGCCGGTCCGCTCGACTGCGCCGAATACAGGCTGACCTCGCCACCCTCACTGAGAAAAGCGTTGACCAGCATGGTGCGGGTGGTTCGCAGCTCCTCCTCGTCCGGCGCGGCGGTGGTGATCGAGATCTGCGGGATGACCGCCCAGTTGACCACGTAGCGCTCCGGCGGGCCGTCGTCGTCGGACAGCCGGGCGAGACGGAAGACCGAGACGGTCTTGCGGACGATCAGATCACGCACGACCTCCGCGATTCGCTCAGGGTCTTCCAGCGCGAACATGAAGCCGAATGTCAGCTCCGGCGATGACACGTAGGCGGGCACGAATACCGAGGCTAGCCCATGCGGCGGTGGCGCGCAGCGCACGCACCGAATCGGTTGCTGCTCATACGCTCGACAATTTCGAGAACGCACCGCCGAGCGCCGGTCCGGGTGACCGATCCGTAACGGAATATAACGATTTCCCGGCAGCTTTCGGATTCACAGACCAGAGTATTGCGCGGCTTCGGTTACCGCGCTTTCCTGAAAGTGTCCTGATTTCTCGGACCGTCTTCTCCCGCATCGTCGCGGATTTCCCGGTTTCTCTGCCGTGCTGGTGGAACGCGGGATGGCATCCGGGTGCGGGACTGCGCCGGAGCCGAGGGGCGCCCCTCCCCGAAATCCCCCTCGGCCCTGGCGCATCCAGGATTCGTCGTGTCGCAGAGGTAAGTCATGCCCACCGAATACGCTCAGCGCAGTTTCGGAGCCCAAGAGCTGCCGCCGCCCGCCGCACTGCTTCGCGCGATTCGCGAACCCGGCGAGAACCAGCACCGGCACAGCGTGCTGCACGCCGCGCGGAAGCTCGTCGACTGCCATGAGCGACGGCAGCGGGCACTCGAGCGATCACACGCCCCGGAGGCATCCAGCACCCGGGTCGCCGCCTGCACCCAGCAAGTGGAGGACATCGACGGCTGCCGCGCGGAATGGATCGGGCGGATCGACGCATGGGTGGCGGAGAATGTGCAGCACCGAGAGGGCGCCTCCCTGCATACCGAGACACTCGGCGCGGTCATCGACCGAATCGCGGCCAAATGGGTTTCGGCCCGACACTCTTTGGACGACGAGATCACGACCGGGCCGCACCCGGGGCAGGCGGGCGGTGAGGCCCACCTGCAGTGGTCCAGGCTGGCCGAGCTGGTCGACGGCTATCAGGATCTGATCACCGACGTCATCGAGCATCGGCGCAGGCTGCCGGTCTGGTGATCAGCGCGGCTCGTCGACGCCCGGCTCGACGACTTCGGCGTCGAGGAACGCCTCCGTCGCGTCCGCCCGCGGTTTCGTGACCGTGACCTCGGTCTCGGTGTCGAGGTCACGATCGAGATCCCGCTGTGCCTCCGCGTCCCGGCGCGCCGCGGCCGCCGCCTCGTTCATCTCGATGGCGTCGGTGATCCACTCACCGATCTCCTTGGTGACCTCGGCGACCGTCCCCGTGATGATGTTGGCGATATTGCCGACGTGCCTGGCACCGGAAGACGTCAATTCCTGAATGAGATCCTTGTTGCTCTCGAATTTCCCGATCATTCACACGCCCGCTTCGCTCGCCTTTCGCTGACGCATCACGATAACACCGGGGGACGGTTCGCTCTCGACCCAGCGCGGCGGAAGTGCCAGCTTGAAAATCTTCTTCCATACCGAGCCGATCTGCTTACCGAGCGAGCCGGTGTTGTACGGCAAACCGTACTTTTCACACAGTGCGCGGACCGTAGGCGCCATCTCCGGATAACGGCTCGCGGGCAGATCGGGAAACAGATGGTGTTCGATCTGATGCGACAAATTCCCGGACATGATGTGGAACAGCTTGCTGCCGGTGATGTTGGCCGAGCCGAGCATCTGCCGGATGTACCACTCGCCGCGGGTCTCGTCCGCGGTCTCCTCCTCGGTGAACGTCTGTACGCCGGCCGGGAAGTGACCGCAGAAGATGATGGCGAAGGCCCACACGTTGCGCACCAGGTTGGCGGTGACGTTACCCGCCAGCGTGTGGAAGAACAGCGGTCCGGTCAGCGCGGGGAACACCAGGTAGTCCTTGAGCACCTGCTTGCCCGCCTTGCGCCACTGACCGAGGATCAGGTTCTTGACCTCCGGCCACTTCTTCTTACCCGCCAGGATGTGCTCGACCTCGAGGTCGTGGCCCATCACACCCCACTCGAACAGCATCATGAGCACGAAGGCGTACAGCGGCTGGCCGAGCCGGAGCACGTTCCACTCCTGCGCCTCGTCCATGCGCAGGATGGAGTAGCCGATGTCGCGGTCCTTGTTGTGGATGTTGGTGTAGGTGTGGTGCAGGTAGTTGTGCGAGTGCTTCCACTGGTCGGCCGGGCAGACCGTGTCCCATTCGAACACGCGGGAATTCAGGCCGGGCTCGCGCATCCAGTCGTACTGGCCGTGCATGACGTTGTGGCCGATCTCCATGTTGTCCAGGATCTTCGACACACTCAGCGCCGCCACGGCGGCCAGCCAGAAGGGCGGAAGGAAGCCGAGATACATCAGGCCGCGCCCGGCGATCTCGAATCCCCGCTGCGCCTTGATGATCGAGTACAGGTATTCCCGGTCGCGCTCGCCGAGGTCGGCGACGATGGCCGCGCGCAGCTCGTCGAGTTCACGGCCGAGTTCCTCGATCTGGTCCGGGCTCAGGACCAGCGGTCCGTTCTCGGTTTCGGTCAGGATGGTCATAATTGGCTCCCCTTCGTGAATCAGATGTCGATGTCGACGTCGCCGACCGGCGCGCTGATGCACAGCTGGATCGGCTGGTCGGGGTCGGTGTCGGTCTCGCCGGTGCGCAGATTGCGCGTGCAGCCGGAGCGGCGCACCGCTGTGCAGGAGAAGCAGATCCCCATGCGGCAGCCGTACTCGGGCGTGAGACCGGCGGATTCGGCTTGCTCGAGCAACGTGGCTCCGGTGTTGTCGGCGCTCACGCCGCTGGCCGAGAAACTGACGGTGCCGTGTGCGTCGGCGGCGTCCACCGGCGCGACCGACAGCGTGAACTCCTCGGAGTGCAGCCGGTCCTCGAGTTGCTCGGCCTGATAGACCGTGCGCACCGCGTCCATCAGCGACGGCGGGCCGCAGACGAAGGTCTGCGCGTCGGCGAACCAAGGCGCGACGCGCTCCAGCTCGTCGTAGTCGAAGTACCCGCTGCCCTTCGGCCGGGCGAGATCCACCCACGGCGCACCGGAATCCGCCCGCGGCGCCAGATCCGGCATGCGATGCGGATAGCGCAGCTCGATGCGGAAGTTCGGATGCCGTGCAGCGATCGCGTCCAGTTCCGCTCGGTGCGGCAGCACAGCGGGCGACTTGGCGTAGTGCAGGAAGACGACCTCACCCGAATGGTCCTCCGCGGCGAGCGTGCGCAGCATGGACAGCACCGGCGTGATGCCGCTGCCACCGCTGATCAGCAGGACGCGCCGCGGCCGCGACTCGGGCAGCCGGAACACGCCGTCGGCGGGTGCCAGGTCGACCACCATGCCGGGGGCGGCGTGACGGTACAGGTACTGCGACACCAAACCGTCCGGATGCGCTTTCACGGTCAGCTCGATATGACGATCCCGACCGCCTTCCGGGTTCACCGGCGAGTAGCACCGCGTGTGCCGCACGCCGTCGATCACCACGCCGATCTGGACGTACTGTCCGGCGACGTGGCCCTGCCAGTGCCGGGTGGGGCGCAGCGTGAGCGTCACCGAGCCGGGCGCCGAGCGGCGCACGTGAGTGATCTCGGCCCGCATGTCCCGCACCGTGAGGGTGGGGCGGACCAGCTCGAGGTACCGATCCAGCGGGTGCGGCGAGGTCAGGGTCTGCACCAAGTTGATGAGATCCACCATTTGTTCTCCGTACCTCTTGTCGGACTGACGACGTGCGGCTGGAATTTCAGTGCACGTCTGTACACTCAACTAGTGTGACGGATGACCGGGGCTAGGTGTCAACCGGCGAAACATGTGACTCGAACTACATCTGGGGATAGGTCGAATGGTGAACGGATGTATGCTCACCGAGATGAGTGAGCAGGCGGCTACCCGAGGCGAACGCAAGGAGCGGACCAGGCAGGCGCTCCTGGACGGCACGCTCGCGCTGGCCGCCGAACGCGGATTCGCCGCGCTCAGCCTGCGGGAGATCGCCCGCTCGGCCGGCATCGTGCCGACGGCGTTCTACCGGCACTTCGCGTCGCTGGAGGACCTCGGCGCCACGCTGGTCGACGACGGCGTCACCGCGCTGCGGCTGGCGCTGCGCGAAGTCCGCCGCAATGCCGACGCGGGCCTGTCGGACACGGTCCGCTTCGTGTTCGCGCAAGTGGGCCCCAAACGTGAGCTGTTCGGCTTCCTCACCAGGGAGCGCCACGGCGGGTCCGCCGCCTTGCGCACGGCCATCGCCCGGGAGATCCAACTGATCGTCCGAGAGCTCGTCGCCGACCTCTCCCGCATCCGGGCCCTGGACTCCTGGACGCCACGAGACCTGGAGATCGCCGCCGATTTGATGGTCAGCACGGTGACCGACGGGATCGCCGCCTACGTGTCGGCCGCGCCGCGCGACGAGCAGGCGATCATCGACCGCACCGTCCAGCAGATGCGTTTGATCGCACTCGGCATGGGCGGCTGGCGGCCACCGAAGCGGCGCTGATCCGCCGCCGAACTCACTCGGCGGGCCGTGACTCCTCGACGCCGCCGCCCGCCGCGACCGAATCCGCCGAACTCACTCGGCGGGCCGGGGCTCCTCGACATCGCCGCGCACCGTGACCGGATCCGGTGACCGCACCGGCAGCAGCACCGCGAGCCCGGCCGCGAGCACGACCAACAGGCCCGCGATCCCCGCCCGGTCCGAACCGAACAGCCAGACGAACAAGCCGAACAGGCTCGGGGCGAGGAAGGACACCGCGCGCCCGGTGGTCGTATACAAGCCGAAGAGCTGCCCCTCCCGGCCCGGCGGCGCGAGGCGGGTCAGGAACGAGCGCGCCGCCGCCTGCGCCGGGCCGACGAAGACGGTGAGCAGCAAGCCGAAGATCCAGAACATCAGTGGGCCGGACACCACCAGCAGCGCCAGCCCGCACACCAGCATCGCGGCCAGGGACACCACGATGACGATCTTCGGCCCGGCCCGGTCGTCGAAGCGCCCCGCGACGATCGCACCCAGCGCCGCAACGACATTGGCCGCGATGCCGAACAGCAGCACATCCGAGTCGGCGATCCCGTAGACGCGCACGGCGAGCACCGCACCGAAGGTGAACACCCCGGCGAGGCCGTCCCGGAAGACGGCGCTGGCCACCAGGAAGCCGACCGTGCGCCGGTCGACGCGCCACAGCTCGCGCAGGTCACGCCACAACACCCGGTACGAGCCGAGGAATCCCGCGCTCGCCGCGCCGGGATCGGCGTTCGTCCGTGGCAGTTCGGGGACCGCGAACAGCACCGGCAACGCGAAGGCGGCGAACCAGACGGCGGCGAGCACGGCGACCAGCCGGATGTTGAGTCCCTGATCGGTGGGCACGCCGAGCAGCCCGCGGTTGTCTCCCTCGCCGGATATGAAGCCGAAATAGCAGATCAGCAGCAGCAAGATGCCGCCGAAATAACCCATCGCCCAACCGAATCCGGAGACCCGGCCAACGGTCTGCGGCGTGGAGACCTGCCGCAGCATCGCGTTGTACGGCACGTTCGCCAGTTCGAAGCAGGTCGACGCGAACGCCAGCAGCGCCAAGCCGAACCACAGGTCGTGGTAGTCGTCGTGCACGAAGAACATCAGCGTCATCGCCGCGACGGTCAGCGCGGTCAGCGCACCGAGCGAGCCCTTGCGTTTCGCGGACGCGTCGAAGCGCTGTCCGCTGACCGGCGCGGTCAACGCCACGATCAGGCCCGCGATGCCCAGCGCCCACCCAAGCCACGCGCTGGCGGAGACACCGCCGGGCAGATCGTCGCCGACCTTGTCGGTGAGATACACCGAGAAGACGAAGGTGAGGATCACGGCGTTGAATGCCGAAGATCCCCAATCCCACAGCCCCCACGCCACCACTTGCCCGCGCCCGGCGGCCTGCCCGACTGTCGCCTGGGCGTTCACCTCGGTCATGCCGCGCAGCTTAATGCGCGAGACGGTGACGAGGCGGGCCGAAATCGGGTCCGGCCGTGACGAAACGGAGGGTACTTATGCACCTAGTTGCATAGTACCGAGTGTCACGGCTATCCTCACCGCATGGCACTCGAGCATGCGTTGCTGGTATCGCTGACCGAGCGCGCCGGCTCGGGGTACGAGCTGGCGCGCCGCTTCGACAAGTCCATCGGCTACTTCTGGAGCGCGACCCACCAGCAGATCTATCGCGTCCTCAAGCGCATGGAGGAGTCCGGCTGGGTCGACGGCGAGACGGTGATCCAGGAGGGCAGGCCGGACAAGAAGGTCTACT
Organism: Nocardia sp. NPDC051929; assembly: GCF_044548645.1. Classification (NCBI taxonomy): domain Bacteria; kingdom Bacillati; phylum Actinomycetota; class Actinomycetes; order Mycobacteriales; family Nocardiaceae; genus Nocardia; species Nocardia sp. NPDC051929. The sequence continues at coordinate 189,460 of NZ_JBIUCG010000015.1, read as the reverse complement.
CGGTGAGCGAGACCGGACGCGCCGAACTCGCGCGCTGGATCGCCGAACCGAGCGATTCCGCCACTCCGCGCAACGAACTCGCCGTGAAGATCCGCGCCGCCGCGTACGGCGACATCACCGCGTTGCGCGCGGAGGTGGCCCGCCACCGCGACCAGCACGCCCAGCGGCTCGAGCTGTACCGGCACATCGAGAAACACGACTTCCCCGCTCCCGAGCGGCTCGCCGGGACGGCCCTGCACCAGTACCTCGTCCTGCGCGCGGGCATCCGCGTGGAGGCCGGATTCGTCGAATGGTGCGACGAAGTTCTGCAAGCACTACACCCGCGCGCGACAGCCCCGCACGCGGACGGAGAAAGGCGACCTGCCCCATGAGCTCCTTCCCCCATTTGTTCGAGCCGCTCGATCTCGGCTTCACCACCCTGCGCAACCGCGTGGTGATGGGTTCGATGCACACCGGGCTGGAGGACCGCGCCTGGGACACCAACAAACTGGCCGCCTACTTCGCCGAACGAGCACGCGGCGGCGCGGGCCTGATCATCACCGGCGGCTACGCGCCGAATCGCGCAGGCTGGCTGCTGCCTTTCGGCGCCAAGCTGACCAACAAAACCGAAGCGTACCGGCACCGCGCGATCACCAAAGCGGTGCACGAGCACGGCGGCAAGATCGCCATCCAGATCCTGCACGCGGGTCGCTACTCCTACATGCCGGGCAGTGTGTCGGCGTCGTCCATCAAGGCGCCCATCAACCCGTTCCGGCCGCGCGCGCTGTCGGCCAAAGGCGTCGAGCGCACCATCGACGACTACGCCCGCTGCGCGAAGCTGGCCCAGTTCGCGGGCTACGACGGCTGCGAGATCATGGGCGGTGAAGGATATTTCATCAACCAGTTCCTCGCGCCGCGCACCAACAAGCGCACGGACGCGTGGGGCGGCTCCCCGGAGAACCGGCGCCGGATCGCGGTGGAGATCGTGCGCCGCACCCGCGCCGCGGTCGGCCCGGACTTCATCATCGTGTTCCGGCTGTCCATGGCCGAACTGGTGGAGAAGGGACAGAGCTTCGACGAGATCGTCGCGCTGGCCGTGGAACTCGAAGCCGCCGGGGTGAACATCCTCAACACCGACATCGGCTGGCACGAAGCGCGGGTGCCCACCATCGTCACCTCGGTACCCCGTGCCGCCTTCGTCGAATTCACCGCGAAGATCACCGCGCGGGTGACCATCCCGGTGTGCGCGTCGAACCGGATCAACATGCCCGAGGTGGCCGAGGAGATCTTGACCCGCGGTGACGCGCAGCTGATTTCGCTGGCCCGTCCCTTCCTCACCGATCCGGAGTGGGTGAACAAGGCCGCCCAGGATCGCGTCGACGAGATCAACACCTGCATCGCGTGCAACCAGGCGTGCCTGGATCACGCCTTCCAGCGCAAGACGGTGTCCTGCCTGCTCAATCCGCGCGCCGGGCACGAGACCGAGCTGAAACTGCTGCCGACCCGCCGCAGCAAGCGCATCGCCGTGGTCGGCGCGGGCCCGGCCGGGCTCTCGGCGGCGGTGAGCCTCGCCGAACGCGGCCATCGCGTCGACCTGTTCGAGGCCGACGACAAGATCGGCGGCCAGTTCGACATCGCCCGCCGCATCCCGGGCAAGGAAGAATTCAGTGAGTCGATCCGGTACTACACCCGGATGCTCGAGCTCACCGGCGTCACGGTGCACCTGAACAAGCGGGTCGGCGCCGCAGAACTCATCGCGGGCGGCTACGACGAGGTCGTGCTCGCCACCGGCGTACAGCCGCGGATCCCGGACATCCCCGGTATCGACCACCCCATGGTGCTGTCCTACGCCGAACTGGTGCGGGAGGAGAAGCCGGTCGGCAAGCGCGTCGCCGTGATCGGCGCGGGCGGCATCGGCTACGACGTCAGCGAATTCCTCACCGTGGAAGGGCATCCCGCCCTCAAGCTGGACGAGTGGAAGGAGGAGTGGGGCGTCACCTCCGACGACGAGCAGGTTCCCGGGCAGCTCACTACGCCCAGGCCGGCTCCGGCGGCGCGCGAAGTCGTTCTGTTGCAACGCAAGACCACTCCGTTCGGGAAGGACCTGGGCAAGACCTCCGGGTGGGTGCATCGGGCCGCGCTGAAGGCCAAGGGCGTCGAGCAGATCGGCGGTGTGAACTATGAGCGCATCGACGACAACGGCCTGCACATCAGCTTCGGAGAGAAGCGACAACGGCCCCAATTGATCCCGGTCGACAACGTCATCGTCTGCGCGGGCCAGGAATCCGTGCGCGACCTGGAGGCCCCGCTGCGCGCCGCCGGGATGAGCCCGCACCTCATCGGCGGCGCCGAACTGGCCGCCGAGCTGGACGCCAAACGAGCCATCGACCAGGGCACCCGGCTGGCCGCACGGCTGTGAGCGAGCGGCGGCCGGGCCCGGACGCCCGGCCGCCGTGACCGCGGCACGGAACCCCGCCGGGGATCGTGCGGCGGACCACCGGGTCACGTCGCCTAGGCTGCATCGGGTGAGCCTGCCCTCCCCCACTTCCGAGAACCGCGCGGTCGTCACCGGCGCCTCCTCCGGCATCGGCACCGCGCTCGCCGCCGAACTCGCCGCCCGCGGCTACTCGCTGATCCTGGTCGCCCGCCGCGAGGAGCTGCTCACCGAGCTCGCGCAGCGACTGACCCTGGCCCACGGCATCACCGCCGAGGTGCGCGCGGTCGATCTGGCCGACCGCGAGCAGCGCGCTGTACTGGTGAAAGAACTGGCGACCCGCGAGATCGCCGTCTTGTGCAACAACGCGGGCATCGCGACCTTCGGCGCGATCGCCGAACTCGACCCGGCCTACGAGCGCGCGCAGATGGAACTCAACGCCGTCGCCGTGCACGACCTGACGCTGGCCGTGTTGCCCGGCATGCTCGCCCGCGGCAGCGGCGGCATCCTGATCAGCGGCTCGGCCGCGGGCAACATGCCGATCCCGAACAACGCCACCTACGCCGCGAGCAAGGCGTTCGCCAACACCTTCTCCGAATCGCTGCGCGGCGAGCTGAAAGGCTCCGGGGTGCACGTCACCCTGCTCGCGCCCGGCCCGGTCCGCACCGAGACCCCGGATCCCGCCGACGCCTCCATCGTCGACCGGATGGTGCCCGACTTCATGTGGGTCTCCTCGGAAGCCACCGCGAAGGTGTCCATCGACGCGCTCGCCCGCAACAAGATGCGCGTTGTCCCCGGCCTGATCAGCAAGGGAATGAGTGTGGCGGGACAGTACGGCCCGCGCGCGGTCACCGCTCCCATCGCCGGCGCGTTCTACAAGAAACTCGGCAGCTGAGCCAGCCGCGTCAGCGAGCTGTCAAGAAGCGACGCCCGGTGGTCAAGGATCCGCAAATGACCGGCCCACCGGCCCCGCACCCGGCGTAGTCCTGGCATCGGCCCCGCAATTCGAGAAAGCGGGGGCGACCCAGGAGAACATCGTGACGCTGCTCGACATCCTCCCGTCATTGCGGTCGGGATCACCTTCGCGCCTGGATGCCGCGGTCTGGCCGCGAGACACGCACTACGACGGCGACGGCGGGATCACCCTCGGCGGCGTCGCCCTCGCCGACATCGCCGATCAGTACGGGACGCCCACCTACGTCCTGGACGAGCAGGAGGTACGGTCCCGCTGCCGGGCCTATCGCAAAGCTTTTCCCGAGGCCGAGATCATCTACGCGGGCAAGGCCCTGATGACCCGGTCGGTGCTGGATTGGGTTACCCAGGAAGGCCTTTCGGTCGACGTGTGCTCGGCGGGCGAACTGGCCGTCGCGCTGGCGGCCGGTGTGGACCCCGCGCGCATCGTCCTGCACGGCAACGGAAAGTCGTTCGACGAACTGGCCACCGCCGTGCGCAGCGGGGTCGGCCGGATCGTGATCGACTCGCACACCGAGATCACGCTGCTGTCCGCCCTGGCCACGAAGCCACAGCAGGTGTTGCTGCGGCTGTCCCCCGGCATCGATGTCCACGGTCATCCCGCGGTGCGCACCGGTGTGCACGACCAGAAGTTCGGCTTCCCCCTCGGCAGCGATTCGGCCGCCGAGGCGATCGACCGTGTGCTGCGCCAACCGAACCTCACCCTGGTCGGCTTCCACTGCCATCTGGGCTCGCAGATCTACAACCCGGATCACTACGGCGAGGCGGTACGGCGCTTGGTCGCCGCGATGGCGCAGGTGCGGCAAGACCACGGCGTCTTGCTGACCCAACTGGATCTCGGCGGCGGTCACGCGGTGGCCTATCGCGCCGGTGAGGCCGACATGAATCTCGCCGAACTCGCCGACATCCTCGAGGACGCCCTCGACGCCGCCTGCGCCCGCCACCACTTCCCACGCCCGGTCCTCGCGCTGGAACCCGGCCGCGCCGTCGTCGCCAGGGCCGGGGTGACGCTGTACCGAGTGCTCTCGATCAAGCACGTCGAAGGCGGGCACACCTACGTCACCGTGGACGGCGGGATGAGCGACAACCCGCGCGTCGCGCTCTACGGCGCGCGCTACGAGGTCGTGGTCGCCAGCCGCCACCCGTGCGGTCCGCAGATGACCGCGACGGTCGCCGGTCGCTTCTGCGAGGCGGGCGACATCCTCGCCGCCGACGTCCGGCTGCCTGCCGACCTGCGCCCCGGCGAGGTGCTCGCGATGCCGTGCACCGGCGCCTACCATCACAGCCTTGCCTCGTCCTACAACACTGTCGGGCGGCCGCCGATCATCGCCGTTCGACACGGCCGCGCCCGCGAACTGATCCGCAGGGAGACGACGGCGGACCTGCTCGCCCGCGAGGTCGGATGACCGGCGCGCTCAACGGCGCCGGGTGCCGAACAGGCTGCGGGTGATCTCGCGTCCCGCCGCGGTGGCGGCCGAGCGCAGGAAGCCGCGGACCGCGGGGTTCCGCATGATCCGCTCGGCGGCGGACTCCTCTTCCGCGCGGTTCACGTTACGGCCGGGGACGGGTGCCGGTTCCGGCTCCCGCGTCGCGTCGGCCATCTTGGCGGCCAGCAGTTCGTAGGCCGATTCCCGGTCGATGGTCCGGGCGTACTTCGAGGCCAGCGGGCTGGACAGCGCCCCCGACCGGATCGCGTCCACGCCGATGGTGTCCATCAGCGACCGGGGTGGCCGCATCCTGGTCCAGGCCACCGGCGTCGGCGCGCCCTGCTCGGAGAGCACCGTCACGATCGCCTCGCCGGTGCCGAGGGAGGTCAGCGCCTGCTCCAGGTCGTATACACCGGTCCTGGGGTAGGTGCGGACGGTCTTGGCCAACGCCTTCTGGTCGTCCGGGGTGAACGCGCGCAGCGCGTGCTGGATGCGCGCGCCGAGCTGGGACAACACCGGGTTCGGGATATCGGTGGGCAACTGTGTGCAGAAGAACACGCCCACTCCCTTGGACCTGATCAGTTTGACGGTCTGCTCCACCTGATCCAAGAACGCCTTCGAGGCGTCGGAGAACAGGAGGTGCGCCTCGTCGAAGATGAACACCAGCTCGGGACGCTCCACGTCGCCGACCTCCGGCAGGGTCTGGAACAGGTCGGCCAGCACCCACATCAGGAATGTGGAGAACATCACCGGCCGCGCCGCCTCGGCACCCAGCTCGAAGAGTGTGATCACCCCTTTTCCGTCCACCACCCGCACCAGGTCGGCCGGATCGAGTTCCGGCTCGCCGAAGAACGTGTCGCCGCCGTCGGCCTCCAGATTCGCCAAGGCGCGCAGGATCACGCCCGCGGTGGCCGCGGAGACACCGCCGATGCCTTTCAGGTCATCCTTTCCCTCGGAGCTGGTCAGATGAGTGATCACGGCGCGCAGGTCCTTCAGGTCCAGCAGCGCGAGGCCATTGCGGTCGGCCCAGTGGAAGATCAGTCCGAGGGTGGATTCCTGCGTCTCGTTCAGCCCGAGCACCTTGCTCAGCAGAACCGGGCCGAACGAACTGATCGTGGCGCGGATCGGAAGCCCTGCCCCGGTGGTGCCCAGCGACACGAACTCGGTGGGGAAGCCGGTCGCCGCCCAGTCCGCGGCGCCGGTCTCCGCGATCCGCGTGGCGAGTCTTTCGCTCGATCGGCCCGGCTCGGCCAAACCCGACAGGTCGCCTTTGATATCGGCCAGCACCACCGGAACCCCGGCGCTCGACAGTTGCTCCGCGATGCCTTGGAGGGTCTTCGTCTTCCCCGTGCCGGTCGCCCCCGCGACCAGACCGTGCCGGTTCATCATCCGCATCGGGATACGGACGCGCGCGCCGGAATCCACCCTCCCGTCGACCACCACGGTGCCCAGGTCCAGCGCAGCGCCCTCGAACGCGTAGCCCGCGGCGATCTCTTGTGCGGCGGTCGAGCCCGGGGACGGTGCGTCTCTTCCTTCGGCAGCACCGGCTCCACCCGCCGTCTGCTCGGCCAGTTCACGTTCCGCGGCCTCCGCGGCGGCGGACGCCTCCGCCGCGATCCGCGCCGCCTCGTCGGCCGCTTTGCGCGCCGCGGCCGCCTTCTCCTTCGGGGTGGTCATCGCACGTCTCCGTCCTGGCTCGACCGGGCTGCTTCACTCAATGTTTGCTGCCGCACCGAAAACGCCGGGTGACGATCTGGAAGAAACTGTATCGCCACCGGTCGGATTCCCGTCCGCATCGGCGGCTTCGGGGTTGCCGAGCCGTATCGCGGGCACCGGACCTTCGCCCGGCTAATGTTGCACGGGTGTCCGACAAATACATGGTGTGGATGGATTGCGAGATGACCGGCTTGCGCTTGGACAGCGACAAGCTGATCGAGGTGGCCGCACTCGTGACCGACAGCGATCTCAACATCCTCGGCGAGGGCGTGGACATCGTCATCCACGCCGACGACGACGCGCTGGCCGCGATGCCTGCCGTGGTCGCCGAGATGCACGCGCGCTCCGGGCTGACCGACGAGGTCCGTCGCTCCACCGTCACCCTCGAAGAGGCCGAGCAGCGCGTGCTCGACTACATCCGCCAGTACATCCCCACCCCGCGCACCGTGCCGCTGGCAGGCAACTCGATCGCCACCGACCGCGGTTTCATCGCCAGGGACATGCCGCTGCTGGATGCCCACCTGCACTACCGGATGGTCGACGTGAGCTCGATCAAGGAGCTGTGCCGCCGCTGGTACCCGCGCATCTACTTCGGCCAGCCGGAGAAGGGCCTGAGCCATCGCGCACTGGCCGACATCCAGGAGTCCATCCGGGAACTGGAGTACTACCGGCGGACCGCGTTCGTCGCGCCGCCCGGTCCCTCCACCACCGAAATCGCCGCCGTCGCCGCCGAGGTCTCCGAGACCGCCGAACAGCGGACCGAATCGGCGCAGGTCAACGGCTCGCCAGATAACGATTAGGGAGTGGGCGGGTAGACACGCTAATATCTAGCCCGCCGGTTCTTCACCGGCGATGGTGAGCGTAGTTCAGTTGGTAGAGCACCAGGTTGTGATCCTGGCTGTCGCGGGTTCGAGTCCCGTCGCTCACCCCAGGTGTCGCGGTGTGCGAACCGTCCTCTGAGGCGGTTCGCACACTACGGCTGGCGCTTTCTCTACTCTGTTCATTCCCCGCATCGGCGCGCGACGTGAAATAGCCGTCCGTATCTCTCCGAGGCGGCGATCATGTCCCGAAGACCCCAAGCCATCGGCAAGCGCCTGCACTCGAATGGGTCCACATGCGAAATGCGTCACGATGCGGCGTGCCATTTCATGCCTGAGCGCGCCCTCCTGCCACGGCCGACCACCGAAGGTCTCGGCGCCTATGGAAATCGTCTTCCGCAGAGGCCGAGCGCCCGCATGACCCGCCTCGCCGCACCGGCCGGGTCCTGACGCGTTCGTCGCGGGCATCGCTTCGCGCCGCCGATCGAGGAAACCGGCCCACGTCCCCACCGAGAGCCGAGTCGGCTCGATCGGGCGCGGCTGACACTCCGCGCAAGGCTCTTTCACTGCGCCCCAGACCTTTTGCCGCAGGCACTCGCCGCGATGTGAAACGAAACCACTCCAGAATCCGCCACGCGTCCGTAGACTGCGGTGCACGTGGGACGGTGTCGCTGGGGCGCCTTCCCGGTTCGACCAGAAAGACACACCTCGTGATGCGTTCCGCGGTTATCGCAGCCTTCGTCGGCGCCACTCTCCTCACCGGATCCAGCGGAACCGCGGTCGCGGGAATCGGACTTCCCCCGCTGCCCGACTCCGGCTCGGCGTCGAGCGGATCGGCGGGCGGCCTGGCCACCACCGGCTCCTCCGGCACCGGATCGGCGGGCAGCAAGCTGCTGTGCGCCGCCACCGGCAGCGCCATCGCGATCCTGGGCGACGCCCAGTTGGGTTGCAACATGCTGCCGTGACCCCCTGAACGCCGAACGGGCCACCGGATCGCTCCGGTGGCCCGTTCGGCGTTCCGCTTCGGCTCAGCGATTGTCTTCGGCGTTGCCCGCTTTCCAGACCGACCACGGGATGTTCCAGTCACCCAAGCCGTCCACACCGGACAGGGTGCCGCCCACGGTGTTCTTCACGATCGTGATGTCACCGCGCTTGGCGTTCTGGAAGACCCACTGCGCGTTCGCCGGACTGAGGTTCAGGCAGCCGTGACTGGTGTTGCTGTACCCCTGCGCACCGACCGACCAGGGCGCCGAGTGGAAGAAGATGCCGCTGTAGGACAGTCGCGTCGCGAAGTCGACCGGCGTCTTGTACCCGTCGGGCGCGTTGACCGCCACGCCGTAGGTCGAGGAGTCCATGATGATCTTCTCGTGGCGGTCGGCCACGATGTAGACCCCGTTGTCGGTGGGGGTGCTGTCCTTGCCCATCGAGGTCGGCATGGTGCGGATCACCTGGCCGTTCAACTCGACGGTCACCTGCTTGGTGTTGTCGTCGGCGGTGAAGACCATCGCGTCGCCGATGGTGAAGAACGAGTGGATGTTGTCCTGCCCGTACAGGCCGTTGCCGAGATTACGTCCGTAGACGTTCACATCGACGGTGATCTTCGATCCCGGCGCCCAGAAATGCTCCGGCCGCCAGCGCACCTCGCGGTTGTTCACCCAGTAGAACGCGCCCTCCACCGGCGGCTCCGTGGTGATCTTGATCGCATCCTGCGCGGCCTTCCGGTCGGGGATGTTCTCGTCGAACTGGACGGCCACCGGCTGTCCGATACCGACGACCTCCGCCTCGCCGGGCACCAGGTAGGGCTTGGTCTGGTTACCGGGCGAACTCGTGGTGAAACTCAGCGTCGCGGAGTTCGCCCCGCCGAGCCCGATCGCGTCGGCCTTCAATCGGTAGGTCTTGCCGTAGCCGAGCACCTCGGTGGTCTCCCACGAACGCCCGTCGGCGGCGAGCCTGCCCTCCACCGCCTTGCCCTGCGGGCTGACCAAGCTCACGTTGGTGAACTTGCCGTCTTCCACCTTGAGCGCCAACGGGACGCCCGGCGATACCCCTACCTCGCCATCTTTCACCGGCGACAACAACTTCGGCTTGATCAGTTCTGTGATGGGGTTGCGGTCGATGGCCACCTGAGCCGCGTCCTTGGCGTCGGATGCCGAACATCCGGTCAATGCCAGCGCGGCGACCGCGACAACTATCACCGGTCCCGCGAACGTGCGTAGCGACCGCCTCGTAGTCGGCTTGCGCACGTGCCGACCTCGACCAAAACTCATTTCAACCCCGTTTCAAAGTCTCGGCGCTCCAGGACACACCGAGGGCTTCGGATACCGACCGCCACGCCGCTCACCCCGCCGTGTACGCGGGCGGTCGAAACCACAATCGGACATTCTGCCAGTGCGTCACGTCCTGGCCAATGTGAACACCTAGTCCGTCACTGCAGCGTTACCACCACTAGATCACCGCGGCGAACCCACGCGTTACGGCGGCGGAGAGCATCACATCCGCGCCGGTCAGGACACGATTTCACTTCTGCGGCCCCGGCCTGTTAAGGTTTGTCCCGCACCGGAACACGGAGCAAGCGCCATTAGCTCAATTGGCAGAGCAGCTGACTCTTAATCAGCGGGTTCGGGGTTCGAGTCCCTGATGGCGCACAACACGCAAACCGTGCCCTTGTCAGTCATCGGCTGGCAAGGGCACGGTTTTCTTCGTCTCCACGATGGCCCCGATTTCCGTGACATCACCGTGACCTGGAGTTTTTCCCAGTTGCACCAGTGGTCTCAATTCGGACAGCTATACGCCCGCGATCGCCGCGAAATCCACCTGTACGCCCGAAAATTTCTGTGACCTACGGCACAAGAGGTTTAACGGCAAACTCCCAGCTTGGATAACGATTCGGCAACCGCGTCTTGGGCTTTCCAAGATCGTCAGCGCCTGCCGTTCATGATCAGTTCACCGTCCGTTAACCATGCGTGACCATTCTGCAATCAGGTCACAAAGCGACCTGAAGTTTGGTCAGCCCGAGGAGTTGTAGACACCGATTCGGTAACGATCACACGGCAGGCACCCTGCCCGCCACGTGATCGGCGGAGCGGAATCCGGCAACGGACCCGCAATCCCATACTTCCGCCCGTCTCACCGCATCGAGGATGCGGGTCTCGCGCGACAAGCGGCCGAGCCCACCGAGGGCGATCCGGTGCCGCACGCAGAAGCGTCGCGTTCCGGGGACATCAGCGTCCCCCACAACAAAACCACACAAAAGCACATGGCCGTTTCGGCGAACGCACACGAGCGTACGCCGCAGGATCCGTGCTGCCCAACTGCGGCCGGATCGAGTAAGTCCCCGATCAAGGAACCGATTCGCAATGCCTGACAGACGCCTTTCCACCCTTCGCCGCCCCTCGCTCCGCGAAACCGTCACCGTCGCCTTCGCCGCCGCGGGTGTCGTCGCCGTGGCCGCCTGCTCCGCGGCGTCCGTTGCCGACAACAGCGTCCCGTCTCGCATCGCCATGGTGGCCGAGCAGCAGCCCGAGGCCGCCGCCGCTCCGGTCGCCGCACCGGCGGCCGAGGCGATCCCCGCGCCGATGCCCGCACCCGCGCCCGCCCCCGCCCCCGCGCCCGCTCCGGAGGCGGCCCCGGTCCCGGCCCCGATGCCCGCCCCGGCCCCGCCGGTCTACGCGGACAACCTGGACGGCTGGATCCGCCAGGCGCTCGACATCATGTCGGCGAACGGCATCCCCGGCACCTACAACGGCATCTACCGCAACATCATGCGCGAGTCGACGGGCAACCCCCAGGCCATCAACCTGTGGGACTCCAACGCCGCCATGGGCATCCCGTCCAAGGGCCTGCTCCAGGTGATCGACCCCACCTTCGCCGCCTACCACGTCGCCGGCACGCCCTTCGACATCTGGGACCCGGTCGCCAACATCGCCGCCGCCTGCAACTACGCGGCGCACCGCTACGGCTCGATGGACAACGTCAACAGCGCGTACTGATCCACACCGTCACGCAGCCTCCCCATCCATCGGATGGGGAGGCTGCGCCGCTTTCCGGCCGTGTCCGCGCGGTCGGGCAGGCGTATCTGCGGCTCGGCAATAATGGTCCACATACCCGCGACCCCTTGGACCTTGCCGTGACCGACTACGCACACAACGACGCGGCGGCCAAGAGCCGCGCCGAGAAAGCACGCCGGTTGGCGAGTTACCTCTGGCCCCGTGGCATCACCGGCTCCGAGGTGCTCGCGATGCCCGCGCCGGTACGGCGCAAACTGGCCAGGGCGGCCGGAACGAATCCGCCGAGCACCGACGAGACCTGGACCGCGGTGGCACGGCTGCTGACGGAGAAGGACGACTGGGCCGCCCGACATCCGCGGCATCCCGCTGCCCGGCGCGAGCACACCGACGAGAAACTGCTCTGGGTGAAGCCGCCGATCACGCCGTGGTCCTGAATTTCCGCGAAAGTCTTTGCGATTCAACGTTTTCTGCGTCTACTACAGACTTCCGTAGACTAGCGTCATGCACCCGCCGACTCAGCCGCCACGATGACCGAGCGCAAGCCGCCGAAGCAGACCTTCGAATCGTGGATCGACAAGCAGATCCGCGAGGCGGCCGAGCGCGGCGAATTCGACAATCTGCCCGGTACCGGCAAACCGATTCCCGGAGTGGGCACGGCTCCCGACGAGGACTGGTGGCTGCGCGCATATCTGCGTCGCGAAGGCGTCAGCGGTGACGCGCTGCTGCCCCCGTCGCTGTTGCTGCGACGCGATATCGAGCACTTGCCCGAGACCGTGCGTGATGCGACCGGCGAGCGGGAGGTGCGAGCCGCCGTGAGCGAACTCAACAAACGCATCGTGGAGTGGCTGCGGATGCCGCAAGGACCGTTCGTGCCGATCGCTCCGGTGAACGCGGACGAGATCGTCGAGCAATGGAGGCGCGCACGCGAGGTCGCAGGGCCGAAACGCGCGCAACCCAGCCTCGAAGCCACCGGCCCCGCCGGAGCGCAGGCCGGCCGCATCGCGCCGCGTCCACGCCGCCAGTGGTGGCGTCGATGGCGGCGGCACGACACCGAAGCCGGATAGCGGCGGGAACGGCGATCAGGCGCCGAGTTCGGTCACCTGCTCGACCTCGGTGACCACCTTGTCCGCCAGCGCGCGCAACGCACGCGCCTCACCCGGCGTCATCAGCTCGACGAAGACGCGACGGACCAGATCGACATGGTTGGGCGCGGCCCGCTCCAGCGCCACCCGCCCTTGCGGCGTGAGCTGCACGATGATGCCGCGGGCATCCTCCTCGGCGGGGCGCCGCTCGACCAGTCCGCGCGCGTCCATCCTGGCCAGATGCTTGGACAGCCGGCTCTTCTCCCAGCACACCTCGGTGGCGAGCTCTTTGGCGCGCAGACACCCGTTGGCGGCTGCCGACAACGCCACCATCAGCTCGTAGTCCGCCAGGGACAGGCCGTCCTCGGCCAGCCCGGCGGAAATCGCCCCGTCCAAACGCTGGCGCAGCCGCACGTAGGCCTGCCACGTCGCCTGCTCGTCGTCACTCAACCACCGGACCATGGGAATGAAGTGTAGTCACCGTTGGTTGACATGGACACCAACTCCCGAGGAGGTCCCCATGCCCGCCGTCACTGTTCCCGACATCATGGTCCTGCCACGCCTCCCCCGCCCGGACGCGACCCTGCGCCAACGGCCGGTCCGGAGCGTGGTCACCGCGCACAAACAGCGCGAAGGCGCGGGATTCGAGGTGCGCAGGCCGTTCCCCAGCATGGATCTGCGCACGGCCGATCCCTTCATCCTGCTCGACCAGATGGGTCCGGTCGCCTACGAACCGCACGAGGCGAAGGGTGCACCGTGGCATCCGCACCGCGGCTTCGAGACGGTCACCTACATGCTCGACGGCACCATGGTGCACCACGACTCGCAGGGCGGCGGCGGCGTCATCGGCGAAGGCGACACCCAGTGGATGACCGCGGGCTCCGGCATCCTGCACGACGAGGTCCCGCCGGAGGAGATGGTCGCCTCCGGCGGCTGGTTCCACGGCATCCAGCTGTGGGTGAACCTGCCGCGCGCGCTCAAGTTCGCCACGCCGCGCTACCAGGACCTGCGCGCTCGCGAACTGACGCTGGTGAGTTCGCACGACGGCGGCGCGCTGGTGCGGCTCATCGCCGGAGAGGTCGGCGGATTCACCGGCCCCGGTTCGACATACACCCCGATCGCCTACGCCCACGCGTCGATCACGCCCGGCGGAATCCTCGAAACACCTTGGCCGCAAGAGTTCACGGCGATGGCGTACGTGCTATCCGGCAGCGGCACGGTGGGCGCGGAGCGCAGGCCGCTGAACGAGGGGCAGCTCGCGGTCTTCGGCCGCGGAGACGCGATCAGCGTGACAGCCGATGCGCGCCAAGACAATCGGACCGGAGCGCTCGAAGTCCTGCTGCTCGGCGGACAGCCGATCCGCGAACCGGTGGTGCAGTACGGGCCGTTCGTGATGAACACTCGCGCGGAGATCATCGAAGCGATGGAGGACTACCAGGCCGGACGCATGGGAAACATCCCAGCGGAACACATCCGCGGCATCGGGACGGCCCCCTGAGCCACGGCACTGGGTGCGATCCCCTAATCCCCTAGTTCCGTCCCCGCGAGGTTGACAAGAGAGCGGCCCGTCACAACAGTGGATGCGGCGTCCGGTCGGACGCCCATCCACCGCAGCAACCACATACATAGAGGAATACATGAACGTTCGCCGGCTCTCCGTCAGCGCGGCCATCGCGGGATTGACCTTTCTCGCGGCTCCTGCCGCCCTAGCCGCCCCTCCGTCCGGATCCGCCGGAACCGGCTCCTCGGCCGTCGACACCGGCTCCGCCGCGACCGGCTCGGCCGGTCTGTCGCAGACCGGTTCGGCCGGTGGCGCCTACGCCAACTGCGACGACGCCCGCGCCGCGGGACACGCGCCGCTGTTCCGCGGCGAACCGGGCTACGGCCCGCACCTGGATCCCGACGGCGACGGCTTCGCCTGCCCGACGGTCTGAACCGACCGCGAAACGACGACACCCGGTGGGCATCGCCACACCGGGTGTCGTCGTTTTTCCAGCTCAGCGGAAGATCTTGAGCAGCACCAGCCCGACGACGACCGCGGCGGCGCCGATCAGGCTGTATTTCACCTTCGGCTCGTTCAGCTTCGAGACCACGATCTGCTTGGTGTCGTCCGCGATCCGATGCGGGTCCGCGCGTACCGCGAGTTCGTCGAGCGTGCTCGCCAGCCGAGTGCGGGCGGCCTCGATCTCCTGCTCGATCCGCTCGGTATCCCTTGCCACGTTCCACCCTCCTGTTGTCGATTGCCGCACCCGGTGCACGAATCGGGCCGCACGCTCGGCCGTTCGCGGAGCACCCGGGGCTCGCGGACGAGTCTATCCGCCGCCACGCGCCGCTATCCGGCCGCGCGAGGATCTCCGGTCGGGACCTTCGGATACCGTGCAGAAGGTGACCACCAACCAACGACTCTCCCCGGGCGACACCGCCCCCGACTTCACGCTTCCCGACGCCGACGGCAAGGACGTCTCGCTGTCGGACTACCGCGGTCGCAAGGTGATCGTGTACGTCTACCCCGCCGCGAGCACGCCCGGCTGCACCAAGCAAGCCTGCGACTTCCGCGACAACCTGGCCGACCTGGACGGCGCGGGCATCGACGTCGTCGGCATCTCACCGGACAAGCCCGCCAAGCTGGCCAAGTTCCGCGACGCGGAACGGCTGACCTTCCCGCTGCTGTCGGATCCCGATCGCGCCGTGCTCACCGCGTGGGGCGCGTACGGAGAGAAGACCATGTACGGCAAGACGGTCGTCGGCGTCATCCGCTCGACCTTCCTGGTGGACGAAGCGGGCAAGATCGCCGTCGCGCAGTACAACGTCCGCGCCACCGGCCACGTCGCCAAGTTGCGCCGCGATCTGTCGGTGTAGCGCGGGCAACGAAAAGCCCGGCGCCGCAGGGGCGCCGGGCCGAAGTCGGGTGGATCGGATCAGACCTGCCACACCTGCTGGGCTGCCCACTGCGCCATCAGGCGAAGGTGCTCGTCCCACCAGTCCGCGGCTTCCGGGGTGAACACGGCGGGTGGTGGGGCCTCACCGGGGAACAGCAACGCGGCGTCGGGTGCGCCCACCTTACGATCGGTCGGGACCCCGGTCCCCGGCAGGAGCGGCTCCGGGGTTTCCGTCTCCGGCCTGGTTGTCGCGTCTGCGGCGACCAACGGCAACGGACGATGCCGCGGGGCGAGCCCCCCGCGCTGGTCCGGAAGCCACACTCCGGTCGTGGTGGCGTCGCCGCCCCGCGGCCCGTCGAACGACTCGTCCGCCTCGGTGTCCGCGGGACGGACCGGCTCTACCGGATGCGTCGCGCCTGCGCCCTCGATCCGGGCGTCCGCCACGACGGTCGGTGTCGGCTGCGCGGAATCGTTCAGCAGATAGCTCCCGCCGACGACCATTCCGCTTGCCAGCACACCGGCCGCGGCGAACACCGCGACGCCGCCGCGCGCCCGACTCGACTCGCTCACCGGCCCGACGTAGCTGTCCTGCTCCAGCCGGGCGCTCAACGCCGCGCCCGCGGCGGACGCGAAAGCGCCTACGGTGCAGGGGATCACCGGAGCCCCGAATTTCTCGACCGCCCTCAGCACCGCGGAGCCCGCGCCCGCCGAGCCGATCAGCGCCACCGCGTCCGGCCGCGCGCCGGCCGCGTCCAGCTGATCCCACGCCGCCGTGACGCCGATGCCCAGCGACCGGGGCGTCGCCCGGCCCGCCTGCCCCACGGCGGCGAGCACCCGGCGGCGGCCCCGGTCGACCAGGGTGAACGCGTGGTACCCGGGCACCACCTCGCACACCAGCAGGTTGTCGTAGGCGTCGAGCCACGTCATCATGCTCGCCACGCTCAGGTGGGCCGATTTCACCGAGACCAGCGAGGCGCTGTGCCACGGGCCTGCCGCCAGCCGGGTCACGATGGCGCGCCGCTCCGCGGCGTCCCGATAGGCGACGGCTACGCCACCGACTTCCCGCTCCGAGCCCAGCCCGGCGGCCAGGGCGTCCAGCGCGGTCTCGACCGCCTCGGCCACGTCCGCCTTGCTGTCGCCGTCCGTTCGCTCGATCCGGCGCAGCAGCACCCGATCGGCCAGCTTCCTGCCGTCGGCGAGCGCTACCGCGTGCACGGCACCGCGTTCGGTCGAAACGCCGAGAGTCACCACAGATTCAGCTACCACTGATCACGCCTTCCCCTCTGTGCATTGACCGAGCTCACGGGCTTGCCGAAAGCCATGAGCCCCATGGATTCCCCTGCTCGGAACACACGTCGCGATGCACGCGCGCTCGGTATATGTTCGATGCCGCATCGGTTACGGATGGGTAGCGGAAATCAAGTCAGCTGGACGCGAACGGCGGATGCGCGTATCGCACGCTTGTCCCTACCGTTAGCCTGGATGCGTGGAAGTACGCGCGGAGGCCAGGGTGAAGCACCGTCTGGACCCTGCGTTGGAGCTGCAGGACGACCCACAGGAGCTCATGCCGCGACGCCGGCCGACGCAGGAACGCAGCAAACGAAAGTTCGACGCCTTACTCCAGGCGTCCAGGGAGCTGCTCGTCGAGGTCGGGTTCGAGTCGTTCACCTGCGAGGAGGTGGCGGCCAGGGCGGAGGTGCCGATCGGCACGCTGTACCAGTTCTTCGCCAACAAGTACGTCATCGTCTGTGAGCTGAATCGCCAAGATCTGGTTGCCGTTTCCCAGGAGCTGGCCGACTTCCACGGTGAGATTCCCTCGCTGGACTGGTTGCGGCACATGAACCAGTTCGTCGACCACCTGGCCAACCTCTGGATGACCGACCCGTCCCGGCGGGAGGTGTGGCTGGCCATGCAGTCCACGCCGTCCACCCGGGCCACCGGGGCGATCCACGAGAAGCAGTTCGCCGAGGTCGTGTCGCAGATGCTGCGCCCGCTCACGCCGCGCACTCCGCGGGCACGGCGCACCATGATGGCGGAAGTGCTGGTGCACGTGGTCTATTCGATGCTCAACTTCTCCGTGCAGGACGAGCAGAGCAGCGCCGAAGCGGTCGCCGAACTCAAGCGGCTGATGGTCGCCTACCTGCTGGTCGCGGAGAAGGAATCGCGGACCGGCGGCCAAAAATAAGTGGTGGTCCCGGCCGGAACCGGGACCAACCGCGCGACTCAACCGGCGCTCTCGCGGCCTTCGATGAGGTCGGCCAGCTCGCCCGGGTCCTCCAGCACCACCATCGCGGCGGCGGTGTCGCCGTCGTGGGTCAGCGACAGGTGAACCCTTACCCGGGGCAGGAATTCGGCGGCCAGGCCGTGCAGCTTGATGCTCGGCCTGCCCCACGCGTCGTTGACCACCTCGATCAGCGGATAGGGGTTGTCCCCGATCTGCGGGCGGCGGGCGAACCGCGACGACGCCCATGCTTTGAGCACCGCCTCTTTCGCCGCCCACCGCGCCGCGTAGCTGCGCGCCGGGTCGGTCCCTTTGCTCTGGCAGTAGCGCCGCTCACCCGCGGTGAAACTTTCCCGGAGCATCGTCGTTCCGGCGCGTTCGAGCTGTTCGGCGAACTCGGAGATGGTCACCAAGTCCAAGCCGATACCGAGGATCGTCATAGGCGGCCAGCCTACGACGTCCTCGGCGAGCCCGCGCACGGACCCGGCGCGGCGAGTTGCCCCGCCGCGCTTCCGGTTACGCGCATCCGATGCCCTTCGCGCGGTAGGCGCCGTCCTGATCCAGGCGCGCCTCCGGCGAGAGCAGCACGTCGGCCTCCAGCTGACGCGCCCGCTGGGACGGGGTGCCCTCCCCGCCGAGCCTGCGATCCGCGGGACGTTCGTACAGCGGCGCGCCGCCGCACATCGCCTCCACGAACCGCTGGCGGCCGGTCAGCTGACGCTCCTGCGCCGTGCGCTGGTACTCCTCGCGCCGTCCCGGCTCGATGGCCTGGATGAACGCCTCCGGGTGCACGATCGCCAGCAGACCGTTCACGTGGCCGAAGCCGAGCGAGGTGACCAGACCCGCCTTCAGCGGAAGGCGCCCGCCCAGCCGCAGCGGTTCGCGCAGCCACACCAGGTGCGGGAAGGCCAGCATCTTCTCGTCGACGCAGTCGAGGCTGCGGTTCGGCGGGATGACGCCCTGCTCCAGCACCTGGCACAGGCCGATGAGCTGGAATGCGGCCGCCCCGCCCTTCGCGTGCCCGGTGAGGGTCTTCTGCGAGACGACGAACAGCGGAGCGCCGTCCGAGCGCCCGATGGCCGTCGCGAGCCGCTCGTGCAGTTCCGACTCGTTCGGGTCGTTGGCGGCCGTCGAGGTGTCGTGCTTGGACACCACCGCGATCTCGTCCGGGGTGACGCCGAGCTTGCGCAGTTCGGTCGCCAGCCGGGATTCCGTCCCGCCACGACCGGCGCCCAGCGCGCCCAGGCCCGGAGCCGGGATGGACGTGTGCACGCCGTCGGCGAAGGACTGCGCGTAGGCCACCACGCCCAGCACCGGCAGGCCCATCTCCAGCGCGACGCTGCCGCGCGCCAGCAGGACCGTGCCGCCGCCCTGCGATTCGATGAACCCGCCGCGGCGGCGATCGTTGGCGCGGGAGAAGTACCGGTCGCTGATGCCCTTGGCGCTCATGGCCGCGGAATCCGCGGTGGCCGACATGTCACCGAAGCCGACGATGCCTTCGATGCCGAGATCGTCGTAGCCGCCTGCCACGACCAGATCGGCCTTGCCCAGCCGGATCTTGTCGACGCCCTCCTCGACCGACACCGCGGCGGTCGCGCAGGCCGCCACCGGATGCACCATCGCGCCGTAGCTGCCGACGTAGGACTGCACCACGTGCGCCAGCGCCACGTTCGGCAGCGCCTCCTGCAGGATGTCGTTCGGCCGCGACTCACCGAGCAGGTTGTCGATGTACAGCGAGCGCATCGAGGACATGCCGCCCATGCCGGTGCCCTGCGTGTTGGCGACCAGCGAGGGGTGCACCCAGCTCATCAGCTCAGCGGGGCTGAACCCGGAGCCGATGAACGCGTCGACCGTGCAGACGATGTTCCACAGCGCGACCCGGTCCACCGAAGCGGCCATATCGGGCGAGATGCCCCAGATGGTCGGGTCCCAGCCGGTCGGGATCTGGCCGCCGACGGTGCGCGAGAGCTTGGCCCGGCGCGGCACGCGGATCTCCGTGCCCGCTCGGCGCGTCACCGTCCAGTCGCCGGAGTCCGCGACCGGTGTGATCACCGTGTGCTCCGGATCGGCGGCGTGGAAGGCACGCGCCTCGGCCTCGCCGCCCACCGTGAACGACAGGTCCTGGTCGAGGAAGACCGAGGTCATCAGTGGGGCCGAATTGTCGGTCATGGCGCCGTCGTCCTCGTAGCGGCGCACACCGCAACGGGCGACCACGGCGTCGTGGTAACGCTCGGCCAGCTCGTGCTCGGGGACGTAGTCACCGGACGCGGCGTCGTACCAGCCCGGCTTCGGGTCGTTCTCCCAGGTGACCATGCCGGTGGTCCAAGCCAGTTCCAGCACGCCCGCCGCCGACAGTTCGTCGGAGACCTCCATCTCGAATCGGGTGCGCGCCGAGCCGTACGGGCCCAGCTCGCCCGCGCCGACGATGACCACCATGTCGGCCGGATCCACCGTCACCTCGCCCCACTCGGGCACCGGCAGCGCGGAGGTCACGGTCGGCGGCGCCGGCAGTGCGGCGATCGTGCGACCCGCGTCCGCGTCGGTCTCCGCCTCCGCCTGCTCCGCGGCCTGCTTGGCCAGCGCGGGCAGGTCCAGCTTGGCCCTGGCCAACCCACCGGTCAGGTCGATCTGCTGCGGGCCGGTCGCGGTCACCTGGCGGGCCCGCGAGGTGCACCACTTGAGCAACTCGTCGGCCATCTCCGCGGTGGACCAGGTCTGCACACCCGCCTTCTCGACCGCCTCGACCATCGGGTCGTTGTGGCCCATCAGGCCGGTGCCGCGCACCCAGCCGATCAGCGCGTGCACCAGGGTGACCCGGGTCGACCACGACTTCTCGGCCCGCCACTTGGCGACCACCGCGTCCAGCGCCGCCTTCGACTCGCCGTAGGCGCCGTCGCCGCCGAACATGCCGCGGTTGGGCGAACCCGGCAGCACCACGTGCAGTTTCGCGTCCACGTCGTGATCGGCGCCCAGCTTGGACAGCCCGCCGATCAGCCGTTCGACCGACCAGAGCAGCACGCGCATCTCCATTTCGGCGCGCGCGCCCGCGTCCGCGAGGTCACCGGCCACTCGCGGCGCCGCGAACGGCAGCAGCAGCGTGGGCGTCATCGCGTCCTTGACCTTGATCTTCGCGCCGCCCGCGCTGTCGACCTGCTCGGTGCCGATCCAGTCGATCAGGGCGTCGACGTCCTGGTAGGACGCCATGTTGGCGGGCACCACCCACAGAGCCGCGCCGTGCCGGGCGTTGTCGCGGTAGAGCTTCCGGTAGAAGGCGAGGCGTTCGTCGTTCAGCGACGACGTGGTGACCACGACTGTGGCGCCACCGCTGAGCAGCCTGCCGGTCGTCGCCGCCGCGATGGATCCCTTGCTGGCGCCGGTGATCACCGCGATGTCGGAGGACCACAGCCCGGGCTCCTCCGTGCTCAGCGCCGCCTCGGCGATGCGCTCGTACAGGCCGGCCAGCACCGAGCGCGCTTCGTGCATCGCCCGCTGCCGCCACCAGTTCGCCTGCGCCGCAACGGCTTCCCCCGCACCGATGAACCCGGTGACCGGTCCGTTCGCGCTGCCTGCGTCGTCGGCGAGCCACAGCCGGGCCAAGTCCTCGCGCGCCGTGGCCCACCGGTCGTCCAGCAGCACCGCCTTGCGGGCGTCGAACGCGGGCGCCACCAGACGCGGCCAGTCCGAACCGAGTTCGGCCGACACCAGATCGACCAGGGAGTTGTCGGTCGCTTCCGGCGCGGAGACGCGCTCGGAAAGTCCGAGCTGTTCCAGTACGACGCGCGCGGCCGTGGCGAGCACGCCGTCGCGTCCGGTGATCTGCTCGGTGAACTCGCCCAGCGCGGCGGCGTCGACGGTCGCACCGCCACCGCCGCCCGCCGAGGGCAGCGACACCGCGACACCGCGACGGGCCGCGACGGCCTGCACGGCGGCATCGATGGCCGCGTCGACCGAGGCGGCGTCGCCCAGCGCGCCGGAGACGAGGCCGCCCAGGTCGCCACCACGCACGCTGGTGCCTTCCCTGGTGCCCAGCGACACCTCGGCGGTCACGTGGCTGGCCCACCCGTCACCGAGTTCCCAGACCTTCTTGACCCGGTCCGCGATGGCGGCCGGACGCTTGCCGGACGGCCCGAACACCTTGCGCAGATGGTCGCCGATGGCGTCGGTGAGCACCGTGCCGAACGGACGGTAGGTACGGGCGAGCCGCTCCACCGTCGCGGACAGCGCACCCATGTCGGCGTCGGCCGCGCCGTCGATCGCGCCGAGCGAGAGCTCGGAGCCGAGGTCGACCAGCAGCTGGTTACGCCGGGAGGAAACGCCGTCGCACAGGCCCTCGATGGTGTCCACCGGGCCGATCTGGTCCAGCCGCAACTTGGTCCACAGCGCGATCAGCACGCGCGTGGCGTCGGCGGCGGTGAACGCGATGTCGTCCGGACGCGGGCCGCCCGAACTCGGGGCGGGCGCGGCCACGGGTGCGGCGGCGACGGCCGCTGCCGGAGCCGCTGCGGCGGCAGGCTCCTCCACCGGCTCGTCGACCGGGGCGGGATCGGTGTCGGTCGCGTAGACGATCGCCGCCTCGCGCTCGATGTTGAGCACTTCCACCTTGGCTCCGCCGAAAGCGGGGAGCTTCAACGTCTGGCTGGCCAGGTTGGCCACCGTCGGCGTCGCGCCGAGACCGATCTCGATGAACCGCTCGATGCCGAGGCCGCCCTGTGCGGGGTCGGTGAACAGCAGGTCCTGGGTCTCGATCCAGCGCACCGGGCTGGCGAACTGCCACGCGAGCAACTCGATCAGCACCACGCGGCACAACTCGGTCGGCCGGGCGGCCCAGCTGTCGAAGTCGGCCAGCACCTCCGCGAGCGGTTCGGACGGCACCAGGTCCGCGATCTCCTGCACGAACGCCCGCTCGAGTGTGAAAAGCCTCGGCACCAGGTTCGGGATGTAGCGGCCGATCAAGGTCTCCGGGCGCAGATCCACCGGCAGCAGCTGCTCGAGCTTCTGCCGGAACTCCGGAACGCCCTTGCGCAGCACCGTCGAGTGGAACGGCACGTCGATGCCGGGGACCAGGATGAACGCCCGCTTGCCGCCGAATTCGGCGCGACGACGGTCGATCTCCTGCTCCAGCGCGTCCAGCCCGGCCACCGTGCCCGCGATCGCGTACTGCGAACCGCGCAGGTTCAGGTTGACCACCTCGAGGAACTCCCCGACCCGATCGCCGACTTCCTTGACGAAGCCGACGACCTCCGCGTCGGGCAATCCGATCTGTGAGGGCCGGATCGCAGCCATCCGATAGTCGCTGCGTCCCTGCGCATCCCGCGGCACCAGCTCGTGCATCGCGGAACCGCGCTGGAACACGACCTCGAGCACCGCCTCCAGCGGCAGCACTCCGGCGACGGCGGCGAGCGCGTTGTACTCGCCCACCGAGTGGCCCGCGAGCAGCGCGCCCTCGACGAACGCACCGGACTCGCGCAGTTCCGCCACCTGGGCGACGCCGAGGGTCGCCATGGCGACCTGGGTGAACTGGGTCAGGTGCAGCACGCCGTCCGGGTGGCGGTGTTCGACGCCGCGCGCCTTCAGGTAGGTCGGGTTGTCGCGCACCACGGCGAGAATCGAGAAGCCGAGCGCCGCACGGGTATGCTTGTCCGCGCGGTCCCAGATCTCCTTGGCCGCCTTCGACCGGGAGCGGGCGTCCAGCCCCATCCCCTTGCGCTGGATGCCCTGTCCGGGGAAGGCGTAGACGGTCTTCGGCGCCACGGTGCGACCGGTCGCGGTCATCACCAGCTCGCCTTCGGTGCGGCAGGAGACCTCGACGACCTCGCTGCCCGCGTCGAGCGCTACCCGCTCGACGCGCACATCGATCTGCGCCCCGGGACGGACCATGCCGAGGAACCGGGTGGTCCACGCGGTCACCGTCCGCGCGGGTACCGAACTCGTGGGATCGACCGCCGACACGACGTGCTGCGCGGCCGCCGACAGCCACATGCCGTGCACGATCGGGCTGCCGAGCCCGGCGAGCTTCGCCGCGGCATCGCTGGTGTGGATCGGGTTGTGGTCGCCGGAGACGGCGGCGAAGGCGTGCATGGTGCGCGGAGCCACGATCGTGACGTCGCGGCGACGCCTGCGCGGGGTGTCGGTGGCCGCGTCGGACACCGTGCCAGCCGCGCGCGGCGGATCGGCCAGTTCGCCCGCGCCGTTGCGCCCGCGGATCGCGAACCGCTCGGTGAGGGTGGCCAGCACCGGCATCGACATCCCGGTCTCGGGCTTGTCCAGCATGGCGGTGATCCGCACGTGCACCTCGACGACCCGGCCCAGGTCGGTGTCGACGGTCTCACCGGCCTCCGCGCGCACCGCCAGCACACTGGTCTCGGCGGGCAGCGCACCGGCGAGGTGCACTTGGTGGTCCAGGTGCACCAGGTCGAGCATGCCCTCGATGACGCTCTCGCCCTTCGCGGTGCGGGTCGCGCCGAGCACCGCGAACACGGCGGGCCAGCACGCGCCGACCAGCACGTCCGGCACGGTGCGGCCGAGCGTGCTCAGCGTGGCGGGCAGGCCGGAGCCGGTGACCCCGGCGTGATCGGCGATGAGATCCGGCGTCCAGGCCAGATTCACGTGGGCGACCTTGCCCTTGACCTCGGGCAGATCCTGGCCCGCGGCGACCGCGAGCAGCGCGGCCATGGCCTCGTCGGCGTCGGCCTCGGTGACGACCGGGGCGCCACCGTTGTAGACCGAGGTCGGCACGGTGATCCGGATGCGCACCGCGTTGCCCGCCAGCAGCGGGACGGTCAGCTCCACGTAGGCGTGCTCCGGCTCGGCGCCTGCGGTCTCGACCAGCGTCGCGCCGGTGGGCGGATGCACCGCACCCTTGCCGTCGACGACCCACTCGGACAGGTCACCGAGCCGGTGCACCGGGCTGATCGCGGTGCGTCCGGCCCACTGCACGTCCGGGGCGGCCAGCACGGCGTCGATCGGGCCGCTCGTGACGCCCGCCGTGCGACGCGCGTCCACCGGGGTTGGCGCCACGCCCGCGCGCACCAGGGAGTACGCCGTGTCCTGTTCGAAGCGGTCGAGCAGTTCGCCGACCGGCTCGTCGACCCGGGTGATGCCCGCGACCGCGACCGTGCCGGGGATGACGCACACCTGATCGGCCGAGTAGCGCGGATCGTGCGCCTGCCACAGTGAATCCGAGCGCCACCAGCGACGCACGTCGCCGTCCACGACGGGCACGAAGTTCACCGGCTTGCCCGGGGTCTTGCACAACGCGAT
Source organism: Nocardia sp. NPDC051929 (assembly GCF_044548645.1). NCBI lineage: Bacteria > Bacillati > Actinomycetota > Actinomycetes > Mycobacteriales > Nocardiaceae > Nocardia > Nocardia sp. NPDC051929. The sequence goes on along the minus strand of NZ_JBIUCG010000015.1, from coordinate 164,665 downwards.
GAAGAACGGGACGTCGGCCGGGTGCAGCAGCGTCTGCGCCGTGGCGGGATAGGCGTCCTTCAAGGCGCACAGCGCCGCGACCGGGTTCTCGAAGTCGTCGTCACTCGCGAACAGCGTGGGGATCTCGCCGCGGTCGGCCGGGTGCAGCCGGGATTCGGTGCGGCGCACCATCTCCGCGAACCGGTCCCGCCAGGTGATGTCCAACCACACCGAACGCGTCGCCTCGGCGATCGCGTCGCCCAGGTCGCTGCCGCAGTCGAAGTCCTTGCGCCGGTCCAGCCCGACCGCGAGCTCGACGTAGCGCTCCAGCCAGTCCTGGTAGGTCATGGTGGCCAGGTCGCCGAAGTACGGCTTGGCGGTGGCGTTCAGCGCCGCGATGATCTCGTCGCGACGCGCCGCGACCGCCTCCGCGTCGCCCGCGACCTCGTCCAGCAGTCGGCCGGTGCGCGAAGCGGCGTTGTCGATCTCGTGGATGTCGGCGCCCAGCTGGCTGCGGCCCGAGGCCATGCCGCCGGACGCGGTGCCCGCACCGACCCAGTCGGGCGTGCCGGGAGTGTCCACGAGCAGTTGCTTGACCTCCGGCGCGGTGGTGGCCTCCAGCGTGGCCATGGCCGCCGTGCCGACCAGCACGCCGTCCAGCGGCATCACCGGGTAGCCGTGCCGGACCGCCCACTGGCCGGTGAGGTACTCCGTCGCGCGCTCGGGGGTTCCGATGCCACCGCCGACGCACACCACGACATTGGCGCGGTTGCGCAGCTCGGAGTAGGTGTCCAGCAGCAGGTCGTCCAGGTCCTCCCAGGAGTGGTGACCACCGGCCTTGCCGCCCTCGATGTGCATGATCACCGGGTAGTCCGGGACCTCGTCGGCGATGCGCAGCACGGCCCGGATCTGGGCGACCGTGCCCGGCTTGAACGCGACGTGGCTGATCCCGACCTCGGTGAGTTCCTGGATCAGCGCGACAGCTTCCTCCAGCTCGGGAATGCCCGCCGTCACGATGACGCCGTCGAACGGGGCGCCTGCCGTGCGGGCCCGCTGCACCAGTCGCTTTCCGCCCAGCTGCAGCTTCCACAGGTAGGGGTCGAGGAACAAGGAGTTGAACTGCACCGAGCGCCCCGGGTGCAGCAGCGTCCGCAGCTCGGCCACCCGGTCGGCGAAGATCTGCTCGGTCACCTGCCCGCCGCCGGCCAGCTCCGCCCAGTGGCCCGCGTTCGCCGCGGCCGCGACGATCTTCGCGTCGACCGTGGTCGGAGTCATGCCCGCGAGCAGGATCGGCGAGCGCCCGGTCAGCTTGGTGAAGGCCGTCTCGACCACGATGCGCCCGTTGGGCAGCCGCACCGGCCGCGGCGCGAACGCCGACCACGGGGCCGCGGGCTCCGGCGCGGCACCGGGGGTGAGCAGGCTGCGCTGTCCGGCGCGGGTAGCGGCCGCGATGATGCCGAGGCCGGTGCCCTTCAGCGTGCCCCCCGTGACGCGGGAGAGCAGGTCGCCCGGGCCCAGGTCAAGGATCCACTCCGCGCCCGCGGAGATCACGCCCTCGACGACGGCCACCCAGTCGATCGGATCGACCAGGATCTGCCGCGCCAGCTCGCCCGCCAGCTCCTTGTCCAGGCCGCACTGGTCGGCCCAGCTGCTCACCAGGTCGACGGTGTCGGCCAGCGCCGGGTGGTGGAAAGCCACGTCGACGGCCACGTCCTCGAAGACCGGAGCGAACACCGAGCCGCCGCGCACCTTCGCGTCGCGCTCGCGCGCCTGCTCGTCGTGGATCTGCGCGCACCGCTGCCGCACCCGCTCCAGCTGCGCGGGCGGCCCGGACAGCACCGCGCGCCGACGTCCGTTGCGGATCGAGACCACCACGGCCGCAGCGGGATCGGATCCGTCACACACCTCGGCCACCACGGCGCCGAGCTGCTCGGGATCGACATTGGACACCGCGACCATCGGCGAGCGCTCGCCCACCGGCATCAGCCCGCGCCGCCGCGCGACCAAACCCGCTGCGGCGCCGATCATCTGGGCTACCGCGAGCAGCTCCGCGTCGCGGGCGCCACCGGCTTCGACCGCGGCGGCGGCGAGCAGACCCTGCGAATGCCCGACGATCGCGACCGGCGCGTGCTCGGCCGGATCCAAGCCTTGCAGCCGCAGCGCCCGCACGGCCGCCACCTGGGTCAGCAGCACACCGGGCATGGACACCGCCGCCGAGCGCAGTACAGCGTCGGACGGGGCCGCGGAGATCTCGCCCTCGTCACCGTCGGCGAGTTCGTTCTCCAGCATCCAGCCGATCGGGTCGAAGCCGACCGGACGAACCACCAGCAACTGCGCCGCGACCGGCTCCAACAGCGCCGCCGCCTCGTTGACCAGCGCGGTCAGCTCCGGCTCCAGCGCACTGTCGCGCGCGATCTCCTCCAGCTCGCTCAGCCACTGCGCACCCTGCCCACCGAAGGCGAGCGCGTACGACACGCCGCCGAGCAGACGATCCAACAGCGGCGACCGCGCCCCGCCCGACGCGGCCTTCCCGGCGGCGGCAGCCACCTTCGTGCTCTGTCCGGCTTCGGTCTTGGTGCTCTCGTTGATCGTCAAGACGCTTCGACTTCCTTCTCCATGCGACATGCCTCGGCGACACGCCGGTCCCTACCGGTTCACGAGTGATCGCGGTTGATCGGCCTGATACGGGCGAGGATGACACAGAATCATGAGGAAATCCTCACGTTTACCCCTGGGCGCGCCCACTACTAGAGAGTATTTGAGTACGTACGTACCAGAATAGTCGTAAACATGACTCCGCCTCATGTTTGAACACGCTGGTCCATCGGGTTACCAACACGTACGAAACATGAGTGCCCCTCACATTGACGTTTGCCAAATCGTTATAATCCCAGGTGAGGTTACTGACGAGTACGCCACGCCAACCCAATGCTTCGCGATGACCGATTGGCCCGGTAGAGTTTGGACGGTCGTACCATCAAGCGCGAGTGGCGAAATTGGCAGACGCGCCAGATTTAGGTTCTGGTGTCCACGGACGTAGGGGTTCAAGTCCCCTCTCGCGCACAGATTCCCGTCAGTCGTGACACCTTCCCGAGCCGCGTGTGGGAGCGCAGGCGCACACACGGAGTCGACCAGCTGAACACACTCTGACCTGCTGCGATCCATGCCACATGTGCCGGATCGCGACACATTTGCCTTCTGCGAAAAGTTTGCTGGCGGTGGCGGTCAGCCGTGATCGCGCCGGTCATCCCGCCACAGTCGCCGTTGCAGGAACGTGTTCACCGACCGCAGGTCACGAACCGCGTGGTTCGTACCGCCGACGGCGATGTCGTCCACGGAATCTGCACACCCGGAGACTGAGGCCGCATCCTCGACAAGCATCCCGTCGCCGCCCTCGACCGGCGGCCGAGCATTCGCCTGGAACCGACTCGGCTCGATGCCGGAAGGCTGCTGACCCACCCACGCTCTCGATGAGTTGTGCGTGGCCAGCCGGCGACTGCTCGAGGAGGTGCGCCGATGACCACACCGGCAGTCAGCGCAGAAACGCTCGCCGCGGCACGCCTGGTGTTGAACCAGATGGGCATCTTCCCCGCGGATCGCGTCGCTGTCGGGCTGTTCAGGTCTGCCACAGGAGGGAGACTGCGCCGATGACTCCGTTGCCGGGCCGCCTCACATCAACACGGGCGCCGAAGTTGCGGACAGTACTGCGTTGCAGCGCTGCAAGTTTCAATTTGCATGCCCGCGGAGGGATCGGCGTCAAGCCGAAGTCGGCTCACGACGTGAAGGCTGTGGGCGCGGCGGCGATGATCCAGTTGCCGAATTCCACCGCCAGGTGCCATCGGTGCTCGCGGATGAACCGAGCGGGCACACTCGCCGGGAACTGCACGGTCAGCAGGGCTTCCATCGTTCCGCGGCGGTCGAGGAATTGGTGTCGTACACCGCCGATCACGAGGCCGTCGTCGAGCAGGGCCTGTCCCGCGATCTGCTGGGGGTAGCGGGGGTCGGCGGGGATGGTGAGCGCTTCGGTTCTGCCGTAGTCGACGAGAAATCGGGTGGCAAGGGGTGACCCGCCGGTGGTTTCGACGACTTCCTGGCGGCCGTCGGAGAGGCCGCGCAGGAGGTAGTGGTCGGGGCAGGCGTCGACCATATCGGTCTCGGCGTTGGTGGCGGTGAGGTCGGAGAACCAGGCGGCGAATCGTTCGGCGCTGCAACCGGGAACCTCGAGGCGGGTGACGGCGTGCTCGGTGCGGCCCCGGCTGAGCGCGACGCCGGTGCGCGTCATCCGCTCGGAGATCTCGAGGTCACGCCTGAGGGCGGCGTACACGCCCGCGTGACCCAGGCGGGTCTTCATCGAGGTCAACGCGGATCGTTGCGCGTCGAGCGGAGCGCCGAGCAGGTCGTCCAAACGCTTTCCCGGCGCGAGTTCGGCGAAGGCTCGCGCTCCCAGACGACGGGCGAGCTTGGTCAACACCACCGCGGCCCGGCGGGCTTCCCATGCTCGTACTTGTTCCCGCGAGACTTGCTCGCCGCCGATATACGTCCGAATCGCGATGGACTCGCCCATGAGCCTCGCCTTCCTCTCCGTTTCCGTCCCGACCACTTCCCGTCGGCGGGGGATGAACCAACGTCCGCCTGCTCGGGAAGCGCGGTGGCTAACGCCGAGCAGACCAGCGTCAACGTAATCCCGCCCCCTCGCAAACGCAAGCTTTCCTAGCTTTAATGTCCCGGAACTGTTGACAGAGTGACCCGAGTCACCCATACTATGTTAACGCAAGTTCATCTTGCATTAACATTTCATCCCCGTTCGAACACGTCGTCGACGCGCGCGAACAGGGCGGCAGGCGAGAGGAATCGGTCAATGCTGACCAGGCGAAACTTCATGAACCGGACCGCAGGAGCGGCCGCGACCGCGGCGACCGCGATGTACCTGGCCTGCGGCGCGGCGGGGGCGAATCCTGGGTCCCCGGCCTTCAGGACCGGGCTGCGGACCTTCATCGGCGGTGCGCCGGTCGAGCCGTCCGGGGTCGTGGAATGGGAGCGTCGATGACTGTCGGTGGCGGCGGCACGACTGTCGACCGACTTCGCCGGACTGTTGCGGGGTGAGCTCGATTCCCTGCTCGGTCGGTTCGCCGTCGCCGTGGACGACATCGCCGCCGCGCGATCGGCCCTGTCGAAGGCGCGCGCCCTGATCGGCTCGGAAGGACTGCGGGAACTGCTCGCCGCCGAACTCGCCGCCTCCGAGGCGGCCACGCGGACCGCGCTCGCCGCCTCGGGCGGGCAATGGGCGATCTCGACCACCGAGATCGTCAGCGACCGAGGCAGCGCCGCCGGTTTCGTCGAGTGGTTCGGCCTCGCGCGCACGACCGACGCGCGCGCGATCTGGACCGACGCGTGCCCCGACCACTACATCATCGCCACCTTGGCGGACGGACGTCAGGAAGTCGTCGAGGTGACCGGTGGAGCGGTCCTGGCCAGCCGCTTCTTCGTCGACTACGCCGACTCGACCGGAGTTCCCGTTTCCGCTGACCCGGCCTATCCGCTCGCCGTCGCCGGAACCGCCGCACTCGCCGATGGCACTGTCGTCGGGGGCGTGCGGCACCAGTTCCGCGACGAGCCCGGCGGCGGCTTCCGCAGCCGTCTCGCGGTGGCCTTTCCGGCGGCCGTTCCGGGCCTGTACATCGCCGAACACGAGTGGCATCTGGCCTGCGAGTTCGGCAACTGGATCACCGCCTACCTGCGCTGACCGAGCCGTTCGCGGCCCGGTCCGCCCATCGCCGGGTGCGCATCGAGTAGAACAGGGGCATGAATCAGCGCGGACGCGACGCGAGCATCGACGAACCGTCACCGCCCCCGGCCCCGCGCAAGCGGACCGGGGGACGGTCGGCGCGCGTGCGCGACGCGGTACTGACCGCCACCCTGGAGCAGGTAGCCGAACACGGGATCGAGGGGCTCACCATCGGCGATGTCGCCGCCAGGGCGGGCGTCGCGGAAACGACGATCTACCGGCGCTGGGGCACGCGCACGGCCCTGATCGCCGAGACCGTCACCGAACTGGCGGCGGCGGGCAACCCCGCACCCGATACCGGGACGTTGCGCGGCGATCTCCGGCAACTCGCCGAACAGATCTCCCACCTGATCTCGCGACCCGGAATCGCGCGGCTGCTCGGCACGACCATCGCGCTGTCGGCCGATCCCGAGGTCGCCGAGGCGCGCCGACGCTTCTGGGTCGACCGCTTCGACCGAACCGCGCACGTCATCGGCAGGGCCGTCGAGCGCGGCGAGCTGCCGTCGGACGTCGATCCCCGCGAAGTACTCGAAACCCTCTCAGCCCCTATATATTTCCGTCTTCTGGTGGTCGATGGTGCGCTCGACGACGAATTCATCGCGCGCTGCATCGAGCACACGCTCATCCTGCACGGGGTGTCCCGCTGAAGGTCCGCGTATTCGGCGACTGCGCTCAACCCGAACGGGGAGGCGCCCGCGATCGGGCGGATCGGCCCGCTGGACGTAGGCCTCGGTGTCATCGCGCCCGGGTCAACAGGTGGACCGACGCTGTGGATCGTGTTCGCAGGCCGTGCTCGACGTGTGCATGCACGTGCGCTTCGGTGACCGCGACCCCATCGTGGCCGGCGGCCTGGAATCTGTGAGCCGCAGCGAGTTCTACGCCACCGACATCCGATGGGGCATCCGAGGCGAAGGCGCGGCTCTGCACGACCACATCGCCCGCGATCGAATCACCGTGGGCGGCAAGAACTCCGCGGCGACGGCGGCAATTCCGTCCGCCACCATGGGCATCGGAACGATCCCGGCCACCGAGAAGGCCCTTGCCTGCTCGGATTCGCCTGAGCGAGGGTTGCTCAGGCGTCCCCGTGCGGCGCGACCTCCGTGTCGCGTTCGCCGGGCGGCGCGCCGACCGCTCCGAGCAGGCTCAGCACGTCGACGGCGTTGGTGACCCGCGGGGACGCCTGCGCTCCGGCCTCGCCGAGTTGTTCGGCGACCCAAGTCCGCGAGGGACCGGGATTGTGGCGACCGGAGACGAACCACACTCCCGTCGCCGGTTCGGCCCCCTGATTGACGTACATGTGCGGCCTGGTGGAGTCGAAGCACAGCGAGTCGCCTGCGGCGATACGATGCCGGTCGAAGTCGAGCAGCAGCGTCAACTCACCCGCGAGCAGGTAGGCGTACTCGGTTCCCTGGTGGCGCATCATCGTCCGGTCGACGGAACTGGCCGCGCCCGGCTGATAGGTCACCAGCAGTGCGTCGACGTCGGCGCGCGGATCGACCGCCAGCCGTTCCCACCGGACCCCGTTTGCCATCTCCAACACCGGGTTGTCGGCGGCCCGCTGCACGACCCCCGTGGATTGGCGGCGGGGTTCTGCGGCGCGGTCGGCGTCCGGGCGCGTCTGTCCGATCCCCAGCAACTCGTCGAGTGAGACGCCGAGGTGGGTCACCAGGGCATAGAGAGTGCTCACCGAGGGCTGGGATTTGCCGGTCTCGATCTGGGAGAGCTGGCTGGCCGAGATGCCTGCGGCGGCCGCCAAGCCGCGCAGACTCAGTTTCTGCTCGAGGCGAGCCTGCCGCAACGCCGATCCGATCCTGTCCTCCATCGGCTCACCCTTTCATCCGGACGCCCTCGATCATTCATTCACAGTGAACACTATGCGGGTCGTTCGCATGCCAGCGCGATCGGCGTTCGGCCTGGCATAACAGTCCGGCTACATCGCCGCTGAGGCATCCGCGTCTGCGCCGTCTGGACCGAGTCGCGTCGAACATGACCACCGAAGCCTCTAATTGGCTTCGGCACAACAGTTTACGTAGTGACGAGAAGTCCTTTCCAGTGTCCGACATTGCGGAAATCCTCCGATCGAATAGCTATCTTCTATCAATCATCATGTTTGGTGCCACTTGACACTATGTGGAATTTTGTTCCATGATACTGAATGTCACTCTCACGAGTGCGTCCATTCCGGTCACCGATGACGAAGGAGACCCATGTCTTTCCTCGCAGCGCGTCACCCCACGGCAGCCGTGCCACCGCTCGCGCGACACGCGATGTCCGAACGAGGGAGGCGGTCATGCTGATCGGATTCGCCGGCCTGGGCCGTATGGGACATCCGATGGCGACGCATCTGGTCCGGGCGGGCCACTCCGTCCTCGCCTACGACCCCGTTCCCGGACTGACTCCGCAGGGAGCGACCGCGGTCGCCTCCGCGCAGGACCTCACCGCCGCCTCGCTGTCGATCAGCATGCTGCCAGACGGTCCCTCCACCTTCACCGTGGTGAGCGAAGTGCTGCGCGCCGCGCGGCCCGGTCACCTGCACATCGTGATGGGCACCATCGGCCCCGAAGCCGTGCGCGCACTCGGCGAACTGCCCCACCTCCAGCTCATCGACGCGCCGGTCTCGGGCAGCGTCTCCATGGCCGAGACCGCGTCCATCACCACGATGGTCGGCGCGTCGGCCGACCAGTTCGAGCGTGCCCGTCCGGTACTGGCCGCGATGACCGCGGCCCAGTTCCACGCGGGCCCGGTCGGTGCGGGCTCGGCGGCCAAACTCGCCGTCAACGCGGTGCTGGCCGGGCTCAACCAGGCTGTCGCCGAAGGCCTGCTGATCGCCGAGGCCGCCGATCTCGACCTCGGTGTCTTCTACGACATCCTGAGCGGCAGCGCCGCCGGAGCCCCGTACGTCGGCTACAAACGCCAGACATATCTCACACCGGAGTCCACCGCCGTCGCGGCCCCGGTCTCCCTCATCCGCAAAGACCTCGGTCTGGCCCTGGATCTCGCCCACCGGCACGGGCTCGACCTGCCCGGCTCCGAAGCGGCGCTGTCCGTCCTCGACAAAGCCGTGGACGCCGGCCTCGCCGAGGCCGACATGGCCCGAGTACTCACCGCACTGCGCGATCGCGCGGAGAAACCGAACCACACGACCGCTGCCGAACTCGAACAGACAGGAGCGCGCCCATGACCGGCGCAACCATGACCGCTGCCAGCATCGAGACCGCCATCCGGGGACTCGAGGATCGGCGCTACGCCGCGGTCCTCACCGGCGAGTTCGACCGTTTCGCCGCGCTGGCCCACCCCGACCTCGTCTACACCCATTCCACCGCCGAGGTCGACACCCGCGACAGCTACCTCGAGAAACTCCGCACCGGTCACTACCGCTACCACCGCATCGACCACCCGGTCACACGGGTCGTCGTCGCCGCGGACACCGCGATCGTCGCCGGTGAGATGCACGCCGAGATCACCGCCGGCGGCGTCCGCAAGACGCTGGCCAACCGAGTACTCGCGGTCTGGGTGTACGAGAACGACGAATGGCTGTTGCTCGCATTCCAGCCCACCGTCATCCCGGCGGGTGAACGCCGATGACGAGTTTCACCTACGACGGGTTGCCCGGCCGCGTCGTCTTCGGTGCGGGCGCAGCGCGCACCCAGCTGCTCGGCGAGATCGACCGTCTCGGCGCGGAACGGATCCTGCTCATCGGCACCGGCCAGGAAGGTGTGATCGGGGCGCGGTTGTGCGCGCCGTTCGCCGACAGGGTGATCGCGACATTCACCGACGTGCGTCCGCACGTGCCCACCGAGGTCGCCGAACGCGCCCGCGCCGCCGCCGAACGTGCCGATCTCGTGCTGTCGGTCGGCGGCGGGTCGACCACCGGAACCGCCAAGGCCGTCGCCCTGACCACCGGGCTGCCGATCCTCGCGGTGCCCACCACCTACGCGGGCTCGGAAGTCACGCCGGTGTGGGGGCTGACCGATCGAGGCCGCAAGACCACCGGCACCGATCAACGGGTCCTGCCCCGCACGGTGATCTACGACCCCGAACTGACTGTTTCGCTCCCGGTGGACCTCTCGGTCGCCAGCGGTCTCAACGCGATGGCCCACTGCGTCGAAGCGTTCTGGGCGCCGCAGCGCAACCCGATCTCGAGTGCTGTCGCCGAAGCCGGTATTCGCCATCTGATCAACGGATTACCCACCGTCCACGCCGCGCCCTCGGATCTCGCGGCACGCGGTGAACTGTTGCTCGGCGCCTACCTCGCAGGATCGGCGTTCGCCGTCGCCGGATCCGGTCTGCACCACAAGATCTGCCACGTCCTGGGTGGCGCGTTCGATCTGCCTCACGCGCAGACACACGCCATCGTCCTGCCGTACGTGCTGGCCTACAACCTGCCCAACGCGCCGCAGGCCGGAGACCGGATCGCCAACGCGCTCGCCCGCCCCGACGCGGTGACCGCGTTGCGCGAACTCGGCGAGAAGCTCGAAATTCCCAAAGGATTATGCGAACTCGGCGTCACCGAACTCGACATTGCCGCGGTCGGCGACGACATCCTCGCGATCGCACCCGCCGACAACCCCACTCCGGTCACTCCTGCCGGCCTCCGTGCCCTGCTGCACGCCGCATGGTCGGGATCCGACCCTTCGAGGCACACCACATGAGCATCGACCGAACCCTGACCACCGACCGCGAGGAAGCCGTCACCGAGGAGGTGCTGGCCAGCTTCGACGCCACCCCCGATCCCCGCCTGCGCGAGATCATGCACAGCCTTGTGGAGCACCTGCACGCCTTCGCCCGCGACGTGCGGCTCAGCGAACGCGAGTGGGAGGTCGCCATCGGCTTCCTGACCCGCGCCGGGCACATCACCGACCAGCGCCGCCAGGAGTTCATCTTGCTCTCCGACGTGCTCGGCCTGTCGATGCTGACCATCGCCATCAACGAACCGCGCGAACCCGGAGCCACCGAATCCACAGTCTTCGGCCCGTTCTTCGTCGACACAGCCCCTGAAGTGCCGCTCGGCGGTGACATCGCCCGCGGTGCGGCCGGAATCCCCTGCTATGTGTCCGGCCAGGTGCGCTCGGTCACCGGCGTCCCCATCGAGGGTGCGCGCATCGAGGTGTGGGAGGCCGACGAAGACGGCTTCTACGACGTCCAGTATCCCGACGGCCGCTCGGCGGGTCGCGGTTGGCTGCGGTCCGGCCACGACGGCGAATACCGTTTCCGCTCGATTCTCCCCGCGCCGTATCCGATCCCGCACGACGGCCCGGTCGGCGACCTGCTCGCGGCCACTGCCCGCGGCCCCATGCGGCCCGCCCACCTGCACTTCATGGTCACCGCACCCGGATACCGGACCCTGATCACCCACATCTTCGTCGCCGGCGACCCGTACCTGGACAGTGACGCGGTGTTCGGGGTGAAGCAGAACCTTGTGGTCGACGTCGTGAGCCACGACGCCGTCGACCCCACGCCCGATGGCACCCGTTCCGAACGCGGCTGGACGAGCATCGACTTCGACCTCGTCCTGGCCGCCCACGACGGCTCCTAGCCGGCTATCGCGGGCCGCACACCGCGCCGTCCGCGCACGCGGATCCCGGATCTGCCCGGCAGGGCGGGCTTCATTCCCTGCGAACACGATTTTCCCTGCCGCGCAGTCATGTCCGCGGCAGGCCACTTTGGAGGTGTCGCGATGCGACGTAGTCGTTGGATCGTGCTCGGCGGGTGTTTTCTCGCCTACCTGTTCGACGCGCTCGAGATAGTGCTGCTGTCCATGGCCCTGCCAACCATCCGCAAGGAAATGGGGCTGTCGGTCACCCAGGGCGGACTGCTGGCCACCGCCACCTTGATAGGCATCGGCGTCAGCAGCGTCCTGGGCGGTTACGTCGCCGACAACTTCGGACGTAAGAAGGCACTGATCGCGTCGCTGGTCACCTTCGGTGTCTTCACCGCCGTGATCGCCGTCGCCCCGAACTTCGAGACCGTCCTGCTGCTGCGGTTCCTCGCCGGCATCGGCCTGGGCGCGGTGTGGAGCGTGGTCTCGGCCTACGTCGTGGAGACCTGGCCCGAACACAGCAGAGGCCGCGCCGCCGCCTTCGTCATCAGCGCCTTCCCCGCCGGTGGCGCGATGGCCGCCACCATCTCCGGCTGGTTCCTGCCGGACTGGCGACTGATGTTCCTCGTGGCGGGCGCCGCGGTCGCACTCCCCGTCGTCGTGGTTCTGATCTTCTTCACCGAATCCGCGGGTTGGGCGGTGCACAAGGCCGCCGACACCGGCGAGGTCGTCTCCGTGCGCGATGTCCTCGGCCCCGGCCTGCGCCGCACGACCCTGCTCGGCACCCTGATGGCGGCCCTCGCGCTGTTCGGCTACTGGGGCGCGACGACCTGGCTGCCCACCTACCTCACGACCGAACGCGACCTGCCCTCGAGTTCGGTCGCGGTCTTCGTGACGATCCTGAACCTGGGAATGTTCGCCGGTTACAACGGATTCGGGTTCCTCGCAGACCACATCGGCCGCCACCGGACCATCATCCTGACCCTGGCCGGGGTCTCGCTGACACTGCCGATCTACGCGGTGACCACCCACCAAACCAGTCTGCTGTGGCTGGGACCGCTGTTCGGCGCGTTCACCGCCTTCTTCGGCCTGTTCGGCTCCTACCTCGGTGAACTGTTCCCCACCCGAGCCCGCGCCACCGGAGCCGGATTCTGCTTCAACGTCGGCCGCGGCATCTCCGCGCTCGCGCCGTTCGCCTTGGCCGGACTGGCCGCCGACATCGGTTTCAGCGGCGGACTCATCCTGTGTGCCTGCTTCTTCGGACTCGCCGCCGTCGTCGCCCTGCTGCTGCCCCGTTCCGGCGCCACCGACGACACGGTCGTCATCCGACCGATGACCGACCCTCGCGACGACGCACCCGTCACCGTATGAAACGCCGTCGGGCCGCTCGTCATACGACCGGCCCGACGGCGCTGTCCGGCAACACGCCCCGACCTAGAGGACCTTCTGTGCCATCGACGATGCAAGCCGCCGTCTACCACGGCGCCCGCGATATCCGTCTGCGACACGTCGCCATCCCCACCCCGGGCGCGACCGAAGCGCTGGTGCGTGTGCTGCGCTCGGGCATCTGCGGAACCGACGCCGCCGAGTGGACAGCCGGGCCGAAGATCTTTCCCGTCCACCACCGTCACCCCCACAGCCGCCACCTCGGCCCGATCATTCCCGGGCACGAATTCGTCGGCGAGATCGTGGAAGTCGACACCGGAACAGACCTCGCCTCCGGCACACTCGTGGCCAGCGGAGCCGGGATCTGGTGCGGCACCTGCCGACGCTGCCACGAAGGCCGCACCAACCGGTGCGCGCGATACCAGACCCTCGGGCTCGACCTCGACGGCGGCATGGCCGAATACGTCGCCGTTCCGGTGCGAACATTGCGCCGACTGCCGCCCGGCCTCCCCCTCGACCACGCCGCACTCGCGCAGCCCTTGGCCGTCGGCATCCACGCCGCCCGCCGAGCCGGGGTACGCGACGGCGACCATGTCGTGGTCATCGGCGCCGGAGCGATCGGCTCGTTCGTCCTGGCCGGCCTGAAACATCTCGGCGACTACGACATCACCGTCATCGACTTCCCCGGCGCCCGCCTCGAACGCGCCAGACGGCTCGGCGCCGCCCGAACCCTGCCGCCCTCCTCAGCGCTGAGCGCCGACGTCCGCGACGCGCTCGGCGGCCGCAAGCCCGATGTGGTGATCGAAGCCAGTGGCGCGCCGGGCCAACTGGCCGCCGCCCTCGACATGGTCGCCGACGGCGGTCGAGTCCAAGCCGTCGGCATCCCGAAACAACATCCCACACTCGACCTGCACTCGATGATCTTCCGCGAGATCACCCTCGACACGACCTTGGCCCACATCTGCGACACCGACCTTCCGGCGGCATTGGACATCCTCACCGCCACCCCGGAACTGGGCAACGAATTCGCCCGACCCCCGATAGCGCTCGCCGAGCTGGACGACGCACTGGACCAGCTGGCCGCCGGCCGGATCGAAGGCAAGATCCTCATCGATCCCGGCCACCGAATACACCGGCCTTACTGACGATTCCCCCCTCCACAGGGCACGCGGGCATCCTCGGATCAGGAAACGGTAGGGAATGCGGCGAGCATTATAAATTGGGCAACACGGAAACTTCTACAATTCCGCGAAAACGCGTACAATTCGGGCAGGTCGGGACTGTCCCTGGAGCCCTATCATGTTCGACAGAAAGAATTCACATACAAAGTTCGCCCGGTTAGCGGCCGCCGCCGGTATAGCCGCAGTTGCCGCAGTTCCGGTCGTCGCAGCCGCGGCGCAAGCGCCTACCGCCCGCGCAACGACGCCCACGTCTGCGACCCAGCTCGTCGACAGCCCTGGTTGGGGTCACGGCGGCGGCTGGGGTTGGGGCGGCGGCGGCTGGGGCCGCGGCGGCTGGGGGTGGGGCGGTGGCGGCTGGGGCCGCGGCGGTTGGGGTTGGGGTTGGGGCGGTGGCTGGGGTAACGGTGGCTGGGGGTGGTGGAACCCCGGCTGGGGTGGCTGGGGCAGCTTCTAGCGCCGGTGACCGAGCCCGGACACGTACAGCGTGCCGGGCTCGGTCGCATCGAGCAGGGCTCATCTGAAGCCGAGTTCGACCGACCGGGCTGGAGCTGGTGACGAAATGAAGATCGTGTGCGTCGGTGGCGGGCCGGCCGGACTGTACTTCGCGATTTCGATGAAGCGGCGCGACCCGGCTCATGACATCACGGTGATCGACCGCGATCCCGCTGGGTCCACCTATGGCTGGGGCGTCGTGTATTGGGACGACCTGCTCGACATTCTGTATCGGAATGACCCCGACAGCGCCCAGGCGGTGCGGGCCGGGTCGGTCCTATGGCGTGAGCAGGAAATTCATGTGCGTGACGACCGAGCCGCGTATTTCGGGGGCTACGGGTTCAGCATGGGGCGCGCGGCATTGCTGGACGTACTTTCCCGGCGGGCGAGCGACCTGGGCGTCGATGTCCAGCATGGGCGAGAGGTGCACGATCTGTCCGGCTTCGGCGACACCGATCTCATCGTCGCCTCCGACGGCGCGAACAGCCGGGTACGGCGGCTGGTTGACGATCGTTTCGGCACGTCCGTCACACTCGGCGAGAATCGATATGTCTGGCTCGGTACGGACAAGGTCTTCACCCGATTCACCTTCGCCTTCGAACACACCTCGGCCGGATGGATCTGGTTCCATGCCTACCCGTCGATTGCCGGGAAAATCAGCACCTGCATCGTCGAGTGCCAACCGCAGACTTGGCGTGGACTGGGATTCGATTCCCAGGACAATCTGGAGAACTTGCGCGTTTTGGAGAACATATTCGCGCGCACTCTCGACGATCACTCCTTGCTCAACACCACACGAGGCGAAGCGGCGAGGTGGAGCCGCTTTCTCGAGGTGACCAACAAGATCTGGTATCACGACAACGTGGTGCTGCTCGGCGACGCGGCGCACACGACGCACTTCACCATCGGTTCCGGCACCCGGTTGGCAATTGTCGACGCCGTCGTGCTCGCACAGAACCTGTACGAGCATGCCGAGCTCACCGACGCGCTGGAGAACTACGATGCGCAGCGCCGCGCTGCGCTACGCCCGATCCAGGCGGCCGCCCGCACCAGCATGATCTGGTTCCAACACGCTGACCGGTATCTCGACCGCAGCCCCGTGCAACTCGCCTATGCGATGGCGGCTCGGCACGGGCCACAAATGCCGTGGCGATATCAGCAACACCTGCTCACACAGATACCCACTGTGCGCAAGATCCGGCGTGCCATCGACTCCGGACGGCGGTGGTGGCGCGCTGCTCGACGAGGGGAACTCGCGATGGCAAGAGTGGTCTCAACTCACCGGCCGCGTTTCCTCAGCCCAGCTCGCCAGTAACCGCAAGGCGGTTTGCGAGGCCGACCCGTCTTCGACGGTGTGCGCGATCAGCGCTTGGTCCGGATCGTCCGGGAAGCGCAGGGTTTCGAAGCCGAGGTCCAGTTCGCCGACCACCGGGTGTCGGTAGACGTACCGGCCGTGGGTCTTGTCCTTGATCTGGTGCTCTGCCCACGCTTTCCGGAATTCCGCGCTGCTCGCGGCAAGCTCGTCGAGCAACGCCGCCGTTTCCGGGTCGTCCGGGTGCCGCCCGGCGTCGAGTCGGAGGTAGGCGGCCACGTCGCGGGTCTTCTCCGGCCAGTCGGCGTAGAGGCTGCGCATGCCTTCGTCCAGGAAGACGAGGCGGGCCAGGTTCCGCTGTGCGGGTGGCAGTGCGCCGAAGTCCGTGATCAGCGCGGCGGCGAGTCGGTTCCAGGCCAGGACATCGGTGTTGCGGCCGACGATGTACGCGGGCACGTCGGCGGCCGAGTCCAGCAGCCGCCGCAACCCCGGCCGGACCCGCTGCGGCGCATCCGCGCGGTCGCCTTCCGACCAAGGTCGTGCGAGCCGGTAGAGGTGTTGCCGCTCGACATCGTTCAGGCGCAGCGCCCGGGCGACCGCATCCAGTACCGCTTCGGAAAAGTGCAGGGTGCGCCCCTGTTCCAGCCGCACGTAGTGGTCGACGCTCACCCCGGCGAGCTGCGCGAGTTCCTCCCGGCGCAGCCCGGGAACGCGGCGGCGACCGCCGTAGTCCGGCAGGCCGAGTTCCTCGGGCCGCAAGCGGGCCCGCCGGGAGCGCAGGAATTCGCCTAGTTCCGCCCGTCTGTCCAATGGCATGCGGCCAGTATCCCCGCGCCTGCCGGACGCGAGCCTGGTCATGCGGTGCCCAGGCTCCAGCTGGCACTGGGTAGCCCGGGACGCGGCCGCCAAGGTTGGAGGCACCGAAAACGAACGCCGACAAGAAAAGAGCACTGCGCAATGACCACCCTGACCGCCGTCCCCCTCGGCACCACCGGTATGGACATCACCCGGCTCGGCTTCGGTTCGTGGGCCGTTTCAGGATCGGGCTGGACCTTCAGCTGGGGCGCCACGGACGACGCCGAATCGGTCGCCGCGATCCGCCACGCGCTCGACGCGGGCGTCAACTGGATCGATACCGCCGCCGTGTACGGCCTGGGCCATTCGGAGGAACTGGTCGGCAAGGCCATCTCCGGCCTGCCGCAGGCCGACCGCCCGTACATCTTCACCAAGGTCGGCCTGGTCTGGGACCCGGAGAACCCATCGGCCGCGCCTCGGCGGATCATGAAACCCGCGAGCGTGCGCCGCGAGGTCGAAGACTCCCTGCGGCGACTGGGGGTCGACCACATCGACCTGTACCAGGTGCACTATCCCGACACCGGCGAATCGCTGGAGTACGCCGGCGGCGGCTTCGGGGCGGTGTCGCCCAACGCCACCCCCTTGGAGGAGTACTGGCAGGTCATGGCCGACCTGAAGGCCGAGGGCAAGGTTCGGGCGATCGGATTGTCGAACCACACGCCCGACCTGCTCGAGGCCGCCGAGCGGATCGCTCACGTCGACGTCATCCAGCCGCCGTTCTCGGCGATCAACCGGTCGTCCGCCGCCGAGATCGCTTGGGCACACGCCCACGAAACCGGCGTGATCGTCTACTCGCCGTTGCAGTCCGGCCTGCTGACCGGGGCCTTTTCCGCCGAGCGTGTGGCCGGTCTGCCCGCAGAGGACTGGCGGACCGCCCACCACGACTTCACCACCGGCCTGACCGCCAACCTCCAGTTGGCGGACGCGCTGCGCCCCATCGCCGCACGACACGGCGTGACCGTCGCCGAGGTGGCCATCGCCTGGGTGCTTGCCTGGCCCGGTATCACCGGAGCCATCGTCGGTGCGCGCAAGTCCGACCAGGTCGACGGCTGGATCGGCGCCGACTCGGTGGCGTTGACGCCGTCGGACCTGGCCGAGATCGCCGCGGCGATCACCGCCTCCGGCGCGGGCGCCGGTCCCGCTCAGCCGTGAGAACCTCTACCGCACAGGAGATCATATGTCGCTCACCGTCATCGCCGAGTGCCTGGCCGCGCCTGGACAGGAGGATCGGCTTCGCACCGCGCTGGAAGCGATGATCGAGCCTTCGCTGGAGGAGCCAGGCTGCCTGGCCTACCGGCCCTACCTCGACCCGAACCACGTCGGCCGGATGGTGATCGTCGAGGAGTGGACCAGCGCTCAGTCTCTCGCCGACCACTTCACGACAGCGCACTTCCGACATGTGGAGCAGGTGCTCGAACTCGTGCTCGCCGAGCCGATGACCCTCCGCACACTCGTCGCCGCCCCTATCGGGTGAACTGTCGAGAGCCCGCGACGGAACCCCGACCGCGATTCCATACGCGAGTTCGGGGGTTCCTGACCGGGAGGAACTACCGCGGCCGCTGGCCTCTCCGAGAACCCGCATTCGTGGGAGGGGACGCTGCGGCCCGGTGCGACTGCAAGAGGCAGTGCAACGATATCCACAGCGTCAGCTCGGATACCGTCGCGGCATCGAGCACGACGGATGCTCAACGGCCGGCGGGAGCCGAGCAAGCGCGGGATGTCGCTGCGGAAAGGTGCTCTGAATGGTCGAAGACCGTCGTGAGGTTCGTATCTCGGTTCTGGACACGGCTCCTGTCACGCAGGGATCGAACGCGAGGATGGCGCTGCGCAATAGCGTTGAGCTGGCACAGCTCGTCGACGATCTCGGTTACTACCGGTACTGGGTGCCCGAGCACCACGGGATGGCGGGTGTGGCTTGCGCGGCACCGGCAGTCGTTGTCGAACGCGTGGCCTCGGTGACGCGGCGGATTCGGGTCGGCGCCGGCGGGGTGATGTTGCCGAATCACGCTCCGATCGTGGTCGCCGAACAGTTCGGCACCTTGGAGGCTTTTCACCCGGGGCGAATCGATCTCGGACTCGGACGAGCCCTCGGCGGACCTCGCGAGATCACCGACCTCGTGCGCAGCGAGCACGACCGCACCGCCGAATCGTTCGAAGATCAGGTTCGAGAACTGCTCGCGCTGTTCGAGGTGGATAGAGCCGGTGGCCATCCAGCCGTCATCGCTGTGCCCCGCTCCGCGCATCGTCATCAGTGTGGCGGTTATCGTCGCCGACAGCGACGAGCAAGCCCAGTGGCTGGCCGGATCGCTGAGAATGAAGGTCGCCCGGCGACGGCAGGGCCGACCGATACAACTGCCCAGCCCGCAAACCGCTGAAGCACACGGGTATATGGATAGTCGGAACACCGATGACAAGCTGACCGGTGTGTTCGTCGGGTGCGCCGCCACGGTGCTACCGCAGTTGCAAGCGCTGCTCGATGCCACCGGTGCCGACGAGTTGTTGATCAAGACCGACCTGTACGACCCGAGCGACCGCCGCAGATCTTATGAACTGTTGATGGAGTCGCACTCCCTTCGGCGGGCCTCGGAGAGGTGATCGGCGAAGGCGTCCACCACAGGCTGCGGACCACTCCTCGGTATCGAGTCCTGAATCTCCGCAAGCACGCCTCAAATGTGGCCGAATCTCATAGTCGGGTGTAGTTGGCCTGGTCCTGCTCGAACGCTGTCAGGATTTCCGGTGTCAGCGTCAGGCGAGTGTTGGCGACGGCGGCCAGATAGTCCTCGACGTCGGCGGGTTCGCTCGTTTCCTCGCGGACCGCGCGTTCGAACGCCGACTGCGCACCGGCACGCGCGGCGAACTCGATGTCCGCGGGAGTGAAGTGGACTGTCGCGCGGACCAGGCGTGCGAGATCGATGGTCTCGGCTGCCGGACCCAGGTAGCGCCGCCAGATCGCCTTGCGGGCAGGCTCGTCGGGCGGGCCGACCGGTATCACGTAGTCGAAGCGGCCCGGCCGCAGGAATGCCGAATCCAGAGTCCGGACCGAGTTGGTCGCGCAGATCAGCAACCGGCTGTAGTCCTCCCGGAAAACCGGGATCAGCTTCAGCAACTCGTTCGTCACCCCGTGCGCCGGGCTGGTCGCCGTCCCCTCGCGCGCACCGGCGATCTCCTCGACCTCATCGATGAACAACAGCAGTTCATCGAGGTCGCTCAAATCCGCGAACACCTCACGCAGCGAGGCCGCGAGACCACCGCTGGCCGTCGCGGCCAGCCGAGACGGGAACAACTCCACGAACGGCCAACCCAGCCGTGAAGCGACCGCTTTCGCGAAACTGGTCTTGCCGGTACCCGGCGGTCCGAACAAGATCACGCTCTTGGGTGGCCTGACCCGATAACGTTCCGCGACATCCGGGCGCGCCAACGGCAACACGATCCGCCGCTCGATGACCTCTTTCTCTCGGTCCATGCCCGCCATCGACTCCCACAACCCCGGTGGCAACAGCCGACCGCCCAACTCGCTCAGCAGACTGGACTGCGCGGGCGCCAACGGTTCGACCAGCTCGTAGAAGACCAAACCCGTCCTGCGCAGATAGCCGGAATTCTCGAACGCGACCGACCCGGTGGCGCCCTCGGGAACGAGCGTGCAGATCCGCCGCACCCCATCCGCCCGCAGCCGCCTCTCCAGTTCGGTCAGCAACGCACTGCCGATACCGCGCCGCCGCCACTGCGCACCGAGCGCCACCAGCAACACCCACGCCCGCTCACCTTGGACCTGCGCGACGGCCATACCCACCATCTCTTCGCCGACCTCGGCCACCACCGCCGGCTGCCCCGCCCGCGCGGACGCAAGCACCTCCGCCAACGCGAACACCGGCTCACCCGCGGTGTCCATACGGCTCTGCTCCCAGATCTGGATCGCCTGATCCAGATCAGCGTCACGAAACTCGCGAATCCGCCATACCGGCATACGCACCTCGAACCGCCATCGAAGGGTGGGCGAACCGAACCGCTCCTTCAGTAAACACCCATGGCGTACGTGAGCAAGCCGATCCCTGCGCCCCGCCGCAGCTGGCGACCAGGCGCGCCTTGCGCCCCCGACGGCCGCCTCGGGTCCGACGAGGGATTCAGCGGCTGATCACCGCGGCCGCCAGGTAGCTGTGGCACATCCGCCGGACGGTCTCGGGCGGGATCTCGGGCCGCCGGAACCGACCGGTCAGGAATCGAGAAGCGGCGCTCGCCGCGCGCCGCCTAGCGTTGGTGCCATGAACCTCACCACTGATCAGGCCGCAATCGATTCCGTCGTGCTCGAGGTGCCCGATCCGGGCGCTGCCGAGGCTTTCTACGCCGCCGCGTTCGGACTCGGCGGCAAGTTGCGCTTCCGCGCCTCCGACGCTCCGACCAGCGGTTTCCGCGGCTATGTGCTGTCGCTGGTGGTGTCTCAGCCGAGCACCGTCGACAGCCTCGTCGGTACCGCTGTCGACGCAGGTGCGACGACGCTCAAGCCCGTCAAGAAGAGCTTCTGGGGCTACGGCGGTGTCGTCCAGGCGCCGGACGGCGCGCTCTGGAAGGTGGCGACGTCATCGAAGAAGGACACCGGCCCGGCCACCCGGGAAGTCGATGATTTCGTCGTGCTCCTCGGGGTCGACGACGTCAAGGCGACCAAGCAGTTCTACATCGACCACGGCCTGGCTGTGGCGAAGAGCTTCGGCAGCAAGTACGTGGAGTTCGCCACCCCGGCCGCGTCGGTCAAACTGGCGCTCTACGGGCGCCGTGCCGCTGCCAAGGACGCCGGCATCGCACCGGAAGGCACCGGGTCGCACCGGATCGCCATCCGCGGCAATATCGGCCCTTTCGTGGACCCGGACGGGTTCGCCTGGGAGGCGGCGGTCTGAGCCGGTCGGTCGGCCGGTGCTCGCCGGACATGCTCACTGACCGCATGGGTGTGCCCATCGAGCGAGGATCCAGGTCGCTCGATGGGCACTTCGCCGCGGTGATTACAGCGAGCCTCCCCCGCCCAGCAGCCACGGGTTGAACGTGCACTCCAGATTCGGATGACCTACCGGGTCCAATGCCCGCAACGCGATCGACAACGCTCGCGGCGAATACATCATCGTCAGATGATCCGACACATCCTGCTCACACCCGTCCTGCAACGTGATGTTCTGCACCGACACCCCCGGCGCCGCCTTCAGGAACGTCAGGTCATACGGATTGGTGATCTCGTCATACCGGGTACCGACCACGGTGTAGTCCACCCCCGCGATCGTGTCACCGTGTTCGTTCAGCTTGTTGACGAAGTCGGAACCGATCGTCTGCTGAATTCCCGCATGCCCCACGAAAATCTCGATGAAACCCAGCACGTCGATTCCGAAGTTGTTGATCGCCCGCCCCAGCGCGCCGATCCCGTCGAGACTCGTCCCATGATGCGTCGCACCGAAAGTGACCAAGTTCTTCACCTTCGCCGCGCCGCCTTCGAACTTCGTGTACCAGTTCGACATCGACCCACCCTGGGAATGCGCCACGAGATCCACCTCCGAGGCCCCCGTCGCCGCCAGCACGCGATCCACGAAGACCGCCAACTGCTTGGCCGAATCCTGGATGTAACCGGTGCCCATCACCCCCGGCAACACCGACCCCAGACCGCCGCCCTCCAACAGATTCGACCGTCCATAGTTGAACGTGAACGTGCAGAACCCCGCATCCTTGATCGGCTGCCCCATGAACGCGAATCCGTTGTAGGCGTTCATCCACGTCCCGTGCACCAACACCACCGGACGCGGATGCTCCGCCGTCGGCTTGCAGTTCCAGTCGTTCGCTCCCGGCGGCGCGACATCCGGATGAGTCAATCCGTACCCGAACGCCGCCAACCACGACGTCATCGGCGGACCGAATCCCACGGTGTCACTGGCATAGCCACCCGACGACCCGGAACTACTGCCCGAACCCCCGTAGCAGTCACCGGATCCATTCCCGGAACCCGCACCACTCCCCGACGTACACGCCGACCCCGACCCCGCGCTCCCCGAATCCGCAACCGGCGCTGCCTTACGGCCCGCCGCGATGTAATCGGCCAACTGCTGCTCCGTCGGACCCGTCTCCGGGGCCGCGTGCACGGTCAGCACGCTCAACCCCATCGTCATGGTCGCGGTTACGGTGAATACGGCGGTGCGCAATATTCGCCGACTGACGCTTGATCTCATCGAATGCCTTTCCGTATTTCGGCATGGTTGTCCTTGCCGGCAGGCGCGCCTCGCAATGTCGAACGGCAGCAACGATAGGACGGAATTCGGCGAAAGATGCTGGTCAGCAACGGATTCTGGGCGGCTCACTGCGAAGTTGCGGCTACCTATATGAGCGGCCACAGAACGAGAGAAACCGAGATCGACCACATGGCACGGGCCGCCGACGAGATACCGCGGTCACGCAGTCCCGTTTCCGGACCGAAATCCGAAGCGCAAGGCGTCGGAGTCGGTCACCGGATTCAGCGCATCAGTGGATTGCGGGGTCCGTCACAAGTCGGCCCGCCATTTTGCGATGGCCTGCCCGATCTCGGTGACGGGGGCCTCCTGATAGAGCCACTCACGCGCGAGCCGATGCCAATTGTTGGTGGCCCGCAACTGACCGAGCACGGCGAAGGTGAACAGATCCGCGCGTCGCGAGAACACATGCTCGGGCGGAAGCAACTGCTGCCGCATGCCTTTGAACTGGGCGGCACGAGGGTCGACAGCCAGAATCACCGCACCGGTCGCGACCTCGGGGGTGATCGTTATTCGCTCGTCGAGCAAATGCCATCCCGTCGCGGCCCATACGTATTCCAAGCATTCCTCCGCAGTGACCTCCACATCCGGGTCGATGATGCCGCGCCCGACCCAGGCCTCGTAGAGGTCTTGGGCGCGGTGCTCCCCGGCCGCACGCAGACACGCGCGTTCGAAGTCGACATGCAGGGGGTCCATCCGGTCGTAGAGTCCGAAATCGACGAACGCGAGCCTGCCGTCGGCCGCCAACAGGATATTTCCCGGATGCGGATCACCGCAGAATTCGTTGTCGCAGAACAGCGAACTGATATAGAAGCGGTAGATCAACTCACCGAGCCGGTCACGCTCGGTGTCGGGCAGCGTCCGGATCTGCTGAAAAGTGCCGCCTTCGACGAACTCGGTTACGAGAACTCTGCGCGCGCAGTACTCTTCGATACTGTCGGGAACCGTGATGAAAGGATGCCCCCGATAACGCATCGCGACCCGATGCTGGGTCCTGGCTTCCCGCGGATAGTCGAGTTCGTTACCGATATTGCGCGAGATCTCGTCCAGCACGGCATTGTCGGCGGCGCTGGGCAACATGGACTTCCACAGCTTGCTGAGCATCTCGAGATTGCGCATGTCCGCGTGGACGGCTCGATCGACGCCGGGATATTGCACCTTGACCGCGACGGTGCGCCCGTCGTGCAGTCGTGCCCGATAGACCTGGCCGATCGATGCCGCGGCGATCGGTGTCTCGTCGAAGTCGGCGAATACGCGCGCAGGCGGCCCGAGATCGTCCTCGATGACTTTCAGCATCTCCGCGAACGGCACGGCCGGCGCCTGATCGCGGAGTTCGGCCAGCTTGGTCCGAAAGAGCTCGCGATGCGATTCCGGAACGAGGTCGACATCGAGGACCGACAGCATCTGGCCCAGCTTCATCGCCGCGCCTTTCATGCTGCCGAGCACCGTGACAACCTGCTGCGCGGTCGCGAGTGTGGAACGTTCGGCGAGTACGCGCCGGGCCTCTTCGGTCCGGCCGATCATCGACAACCGGGCTCCGACCCCACGCACGGCTTGGCCTGCGGCCAGTCTGCCCAACCGACCGCTCCTGACCAGACGTCCTCCGGGCACTCGATCGGCCACGGCACGCACCTCCATGAGCATCCGCGCGTGCGTCGCGCGTCCGGATATTCTTCGCACCTCCATCGCGAATTGTCGAGGGGGCGAGGCGGCCTGCGGACTACCGCGAGTCGGCCATTCGCCTGGCATCGGCGGGGAGCCGCCGGGTGCCGTCGTCGGTCCAGACGATCAGCGCTGAACGCAGGTACCACAGTCCCCTGGCGTCGGCGGGATCGAGTCCGGTGAGCTGCGCGATTCGGCGCAGCCGGTAATCGACCGTGTTCGGATGCACATGGAGTTGCCGAGCTGTGCGCTGGCGGTTGAGGTCGTTGTCGATGTGGATCCGCAGCGTCTCCAACAGGTCCGGATGTTCCATCAGCGGCGCGACCCGGGTGCCGAGCACATCGCGGCCGATGCCGGGCCGGGTGAGCTGATATTGCAGCGCCAGTTCGGTGAATCTGTACAACCCGGGTTCGCGTCCGAGTTGCTCTACGGTGTCGAGCAACTCATGGGCTTGGGCAGCGGCGACGGAGACCTG
Source organism: Nocardia sp. NPDC051929 (assembly GCF_044548645.1). Lineage (NCBI taxonomy): Bacteria > Bacillati > Actinomycetota > Actinomycetes > Mycobacteriales > Nocardiaceae > Nocardia > Nocardia sp. NPDC051929. The sequence goes on along the minus strand of NZ_JBIUCG010000015.1, from coordinate 139,745 downwards.
TCGGGGACCGGCGGTCACGACGGTGGCGGTGACCGGCACGCGCGCCGCCGCGGACAGCTTGTCGACCACGCTGTCGAGATCGAGGGCGTTGAGCTGGGTGGTGGGAATGAGGATCGTTCCTCCGTCGACCGACAGCAGCGACAGCGCCCGGCCGTCGAACAGGTCGGCGAGGCCGGACTGCAGGCGGCGCAGCTTACGCCGGGCGACGACTCGGCTGTCGAGCTGGGGAAGGCTTTCGTCGGGATGCGCGGGCACCGCGACCGCGAGCACGAAATACTCGTCGGCGACCGGTATTCCGCATTCGCGAGCCATCATCGAGGACGCGTGCCCGCCGAGCAGCGCCGAAGTCAAGGTGTGCGTCGCGGCGTGGTCCTCGGCCGCCACGGCTTTGCACTCTCGCACATACGCTTTACTGACCGTCGCGGTGATCAGGTTCAAGAGCTCGAGCGTGACGGCGGCGCCCGCGATGAGGTCGGCGCGGCCGTCTTCGTCGGCGAACAGCATGCCCAATCCGAATTTGAACCCGGCGTGGATCGCATGGAGGATGCCGTCGATCGGGATCCCCTTCCTGGCCCATCCCGCCGCCGCTGTCTGCAGAATGTCGGTTCGTCCGGTCGATTCCTGCCCGTTCAATCGCTGGACGGACCACTCCAAGCACATCCGAACCACGGCAGCGGCTTCCGCCTCGGCCGTGCCCCCGGGCAACGCGGCGGAATCGATGAGGTGCGCGACGACCTTCGCGGCGGCCCGATGGGTTTTCGGTGTATGCGGCGTGACGCGCCGCGCCTTGTTGGATTCGACGTGGGCGATGCTCTCGATCGTCACTGGTGACCTCCTTGTCGCCGTGGAACCGAGGGAGCGTCGGGTTCGCGCTCGATCGGCGACCGTGACTACCTCGCGGTGTCCGCGGCACTATCTGCCGTTCGGTCCGTGGAAAAACGGTAAACCGCAGGCCGACTCAGCTGCTACTCCGCTTCCGGCGACTGGGGAAGTAACGGAAAAATAAGCTCTGACCAGCAAAGATCATGAAGGAAAGCCCGATTTGGGAAGCTCATGCGCACCACATACATGGTCAGGTGCTCACTTTTTTGCGCAGAGCGCCACAGCTGCTCAAACGGCGGCGCGCGCCGCCGCCTCGGCTTCGGCCCAGGCGCCGATCATCCGCGCTGTCATGTCGATCGCCTCCGCCCGCGCGGGGTCGTCGACCTCCAGGGCGGACGCGCGCAAAACAGCCGCGAAACCGGTATTGATCACGACGAAGGTCATCACGTCGTACTCGTGATCGTCGCCCGGACCGAGCACTTGGATCAGCATCACTTTCACCAGCAGGCGCAGCCGCGGTTCGAACTCGGGAATGCCACTGCTGTAGAACTGCACGCCTGCGACGAGCGCGCGCACCAACTTCGCATTGGCCACCAGCTCTTCGGTGATCACGCCCAGGATGTCGGCGGCGACCTGATGCATCGTTTTTCCCGACAAGTCGAAGACACGCTGGGTGAAACGCCGCTCCACCGTTTCGAGCAACCGCTCGAGCAGTTCTTCGACCAGGACACCGCGATCGGCGAAGTACCGGTAGACCGTGCCGATGCTCACGCCCGCTTCCGCCGCGATCTTGTTCGTGGAGGTATTGGCGATACCGCGCTCACCGAACAGCCGCGCCGCTGTGTCCAGGATGTGCTCCCTGGTCGCTTTGGCCCGCGCCTGCGCGGGGCGACGACGTTGACCGACAGCCTTCGGCGGCATGACTTCCTCCCGCCCGTCCACGGAAAATGAGCGTCGCTCATCTTAACCACAGCGACCGGCGTCGTGCTCGAACTCGGGTTCGATGACCCGATCGACGGGCGATGCTGGAACCCTGTCCCTTAGCATGCTAGTTTGCTAGCATTGCCTCGTGGCCGAGGAAGTGAAGCAGTTCAACGTCTACCTGCCGATCGAGCTGATCAAGCAGGTCAAGTATCGGGCGATCGAGTCGGAGATGTCGTTGTCGGCGCTGGTCACCGCCGCGCTGCGCGCCTACCTCGACGACGAAGGAGAGGATCGACAATGACCACCGATGGCATCGAGGCCGTGTTCCTGGAGACCCACAACTGGGGCCGGATGGCGAAATTCCTGCAAGGGCTGGGCTTCACGGTCGACTTCGAGACCGATCACAACTCCGGCCAGTTCCGCAACGGCGAGGGAGCTTACGTCTTCGTGGCCGAGGTGCCGCCGACACAGCAGACGAGCACCCGGTTGGTGCTGAAGGTGGCGAGCCCAGAGGTACGTCCGGGTGACGGTGTCGAGATCCGCACCGACTTCGAGCCGACCCATTACGGGACGAGGGAGATGACCGTCCACGACCCGGACGGGCGGGTATGGAGCCTGCAGGCCCCGGGAGAGGAGTGAGCCGAATGACACCCGAGACGATCGCGCCGGACAGCACCGCGGTCCGGGTAGCGCTGTGGCGAGCCGTGCACGCGCTGCACGACCAGGCACCGCACGTGTTCGACGACCGCGTCGGCCTACGCCTGGCCGCGCCCGAGGACGGCTGGCGGGACCGCCCGGACATGGATCCGCGGTCCACCGCGCCGATGCGCGCGGGCATCGTGTCGCGGGCTCGTTTCGTAGAGGATCTGCTGGCCGAGCAGGCCGAGCGCGGCGTGGATCAGTACGTGGTACTCGGCGCGGGACTGGACACCTTCGCCCAGCGCAGACCGGAGCTGGCCGCACGGTTCACCGTCTTCGAGGTCGATCAACCCGGACCGCAGGCATGGAAACGGCAGCGCCTCAGCGAACTCGGCTTCGACATCCCGCCGTGGTTGCGGCTGGTTCCGGTCGATTTCGAAGTGGACGCGTGGTGGCAGCGGCTCCTCGAGGCCGGTTTCGACCCCGCCCGTCCGGCGCTCGTCGCCTCCACCGGTGTATCGATGTACCTGACCCGCGAGGCGAATATCGCTACTCTGCGGCAACTTTCGGCGCTCGCGCCGGGCTCCGCTCTGGTCACGACCTTCCTGCTGCCGCTCGAACTCGTCGACGCCGATGAACAGGTCATGCGCGGATTCGCCGAGGAGGGCGCCCGCCGATCCGGCACGCCGTTCATCAGTTTCTTCCGTCCCGAGGAAATGGTGCGGCTGGCCGAAGACGCGGGATTCGCCGCCACCCGTCACGTCCCCGCCGCGGAGCTGACCGGCCGCTACTTCGCCGACCGGACCGACGGGCTGCGACCGGCCGAATCGGAACAGATTCTGATCGCGACGACCTGAACGCATCGGCCCGCCGGGCCGTCTCGCTCCCCATGCCACAGCTCGGCTATGGACTCGATGCGGGACGGCCCGGTCAGCATCTCCGGGTCGGCCGGACAACGCACCGAACCCCGGCTACGCCGCGACATCGAAAAGAGTGAGCTCTCGGGTAGATTGGGCGCGCAGCTCCGCGCGCTCACGTATCGCACAGGTCGGGCCGATTCCTTGTGCGACCGATTGTGGCGACAGCAGCCAACCGTGATAGCGACGGCAATGCGCGACCAGTCGCACCACGGGGCGGTCATCAATGTCGGCCAATTCGTTCTCCTCTGGCCAGGTGACTACACCGCCAGTGTGGCATGAGGCACCGACATCTCCCGTTCATTGCCGGTGTTTCCATCCGTGATCGGTCACTGGGGCGCCTTCGTCTGTGCGGTGATCACGCGTGATCCCCAGGCGTAGCCATCGGTTTACCGCAGCCGCATGAGATCTCGCACCCGCGCTGAGGAAAGATGGTGCCCATGACCGCTTCTCGACTGATTCGTTCGTTGGTGGGTGCCGTGCCCGCGGTGCTCGCCGTCGTCAGCTTCACCGCGGCCGGAGGGGCGGCGACCGCCCAGGCCGCGCCCGGTATTCCTTCGGTTCCCGGCGTCGTGCAACGCCTGCAGATCGCTCCCGGCCAGAACAGTGCCGAGATCAGCGGCAACGTCGGGCAGGGCAAGGCCGACAGCTACTCCATCGCCACCGCGCCGGGGCAGCGCCTGAGCTTCGACGTCGCGGGCAATGCCCGCGTCTCGGTGGCCCCGCTGATCGGGCCGCAGGTCGCCAACGAGGCACCGCACGCCGATCTCGTCGCCGACGGCAACGACTACCAGATCCTCGTCACCTCCGCCGACGGCTCGGCGGCCGGTTACACCCTCAAGATCACCCTCGTCTGACCCACCGCCGTGCTGCCCGTCGGCCTGATGTGTCGTGCCACGACCTTCGGGCCGGCGGGAGCAGTCTCGCGTCCCGCAGGCCGCGCGTCGGCGGGCATCATCGCGCTTACCGGGCGGGCGCAGTGCCGTTGGGCACACCGAAGGCAAACACCGGCGTGCGGCTGGGGTCGTCGCACTATGGTGAGGCGGTGCTGCTAGAACCAGGTGACCAGTTCGCGGGCTTCGTCGTGCGGGCCCCGCTGGGACACGGTGGCAGCAGCCACGTGTACCTGGCCGAGGATCCGGAGTGGTCACGCCCGGTGTCCTTGAAGATCTTGGGGCCCGAGGACAGTCGGTCACCCGAGGCGCGCGCCCGATTCGTGCACGAGTTCGACATCTTGTCGGCGTTGCGACACCCCGACATCGTGCGGATGTACACGCACGGGGAAACCGACGGCAGGCTGTGGTCGGCACACGAGTACGTGGCGGGCGCGACGGGTTCGACATTGGTGCGTTCACCGCATCGGTACCCGGACCTGCGGCGGGTGCTCCACGTACTGACGCAAGTCGCGGCGGGATTGGATTTCGCGCACGCCAACGGAGTGGTCCATCTCGACGTGAAACCGGCGAACGTGCTGGTCGGGACGGACGAGTCGACGGTGAAGATCTCGGATTTCGATTCGGCGCGGTGGCTGGATCGGCCGGAACCGCCTTTGGCCACCAACGGGTTCGTCGTCGTATCGGTGCCGTATGCCGCGCCGGAACTGCTGCGGGCGGAGACGGTGTCACCGGCCACCGACCAGTACGCGTTGGCCTGTTCCGCCGTCGAGCTGCTCACCGGCCACACGCCGTTCTCTCGCGTGAACCTCATGGCCACCGCCGAAGCGCAGCTGCAGGAGCCTCCCCCGGCGCTCTCCGCGCAGCACCGCTGGATCCCGCCCGAGGTCGACGCGATCCTGCACCGGGCACTCGCGAAAGCCCCCGGTGACCGCTACGACTCCTGCGCCGAACCCGTCCGCCTGCTCACCGAGGCGCTTCGCGACGTCGACCCCCGCCCCATCGCCCCCATTCTGAACCGCCTCAAAGTGACGGTCACCCGCTCGCCACTGATGAATGCCGCATTCGGACGATTCGGCGGCAAAGTGTTCGGCAACCGCTGATCCCCCTGATCACACCCGTCGCGGGAGCACGCTGGCCGGGGACTCCGGGCCGTGCCGCGGCAGCTCGAGCGCGTGCAACGGCAGCGTCCGGTCACTGTCGACGCGCGTGGAGATGTGTTCCAGGACGACCCCTTCTCGCAAGGCCCACGGGCTCACTTCCAGGCAGTCGATGTCCAGTGCCGCCATGGTCGCGTCCGCCACCATCGCTCCGGCCAGGATCTGACTCGCGCGTGCCGGTGAGACCCCGCGCAGGGCCGCCCGACAGCACCCGCTCGACGGCGTCGGCGACCCGCTGCGCCCCGTCCGCGGTGATCACCCCGGGCCGCGTCGATGTCTTCGCCGAGCAGCACCGGCTCCTTCAACGCGCGCAGTGGCAACGGAGGCGCCCCGCGAGAGGCGTCCACCAGAAACTGCGCGGAATTCGAACCGATGTCCAGCACACCCAGTCGCACACCTGTCGCCTACCCCGCGCGGCGGCTTTCATACTCGACTCCGGCGCGGTTTCGGCGGCCGGTTGCGCCTACGCCTTCGGGTCCGCCCCGGTGTAGCGCTGATTTGCTGGTTTCCTTGCGATGAGCCGATGCTGCGGCCACCCTGAAAGGTATGCGGACCCGCGATATCGAGGTCGGGTGCACCTATATGGTGTTGGTCCCGCAGCGCTTGCCACGCAGTCGCTACCCCGACTGCGACCAGCCGGGTTCGCTCACGTGGGCGTGGTCGTGGCTGCGCGGCGGCCGGTTCCGGCTCACCGTCACCGGCATCGACCACACCAGCGAGCCGACCACCGTCGAAGGGCTGCGGATCACCGCGAACTCCCGCATCGCGGTGGTCCTGACCAGCGAGCAAGCCGACGCGCTCGGACTGCCGATGGGTGTGTTCCGGGTGCGCGGGACCTTGTTCGACGGCGAGGATCGGCCCGTGCGCCTGCCCGAAGTCGAACCGCTGCGAGTCCCCGCCCGCTGGCTGCGGCCCGTCGAGCAACCCTGCCTGACGCACCGCGATATCGATTGCTTCCCCTACCTGTGAGGTGACTCGCGGAGAGACGCTCGGTGACCCGGAGCGGTTCGACCTACCCGGCTCCGAAGACCTGCGTCGAGTTCTCTCCGACCACCCGGCCGGTTCTGCCGATCAGGAGGGGCAGTTGCGCCGGCTCAGGCCGCGTAAGGCGCGATGAGCCGCTCGACAGCGTCCCAGAGTTCGGCTTCGCGCGGCGGATCGTACGACTCCTCCGACGAGCGGGCGACCCGGTCGCGGTCGACGTAGGAGCCGGTCGGCGCGGCGGTGGCGCCGAGGACGACGTCCGCGAGATGGCGCCCGGCGGCAGCGCGGCTGGTCGCGAACGGCGTGCGGGTCAATACCGGCAGGACGCGGCGCATCGCGAACCGGGAGACCCGACCCGCGTTGCGAGCGAGGTCGGTGCCGGGGACGAAGCCCGGGTTGAAGCCGATGGCATCGATGCCGTCCGGCAGGCGGCGGGCGTACTCGTGCAGGAGGTGGATGGCGGCGAGTTTGCTCGTCGAGTACGCGGTGCGCCCGGCGGCGGTGGTGCCCGGCTCGGAGAACGCGCCGGGGCGGGCGAGGACGTCCGCGGACCGCCAGACCGGGCCTGGCACCATGCCCAAGTTGTGCCGGAAGTCGCCGAAGTGAGTGTCGCTCACGGTGATCACGATGCGCGACGGAGTGCGGAAGCGATCCTCGAGCAGGCGGATGAACAGGTGGTTGGCGAGCACATTGACGGTGAAGGTGGACTCGAATCCGTCCGGCCCTTCGGTGAGCGCGTTCGTGTACTGGATTCCCGCATTGCCCACGAAACCGTGCAGCGGCGGCAGCTCGCCCAGGTCGAGCCTGCTGCGGATCTCGTCCGCGGCCGATCGCACGCTGTCCAGCGAATCGAGGTCCGCCGGGACGTGCGAGACCCGGTGTCCGCCCGCGCCGAGTTCGGCCGCGAGTCGCGCACCGGTGGACCCGCGTGCGGCGACGACGAGATGCGCCTGCGGCGCCGCGTGCACGATGCGCTCCGCGGCGACGCGGCCGATCCCGCGACTCGCCCCGGTCATCACGATGGTCGAGGGCATAGCGGCTCCTTCACTTGATGACAGCCCGTCGGTCGCCTCGATGGTCGCCGCCGCGGCCCTCGGCAGCCAGTGCCGCGCCCGTCACCAGGACTGACAGTACCCAGGCTGATGCGGCGCGCGGCGGCGAGAATGAGCGCATGGCTTCCGCTCGCTCCGCTTTCGGCGCGCTCCTGCACGCCTGGCGGGATCGTCTCGCGCCCGCCGACGCCGGGTTCCCGGTGACCGGCGGCCGTCGTGCTCCGGGATTGCGCCGTGAGGAGCTCGCGCAGCTGGCCGGACTCTCGGTCGACTACGTCTTGCGCTTGGAGCAGGGTCGCGCGCGCAACCCCTCCGCGCAGGTGGTCGGCGCCCTCGCGCGGGCCCTGCAACTGTCCAGGACCGAGCGCGACGAGCTGTATCGCGCAGCCGGATTGCTGCCCCCGCGGGACGGGACGATCGGCACGCATGTCCCGCCGGGCATCCAACGGCTCACCGCCCGCCTCGGCGACGTCCCGATCGGGGTGTTCGGCGCCGACTGGACGCTGCTGTGGTGGAACGGCATGTGGAGCGGGCTGCACGGTGACCCCGCGCTGGTCCCGGTCGGCGAGCGCAACCTCGCCCGTGCGGTTTTCGGCACCGGCGCGGCCCGCGCCTCGATGCGTCCGTTCCGGTCCGACCGCGCGCACGGCGCCTTCACGGCGTCGATCGTGGCCGATCTCAGGGACGCGGTGTCCCGCTATCCCGCCGACGCGGGACTCGATCGTCTCGTGCGGGAATTGCGCGACACCTCCGCCGCATTCGCCCAGCTGTGGACGACGGCGACAGCGTCGCAGCACACCAGCGATCGGAAGACGGTCCGGCATCCCGAGCTCGGCGACATCACCCTCGACTGCGACGTCCTCGTCGTTCCGGGCGCCGACCTCCGCATGGTCACCTACACGGCGGCAGGCGGCAGCGAGGACGCGGGGAAGCTCGACCTCCTGCGGGTCACCAACGGGCGCGCGGCGGGCACACTGCCCTGAACGCACGGCGATCGACGTCCCGGGTCAGTGCACGAGCTGATCGGCCCATTCCCGCGGTAAGGCCGCGCTCGACACATCGGCGATCTCGTGCAGCCGCTGTGCTGGAAATCCCTGACGACTGAGCTGGATCAGGCCCTGGGCGACCACCACGACAGCGGCGCTGACCGCCGAGAGCGTGGCTTCGTCGTCGTCTCCCGCGTCGTGCATCGCGGGCCGCAGCCGGTCGGCGACGCCCCGCTCCATCTCGGTGGTGGTGCGGCTGCCGATGGTGGCGACTTCGGGGATCCGAGTGCCGAGCTGCGCGATGCTGTTGATCATCAGGCAACCGCGCCGATCCGGTTGCGCCGCGCAGTCTTCGATGATCGCTTGATACAGCGCGCGCACCGCGGAGCGCGCCGAACCGCCCGCCGAACCGATGGCATCGCGCACCAGACGCGCACGGCCCTCGCAATAGCGTTCGAACGCGGCCAGGAACAGTCCGCGCTTGCTGCCGTAGGCGGCGTAGATGCTCCCGTTCCCGACGCCGGTCGCGAGCGAGACGTCTTCCACCGAAGTGCTGTCGAAACCCTTCGACCAGAACAACTCGGTCGCGGCGTCGAGCAGGTTCGACTCGTCGAATCGTCGCGGCCGTCCCATGTGCTCACCGTACCAATCGGCGTGCGAACTGCGGCACATCGCTTGTTCTGGAGCCGTGCCTCCACAATAATGGTGACATGTCCAACAACTTCGCCGCCTCGCCCAGCAAACGGGTGGGCATCCTGGTATTCGACGGCGTGAAGATGCTCGACTTCGTCGGGCCCGCCGAGGTGTTCGTCGAGGCCGATCAGTCGGTGGCGGGGTACGAGGTGGTGCTGGTCTCGGCCGACGGCAAGGACGCGCAGACCTCGATCGGCGCGCGGGTGGAGGTGAGCTGCGCGGCGGCCGACGCGGGTCGTTTCGACACCGTGGTGATTCCGGGCAGCGAGCTGCCACCAGGCAAGTTCATGACACCGGAGGTCTTGGCGGCCGCGCGGCATCTTTCCTGCAACACCCGCAGGCTGGCGTCCATTTGCAGCGGTGCGTTCGTCCTGGCCGATCTGGGCCTGTTCGACGGGCGCCGCGCGACGACGCACTGGAAATTCACGACCGAGCTCGCGCGACGCTATCCGTCGATCGAGGTGGACCCGGACGCGATCTTCGTGCGGGACGGCAATCTGTACAGCTCGGCCGGGGTCGCCGCGGGCGTCGATCTCGCGCTGGCGCTGGTCGAAGAGGACCACGGCGCCGACGTCGCGCGGCGCGTCGCGCAGGCGCTGGTGGTCTACATGCAGCGCGCGGGCGGTCAGTCACAGTTCTCCGCGTCGCTGACCGGACCGGCGCCGCGCAGCCCGCTGGTGCGCGGGGTGGTGGATCTGATCTGCGCGGACCCGGCGTATCCGCATACGGTGCAGACGCTGGCCGCCCACGCGCGGGTCAGCGTCCGGCATCTGACCCGGCTGTTCCGCGCGGAACTGGAACGCTCGCCCGCGGAATACGTCGCGTTCATCCGCTTCGGCACGGCCAGGGACATGCTGCACGCCGGATACAGCGTGACGGAGACCGCCATGGCCGCGGGGTACGGCACCAGCGAGGCGTTGCGCAGGGCCTTCGTAGCACGCGTTGGCATTTCCCCGCGCAAGTACCAGCAGCGTTTCCGGTCGACCGCCCGGATCGATCCGGCGCTGGAGCAGGCCGTGTCCTGAACGGAGGCTTTTGTGGCCCGTGGGGAGGGGCGCGCGGCGGGGCCTACGGCCGAGACTGAGTCGGCCACAGCGCCGCTCACCGAGCGCTGGAGAAAGGAAACCGATGTCCGCCCCGGCAAGTCCGACCATCGTTCTGGTGCACGGCGCCTTCGCCGACGCCTCGAGCTGGTCCCCCGTCACCGCACGGCTGCTCGACCAGGGCCATCGCGTCGTGGTTCCGCCGGTGTTCAACCGCAGCCTGTCGGCGGACGCGGCCTACATCAAGTCGTTCGTGGAACGGATCGACGGCCCCGTCCTGCTGGCCGGCCACTCCTACGGCGGCGCCGTCATCACCGTGGCAGGCGTCGCCGACAACGTGGTGGGCTTGGTCTACGTGTCCGGTTACGCCCTGGAAGAAGGCGAGAGCCTCGGGCAATTACAGGGCGGATTCCCGGATTCCGATCTGGCGGCCAACCTCGTCTACGCGCCGTACCCGATCGAGGGTGACGAGCCCGGCACGGACGTCTCGGTCGCCATCGACGCCTTCCCCGATGTCTTCGCCGCGGGCCTGGACCCGGCGAAGGCCGCGGTCCTCGCGGTCTCGCAGCGGCCGCTGTCGGCGTTCGCGTTCACCGAGCCCGCCTCGGCGGCCGCGTGGAAGACGAAACCGGCCTGGGGCATCGTGTCCGGCGCCGACCGCACCATCAATCCCGACGTCGAACGATTCGGCTACCAGCGAGCCGGAATGCGCGCGGTGGTCGAGATCGACGGACCACACCTGGTGATGCAGACCCACCCTGACGAAGTCGTGGCCGTCATCACCGGCGCGATCGATCAATCCGCCTGAATAACCGCAGTTTCCACCACTTCTACGAGAGGCACGATCATGTCAGGTAACCCGCTGGGCATCTCGCTCGAACCGGCGGCGCAGGAGTTCGTCGACGCGACCTCGCAGCCGCCGTTCCTCTGCCAGCTCCCGCCCGAAGAGGGGCGCAAGGCGGTGGACTCCGTGCAGGACGCGCCGATCTTCAAGCCCGAGGTCGACGAGGAGTGGATCACGGTCGAGGGCGGCCCGACGGGCTCGGTGCGGGTTCGGATCGTCAAGCCGCAGGGCGTCACCGAAACGCTGCCGGTGATCATCTATACCCACGGCGCGGGATGGGTTTTCGGCGACGCGCACACCCACGACCGCCTGGTTCGCGACCTGGCCGTCGGCACGCACGCCGCCGTGGTCTTCCCCGAATACGACCGGTCGCCCGATGTGCGGTATCCCGTGGCCAACGAGCAGTCCTACCGGGTGGCGCAGTGGGTTACCGCGGAGGGCGCGGCGAAGGGCCTCGACTCGTCCCGGATCGCGATCGCGGGTGACTCGGTCGGTGGCAACATGGCCATCGCGCTGACCCTGATGGCCAAGGAGCGCGGCGACGTCTCCTTCGTTCAGCAGGTGCTGTTCTACCCGGTCACCGACGCCAACTTCGACACCGGCTCCTACCAGCAGTTCGCCGAGGGCTACTTCCTCACCCGCGAGGGCATGAAGTGGTTCTGGGATCAGTACACCACCAGTGCCGACGAGCGCGCGCAGATCACCGTCTCACCGCTGCGGGCGACCACCGAGCAACTGGCCGGGCTGCCGCCCGCGCTGGTCATCACCGCCGAAGCCGACGTGCTGCGCGACGAGGGCGAGGCCTTCGCGGGCAAGTTGCGCGCCGCGGGCGTACCGGTCACCCAGGTGCGCTACGGCGGGATCGTCCACGACTTCGTGATGGTCAACTCGCTGCACGACACCCATGCCGCCAAAGCCGCGGTGGCGCAGGCCGTCGCGACGTTGCGGTCCGCGCTGTACACCGACTGACCGGTCCCCGACCACCCGATTCGAAGGAACCACACTTGTGAGCACCGAGCCCGTCAGTCCTTCCACGCCGACCATCGTGCTGGTCCACGGCGCGTTCGCCGACTCGTCCAGCTGGAACGGGGTCATCGAACGGCTGCGCGCACAGGGACATCCCGTGATCGCGGCCGCTAATCCACTGCGCGGTCTGGACAGTGACGCGGCCTATGTCGCGTCGGTACTCGATTCCGTGGAAGGGCCGAGCGTTCTGGTCGGCCATTCCTACGGCGGAAGCGTCATCACGGTGGCCGCCGCCGGACGGAGCGACGTCGAAGCGCTCGTCTATATCGCCGCGTTCATTCCGGATGTAGGCGAGAGCGCACTGCAATTGACCGACAAGTTCCCCGGATCGACGCTCGGGCCCACTACCCGGGCCGCGTCCTATCCGCTTCCCGACGGGGGCACCGGTACCGAGCTCTACATCCGGCAGGCGGAATTCCACCGGCAGTTCGCCGCCGACGTGCCCGCCGCCACGGCCGAGCTGATGGCCGCGACCCAGCGACCGGTCGCCCTCGACGCGTTGCAACAGCCCGCGACCGCCACCGCTTGGCGGGACATCCGGTCGTTCGCGCTGGTCACCGGCGAGGACAAGAACATTCCGGTGGAAGCGCAGCGGTTCATGGCCGAACGCGCGAGCGCCGAAATCGTCGAGGTCTCGGCCTCGCACGCGGTCTCGGTGTCCGCTCCCGACGCAGTCGGTGAGTTGATCGCCCGAGCCGCCGCCGGCTAGGGATCCGCGCGGTCACGCAAAGCGGCCCGCGCGGTGGGAGATTCCCCCGCGCGGGCCCGACCCATCCCCTCCTCCGTAGCTCGACTGGCGGCGAGCCGTCGAGCCGTACAACCAGTTCACAGAGCTAGGCGCGGTCGCAGTACTAGACCGGATGCCTTGCACTGCACCGAATTCCTCAGCCGCACAGCCCTGATCGAGCCCGGGCCACCAGCTCCGCGTACTTCGATACGACATTGCGATGCAATCGGCGGCAACGGTTCTCAGCCTGCGCGGCCTCGATACTCGGCCCTGTCGTGCGCGGCATCGAGCATCCGTCAGCCGCAGACGGCACCGATCGAAGCCGAGCCCACCAGCTTCGTGTACTTGGCCAGGACGCCGCGGGTGTAGCGGGGCGGCAACGGTTCCCAGCCGGCGCGGCGGCGGGCGAGTTCGTCGGCATCGACCAGCAGGTCGAGCGTGCCCTCGGCGACATCGAGCCGAATGGGGTCGCCGTCACGCACGAAGGCGATCGGGCCGCCGTCGACGGCTTCCGGCGCGACGTGCCCGACGCACAGGCCCGTGGTGCCGCCGGAGAACCGCCCGTCGGTGAGCAGCAACACGTCCTTGCCCAGGCCCGCGCCTTTGATGGCCGCGGTGATGGCCAGCATCTCGCGCATCCCGGGACCGCCCTTCGGCCCCTCGTACCGGATGACGACCACGTCGCCGGCCGCGATCGTGCCGTCTTCGAGGGCGTCCATCGCGGCCCGTTCCCGATCGAAAACCCGTGCCGTGCCGGTGAACACGTCGGAGTCGAAACCCGCCGACTTGACCACGGCGCCATCCGGCGCGAGAGAACCGGAGAGGATGGTGATGCCACCGGTCGGATGGATCGGCGCGGCCATCGCGCGGATCACCTTGCCGTCGGGGTCCGGCGGGGTGATGTCGGCCAGGTTCTCCGCCACCGTCCGTCCCGTCACGGTCAGGCAGTCGCCGTGCAGCAACCCGGCATCGAGCAAGGCTTTCATCATGACCGGCACGCCGCCGATCCGGTCCACATCGGTCATCACGTGGTTGCCGAAGGGCTTGACGTCCGCCAGGTGCGGCACACGGCGACCGATGCGCGCGAAGTCGTCCAGCGACAGGTCGACATTCGCCTCGTGCGCGATGGCCAATAGGTGCAGCACGGCATTGGTTGAGCCGCCGAACGCCATGACGACCGCGATCGCGTTCTCGAAAGCGGGTTTGGTGAGAATGTCCGACGGGGTGATGCCCTGGCGGATCAACTCGACCACGGCCTCGCCGCTGCGGCGGGCGTAACCGTCGCGGCGCCGGTCGGTCGCGGGCGGCGCCGCGCTGCCGGGCAGCGACATGCCCAGCGCCTCGGCCGCGCTGGCCATGGTGTTGGCGGTGTACATGCCGCCGCATGCGCCTTCGCCGGGACAGATCGCCCGCTCGATCGCGGCGACGTCGTCACGGCTCATCAACCCTCGGGCGCAGGCGCCGACCGCTTCGAAGGCGTCGATGATCGTCACTTCGCGCTCGCTGCCGTCGGAGAGCTTCGCGATGCCGGGCAGGATCGACCCCGCGTACAGGAACACGCTCGCCAGGTTCAGCCGGGCCGCGGCCATCAGCATCCCGGGCAGCGATTTGTCACAGCCGGCCAGCAGCACCGAACCGTCGAGCCGCTCGGCCTGCATCACCGTCTCGACGGAGTCGGCGATCACCTCACGTGAGACCAGGGAGAAGTGCATCCCCTCGTGTCCCATGGAGATGCCGTCGGACACCGAGATGGTGCCGAACTGCATGGGGAAGCCGCCGCCGGAGAAGACGCCGTCCTTGCAGCCCCGGGCGAGTCGCTCCAGAGACAGATTGCAGGGCGTGATCTCGTTCCACGAGGAGGCCACGCCGATCTGCGGCTTCTCCCAGTCGTCGTCGCCCATGCCGACCGCGCGCAACATCCCGCGAGCGGCGGTCTTCTCCAGCCCGTCGGTGACGTCACGGCTGCGCGGTTTCAGATCGGGGACTTTCGAGTTCTCGGGCACGGTTTCCCATCATGCTCGCCTCCGCGCCGATTACCGCGACGACCACGCCGAATTCGCGAAGACCCGCCGCTCGTCCGCCCTGAGCGTAATGCCGGGCACTCCGGCGGCCCGGAACCGTACGCTCTGCTCATGAGCGAGCACCCGAGACTGCACTCGATTCCCGGTGGACGCGATGACCGCACCCCTCAACCGGACTCGCGAACGCCGCCGGAACCCTTGTGGCGCGAGGTGCTCGGCGAACAGTTGCGCACCCTGCGGCAGGACCGCGGCGAGACGCTGGTCGAGACGGCCCGGCGGGCGGGCATCTCCCCGCAGTATCTGTCGGAGGTCGAGCGGGGACGCAAGGAGCCGTCGAGCGAGATGATCGCCGCCCTGGCCGGATCCCTCGCCACCACGCTGGGTGAGCTCACCGGCCAGGTGGCGGACGAACTCCGCGCGCGCCGCAGGATCGCCCTCCTGCCGCGGTCGGCGCCGCTTTCCGGCACCGGGCCCACGCTGATGGCGCTGGCGGCCTGATCAGTCGCGCCGTCCCAGGACCTGGTCGACCAGGCCGTACTCGATCGCGGCCGACGCGGTGAAGACCCGGTCGCGGTCGGTGTCGTGCCGAAGTCGCTCCACCGACTGCCCGGTGTGCCGGGACAGGATCGACTCGATCTCCGCCCGCAACCGCACCAGCTCGTCGGCCTGCAGGATCAGGTCGGGAATCGCGCCCTGTCCACGTGCGGCGGGTTGGTGCAGCACCACCCTGGCGTGCGGGAGCATGGCGCGACGGCCCGGCTCGCCGCCCGCAAGCAGCACCGCGCCGACCGCGATCGCCTGGCCGACGCAGGTGGTCTGGATGGGCGAACGAATGTGCTGCATGGTGTCGTACACGGCGAGCATGGAGGACAGATCGCCGCCCTCGCAGTTGATGTAGAGGTTGATCTCCTGCTCCGGGCTCTCCGATTCCAGGTGCAGCAGCTGCGCGATGAGCGCGTTGGCGACCCCGGAGTCGATCGGCGTGCCGAGGTAGACGATGCGCTCGGCGAGCAGGTGGGAGTAGATGTCGGTGATCCGCTCCCCGCCACGCGGATGCTGCGCGATCACATTCGGGATGGTGTAGGTGCTCATGCTGTGTCCTTTCCGGCATGATCGGGCCCCTCCGTGGTCACGCCGCGCTGCCGCCTCCGGGGCTGACCGATCATGCTGTGCCCGCTTCCGGCATGATCGGGCCCCTCCGTGGTCACGCCGCGCTGCCGCCTCCGGGGCTGACCGATCATGCCGAGATCCCGATTCGCTGGCGTTGCGGGACGACCTGCCCGAACGAGTCGACGATGTGGTCGATGAAGCCGTACTCCTTGGCCTGCGCGGCCGTGAACCATCGGTCGTGCAGCGAATCCTCGTAGATCCGATCGAACGGCTGGCCGGTGTCCTCGGCGATGATCCCGAGCACGGTGTCCACGGTGTAGCGCAGATCGTCGGCCTGGACCTCGACGTCGACGGCCGTGCCGCCGATGCCCGCCGATCCCTGGTGCATCAGCACCCGGGCGTGCGGCAGCGCGAAACGTTTACCCTTGGTGCCCGACGACAAGAGAAATTGTCCTGCGCTGCAAGCCAATCCGAGCGCGAGCGTGGAGACTTCGCACGGCACCAGCCGCATGACGTCGCGGATGGCGAGCATCGAGGGGACCGATCCGCCCGGCGAATGGATCCACAGTGAGATACCCGCCTCGGGATCCTCGGCGGCGAGCGTGAGCAGCTGGGTCATCAGCAGCGTCCCGTTGTCGTCGTCGAGCGCGCCGTCGAGCACGACGATGCGGCGACTGAGCAGTTGCTCGCGTGCCCGCCAGCTGAACATCGGAGTCTTGTCATCGTGAGCCATGGCTCCACGGTGCCGCACGCGTGGCGCCGGACCGTTCCCCTGCTGCCCTCGGCAGATCCGCTCTCAGCAGTCGAGCGAGGGATCCCGAACCGGGGCGGCGAACGGGCCACGCAGCCGTTCGGTCACCTCCCACAGCCGCAGCGCGGTATCCCGGTCGTAGGACGCGTCCGAGCTGCGCGTCTCGGTGAAGCGGTTGTAATAGGCCCCGTTCACCAGATCCCGCGTCGTCGCCAGGTGGACGACCGGCGCGGCGCCTTGCCGCGCGGACAATGCCGTCAGGTGCAGCATCGCCACCCGCGCCCGTGGGAATTCTCGGCCGAGGTCGGTGCGCACGAAGCCGGGATGCAATGCGGCCACAGTCAATTGCGGGTACCTGCGACGCAGTTCGTAGGTGAACAACAGGTTGGCCAACTTGGTACGGCTGTAGGTCACGAACGGGTCGAAGTTCCGCTCGCTCGGCAAGTCGTCGAAGTCGATGCGCACCGGGCCCGCGCGGAACATCGACTGCCGGTGGCCTTCGGAATTGACGTTGACCACCCGGCCGCCGCCGCGACACAGCAACGGCAGCAGTCGTCCGGTCAGGGAGAACGGCGCGAGATGATGGACGGCGAGATTCAGCTCGATTCCCTCGCCGGTCACGCGACGTTCGGGCGTCATGACACCGGCGTTGTTGATCAAGATGTCCACGCCGTCGAACCGCTCGGCGACCTGCTCCGCGACGTGGTCGATACCCGTCGAGACCGCCAGATCGGCGCGCACGAACCGGCCACCGGTCTCGCGAGCCAGCCGCGCGCCTTTGTCCGCGTCGCGGCCGACCAGCACGAGGTCGTGGCCGTCCTTCGCCAGCCGCAGTGCCGCTTGCCGTCCCAGCCCGGACGTGGCTCCGGCGAACACGATCCGGCTCATCGCGCCGCTCCGGCCGCTACGTCGGATTTACCCAAGCCCAATGCACCGGCGATCACCCGATCGCGCAGGCGGAAAGGCAGATACGCGAGCATCCGCAGCATGCGTGCGTCCGAACTCGCGACGTAGCAGTCTTTGGGCCGCCTGGCCTCGGCTGCCCGCACGATCGCGTCGACCACCGTGCCGACCGGCCGTGTCTTCTGTTCCGCCAGCGCCTTATCGACGGCGGCCAATTGTGCGCGGTAGAGCTCGACACGGTCGGCGTCGGCCAGCAAGAGTGCTTCGCGCGCAGCCGATTCGGCCTTGGCGAAGATCGTCGTCTCGAGCGCGCCCGGCTCCACCACAGAGACCGGGATGCCCCAGGGCGCGAGCTCGACGCGGGCCGCGTGGGACAACGATTCGAGCGCGGCCTTGCTCGCCGAGATCGGTCCCAGGTACGGCATCGCGGTGCGAGCGCTCGCCGCGCTGATGTTGATCACCCGGCCGCCGCCAGCCCGCAACAGCGGAAGTGCGGCCACCAGGACCCGGTGCGGGCCGTAGACGTTGATGTCGAACTGCCGGTGCAGTTCCGCGTCGGGGACCAGCTCCAGCGGCCCCTGCACGATGACGCCCGCGTTGTTCACCAGCACCTGCAATCCGGCTGGGCCACGGTCGGCCGCGACCGCGTCGAGCGCATGGCGAACGCCCGCGCTGTCGGTCACATCGAGTTCCACCGGCACGACGTTCGCGTGCCCGAACCGGGGGGCGTTTCGCAGCGTCCGCACTCCGGCGTAGACGCGGTAGCCCCGCGCGGCGAATGCCTCGACGGTGGCGGAACCGATTCCGCCGCCCGCACCGGTGATCAGCACCGCCTTCGAACCCTGAGTCGTCATATCAGCCTCCATAAGTAGGCAACCACATGTTCTTTGCAACATGTATAAATCTACATGTTGGAACAGTCAAGACGGTGAACTACGGCAGAACGACAGAGGTACGCTCCAGCCGGGCCACTGATCACGGAATAGGGAGCGTCGATGTCACTGCGTCACGGGTTACTCGGACTTCTCGCCGACCAGCCCGGCAGTGGCTACGACCTGACGCGCCGATTCGAGGAGATGCTCGGCGCGATCTGGCCCGCCAGGCATCCCCAGATCTACGGGGAGCTGACCAGGCTCGCGGAAGAAGGACTGGTCGAGGCGGCGGCGGAGGGCCCGCGCCGGCGCAAGGAGTACCGCATCACCGACGACGGCGTCGCCGAGTTGCGCCGCTGGCTGGTGCACGTCGATGTGGACCACACCATCCGTCTGGAACCGGTCCTGCGCTCGTTGTTCTTCTGGCTGTTGAACTCCGACGAACTGGAGGCGCACCTCACCAGGGAAGCCCGGTTCTACCGGGAGAAGGCGGAAATCTACCGCGAGTACGCGAACGCCAAAGACCGCGGGGACTTCGGCGACTCCCCGCAGACCCGCTCGATGCGTGTCACGGTCGAAGCCGCGGTCCGACTGTACGACGCCCTCGCCGAGTGGGCGGAGTGGGCGAAGACAGCGCCTTTGTCCGACCCGGAATCCTGACGATCCCAGCGTATTCCGACCGGAATACGCCGATGCCCGCCGGGCGCGTGGTGCGCCGGCGGGCATCCTTACCGGGGGCGTACTCGCTAGGACTCGCGACCCGCGGTGGAGGCGGAACGCTGCCTGCTGGTGCGGGCGCGGCGGCGTTCGGCCTGCAGTTCGGCGAGTTCCTGCTCGAGGATGTCGGCGACGCGGAACGAACCGGTGTCGTAGATGTCCGGCGGGCGAGCCGTCGGCGCTTGCGCGACGTCGGGCGCGGGGCTGTCCTTGCCGTTCTTCGGCTCCGGCGTCGAGCTGTCGCTCTTGCTGTCCGCCAGCGGTTGCCGGGTGACGGCCGGGATCTCGGCCGTCGAGACCTCCGCCTCGGCCACCGGCGTACGCGGCTTGGCCGGCGGCGTCTGCCGGACGACCACCTTCGCCGCGGAGTCTTCGGCGGGCACGCGCGCGGCCGGCCGGGACTCGGCCTTCGCGGCCGATACCGGTGCGGGCTCGTTCGCAGCGAGCTTCTTCCCGTTGGCGGCGGGCGCACCGCCATTGGTGACGATGACGTCGGTGTCCTTGACCTGCACCGGCGATGTGGGGCGCGCGTCGAAAGCCGCCATCGCGTCGAGATCTTCGATGGACTCGGGCAGCACGGGCTTGCGGGGCGCCTCGACCGGCGGCCGCTTCTTCTCGGCTTTCACCGTGGCCACGGGCTGCTCGTCGGAGACCTCCGGCAGGAACTGGATTTCGGCGACCTCGACCACGTCCTGCTCGACGATCTCCTCCGGGGGCGCCGCGACAACAGGAGGCGGTTCGTAGTGCCTCTGTTCGGGTGGAGCGCTCGGCGCCTCGGGCGCGACCGGCGCGCGGTATCTGGGCAGCGTGAGCCGGATCTGCTCGGCCGGGTCGGGCAGGTCACGGACCTGCTCGGTGGCCCTGGCGATGGCGAGGCCGTAGCGAGCGCTCGCGGCGTCGTGGATGAGCAGCGCGACACCGATCATCACCGGCGCGATGGCGTGCACGGCCGCGTCGTACCAGGCGCCCGCGCGCAAGTAGGGATAGGTGTTGAGGCTGACGGTCAGCGCCAGCAGGGCGACTTCGGCCGTCGCGACCTGGCGGCGGTTGTCGATCACACCCCATTCGGCGACCTTGTTCGTGCCGATCATGATGATGATCAGACAGACGCTGATCATGCCTTCGAGCAGGTAGCTGAACCAGTAGAGCGGATCGGTCGCGCCGCCGGGAGCGATGTTGTGCTGGACGTTGACCGCCGACCACAACATGCCCGCCGCGACGACACCCGCCAGCGCGCGCAGCGACCAGGACCGATGCCGATACAGCGAGGCCAGCTTCGCGTGCGGGCTGGATTCGCGTCGCTGCGCGGCAATCGCCTTGCGGGCGAGCAGGAGATCTCGCATGTCGGCCTTCTCGATCGCTTCGGTGGTCTGCCTGGCGCGGTCGGATGCCGCGGCGGCAGCCTGCGCCTCTTTCCAGCGCTGTCCGCGCTCCTGGGTGCGAATCCGTTCGGCGAGCTCACGTTCGGCATACAGTTCGTCCTCCGACAGCGCCTCGGTGAGCGCGGGATCGAACTGGTAGGCGAGCCGTCCACGGGCCTTCTCGACCCGCCTCGCCAGCTGTGTAACCTCGTCCTCGATGGGATGTTCGATGACCATCAGCGCTCCCCGCACGGGAGACGCGATGGCAGACAAGTGATCACGTATGGCAACGGCACGTTTCATTCATAGTCGATCCACCGCTACCGGCGAAACTGTTCATTTGCCATCTCGCAAAACTATTCGGCGTGCCGCGGACGACACACGCTGTGCGACGTGATTTCCCGGCGGTCGCAGGCACTTCCTTCCCCGCGCGCCAGACCATTGATCGCTCTATGCTGAACTGGCGCGCTTTCCCTTCGCGGCGGCGCGTGCGCTCCCGCAGCGCGTTCGGATACGCCGGTGCCGTCGAGATTCGCCCCTCGGCGGCACCGGGCCGACCGCGTTCCGCCATTTACGTGCACCGAGTATTTCGCGCGGCCATTCCGGCCCGCCGAATCGCGGAGGCCTTCTCGCACCGGGCGGCTCACTCCGCAGGCGGATCCGCCCGACATTCGGCGTCCACCGAGTCGAGCACCCGCGACAACGTGTCGAACAGCAACGAGTCCAGCCGGTCCTGGTCGACGTCGTCGCGGGACAACCACTGCACCGTCAGGTCCTCGGCCATCGCCCACCACGAACGCACCACCAGGCGCTCGGCGGTCGACCGCGCGGGCCTGCCGAGCGCGGCGAACACCCGATCGGTCAGTTCGTCGTGCATCCGCTCCATGATCGATTCGAGGACCGGGTCCTGCCCGGCGGCGCGCAGCAGCCCCACCAGCGGTCCGCTGCGCTTGCGCATGTAGCTCACGAAGTTCGCGATCATCGAAGCGAGCGGGTCCGCGGCGTCGGGGTCCGGGCCGGTGGCGCGCAGGAATCGCTGCGACGCGGCGCGGACGAGTTGCGCGTAATAGTCCTGCTTGGTCGGGAAGTAATGGAACAGCAGCCCGCGCGAGATGCCCGCCTGCTGCGCGACCGCGTCGACGGTGATCCGGTGCCAGGGCCGGTCGATCAGCATGCCCAGGCCGATTCCGATCAGCTGCCTGCGCCGGTCGTCCGCCGAGCGCCGGCCGCCCGGCTCCACGGCGACCTCGGTCATCCACCCTCCTCTATTGAGCAATGCTCAACAATATGCTACCAATGACCTGACCGGAAGTTGAGCAATGCTCAGCAGACCTCGAGGATGGGTATGGACTTCACGCACTCCGATCGAGCCGTCCGCCTCACCGATCAGGTGCGGCAGTTCGTGCGCGACGAGATCGAGCCGCGCGACGAGGAGCACGCCGCCGCCCTGCGGGAATCGCCATGGGCGGTTCCGCCGGTGGTCGAGGAGCTCAAGAAGAAGGCGCGGGACGCGGGTCTGTGGAACCTCTTCCTGCCCGATCCGGAACTCGGCGCGGGCCTGGGCAACGTCGACTACGCCCCGATGGCGGAGGCGATGGGCAGTTCCGGGTGGGCGCCGGAAGTGTTCAACTGCAACGCACCCGACACCGGCAACGCCGAGGTCCTGCTGCACTACGGCAGCATCGAGCAGCGGCAGCAGTGGCTGCGACCGCTGCTGGACGGCACGATCCGCTCGGCGTTCTGCATGACCGAACCCGAGGTGGCCTCCTCCGACGCGACCAATATGGCCGCGACCGCCGTGGTGGACGGTGAGGAGATCGTGCTCAACGGCCGCAAATGGTGGAGCACCGGCATCGGCCACCCGAACTGCAAGTTCGTCATCTTCATGGGCCTCACCGACCCGGAGGCGCACCCCTACCAGCGGCATTCGATGGTGCTGGTTCCGCTGGACACCCCGGGCGTGCGGGTCGAACGGATGCTCACCACCTTCGGCTACCTGGACGAGCCCTTCGGCCACGGCGAGGTCACTTTCACCGACGTGCGGCTGCCGCTGGACGCCGTGATCGCCGGGCCGGGACGTGGCTTCGAGATCGCGCAGGGCCGTCTCGGTCCCGGCCGCATCCACCACTGCATGCGCGCCATCGGCCTAGCCGAGCGCGCGCTCGAACTGGGCTGTCGCCGCGCCCTGTCGCGCACCGCGTTCGGCAAGCCGCTGGCCAACCTCGGCGGGAACCGCGAGCGCATCGCCAACGCGCGCGTCGCGATCGATCAGGCGCGGTTGCTGGTCCTGCACACCGCCTGGCTGCTGGACACCAAGGGCTTGGCCGGCGCGCGCAGCGAGGTCTCCCAGATCAAAGCGGTCGTGCCGAGGATGACCCAAGAGGTGCTGGACATGGCGATCCAATTGCACGGCGGGGCGGGGCTTTCCGATGACTTCCCGCTGGCGCGCGCGTTCGCCGGCATTCGTTCGCTGCGCTTCGCCGACGGCCCCGACGAGGTGCACCTCGGCGTGATCGCCCGGCAGGAGCTGCGTAAATACGGGACCGACCGGTGAGCGCTCCGGAGGCCACCGCCGTCCGCGCGGAGGACGCCTTCGACGTCGCCGCCCTGCACATCTGGCTCGCCGAGCGGGTTCCCGGTCTGAGCCAGCCGCCCGAGGTGCGCCAATTCTCCGGCGGCGCGTCCAATCTGACGTATCTGCTGCGCTACCCGGATCGTGACCTGATCCTGCGCCGTCCGCCGAGCGGAACGAAGGCGGCTTCCGCGCACGACATGGGCCGCGAGTTCCTGGTGCAGGAGCGGCTGCGTCCGCACTATCGCTACGTGCCGCGGATGGTGGCCCGGTGCGCCGATCCGGACGTGATCGGCAGCGATTTCTACGTGATGGAGCGGGTGGCGGGGACGATCCTGCGCGGCGATCTGCCTGAGGGCACCAGCCTGTCCCCCGATCAGGCGAAGCGGTTGTCCACCACGGCTTTCGACTGCCTGATCGAATTGCACCAGGTCGACCCCGAGGCGGCCGGTCTCACCGGAATCGGCAAAGGCGCGGGCTATGTCGGCCGCCAAGTCGCGGGGTGGTCGCGGCGCTTCGTGAACGCGCGCACCGACAATGTCAGCGATTTCGCCGCGGTGATGGCCTGGCTCGATGCCAACCAGCCCGCGGACGTCGCCACCACTGTCATCCACAACGACTTCCGGCTCGACAATCTGGTGCTGGATCCGTCGGGCTCCGGCGCGATCGTCGGTGTGCTCGATTGGGAAATGGCGACGCTGGGCGACCCGCTGATGGATCTCGGTGGCGCGCTGGCCTATTGGGTGCAGGCGGACGACGACGAGGTCATGCGGGCCTCCCGCCGCCAGCCGAGTCACCTGCCCGGCATGCTGACCCGCGCGCAGATCGTCGAACACTATTGCGCGCGCACCGGCCGTTCCGCCGAGAACTGGCCGTTCTACGAGGTCTTCGGGCTGTTCCGCCTGGCCGTCATCGCCCAGCAGATCTACTACCGCTACCACCACGGCCAGACCACGAACCCGGCGTTCAAGGATTTCTGGAAGATGATCAACTACCTGGATTTCCGCTGCCGGAAGGTCGCGGGCCTCGAGTAACACGTCACGCGAACTCCGTCATCGACCGAGCGCGATGGACCCCATATCCGCGACGGCGCAGCCGTTGGCGACCGGTATCCCGGCGAATCGGTCGCGCAGCCAAGCGACCACGCTCTGCTCGGCAAGGGTGTTGAGGGTCAGATGTTCGCTCGCGTGGTCACGGATGTAGGTGACGCGAGCGGCGGGGTCGCGGCAGTAGGCGGCGGCGAGTGCGTCGGCGGGACCGATCGGGACGAGCCAGTCCGCGGTCGCGTGGTAGAGGAAGACCGGTGCGTCGGGCACCGACTTGCCCATTCTGGTGCGGTCGAAGACCGCGCGCAGCACCGGCGTGTGCAGTAGACCGCCCTGGACCAGGCTGTCGATGTCGAGGAACGGTTCCGTCGCGGCCTGATACAGCACGCAGCCGCTGTCCTTCGCGTCGAGCAACCGCCGTCCCGTCGGCGTCGCGTTCGCCCGCAGGTAGGCGTCCAATTCCGGCTCCTCGCGGGCCAGACCGATGATGGCGGCCGCGACCAGGCCCGCGCCCGGCCCCTTGTTCGCCGCCAGCGACAGCGCCTCGAGGTCGACGTCGGTACCGCCGGAGACGACGCCGACCAGGTTCACCTCCGGCGCGTAGGAGCTGCGCGACTCGGCGCCGTGCAACGTGGGGACCGAACCTCCGGAATAGCCCCACATCGCCACCTCGGTATCCGGTCCAGGCAGTCCCAGCGGACCGAACCGCTCCGCGGCGCGGATGCCGTCCAGGGCGATCCGCGCGGCCAGCGGGCCGTGGGCGAACGCCGAGTTCGGCCCTTGATGATCCGGCACCACGACCGTCCACCCCTGCGCCAACAGCGCCGCAGCGCTGCGCAACGGGTCGATCTGCCCGTCCAGCAGACCGGCCCCCATCGACCGGCGCACGGTATAGGACGGCGCGCAGAACAGTCCGGTGGAATCCTCGGCGGCGTGCAGCGACACCAGCTTCCCGTTCGCCGCGGGCGGTTTCAGCAGCGTCGCGACGGCGGCGATGGGCTGGTCGGCGCTGTTGTTCGACCGGTAGGAGATCTGCCATGCCTCGGCATCCAGCGCCCCTGGCGCCTGGTTCGCGATGGTGACCGGCCGCGCGGCGAGGATTCCGCCGGGCCGCTGGGCGCCGATCAGCTCGGCGGGCGGCCGATAGAAGGGGTCCTGCTCCGGCGGCGCCGGATCCGCCACCGCCGGGAGTTGCGGCTCCGCCTGTGACGGCGGGCCCGGTATCGCCAGCAGCACCGAAAGAGCGGTTCCGACAACCGCGCACCACCGTGCGAACACCACCGACGACCTCCCCTTGGAATCGATCGCTTATGCACCGCATTTCGCGCCGATCGACCGCCCCGGCAGTGGCATCGTAACGAAAGTCCCCGCGCTCGAACGGGAGATCGGACTCAGTTCGGTGCGGTGATCTTGGCGATGGTGGATCCGCCGTCGGCGGTGACCACGGTGACGAACTGCCGGTAGGTGCGGCTCGTGGCGTCGGGGCGCAACTCGGTGATGACCACGTCGTAGCGTCCGTCGAGCATGGGGGTGATCATGACGCAGTGCTGCGTTCCGGTGGGGACGGAGGCGATGCCCGCATCGATTACGGCGACCGGCGGCACCACGGCGTCGGGCGCCGTCAACGATCGCGCTACCGCTCCGGACCGGGTCGCGTAGTAGGCGTGCTGGAAGGCCAGGATCACGTCCGGCCCCGAGGCCGTGGAGCCGGTCCCGTTGCCGCGCACCAACTGTGCGCCCCGGGTCGGCTCACAGCCGGGACCGCCGCCGAGCACCGGGTCCGCTACCGTGGCCGATTGCCGGGGAGCCGACGCCGCGTCGGTGTAGACCAGGACCAGCGCGGCCGCGGCGAGCGAGGCGGCCAGCCCGGCACCGCCGACCAGCCACGCGCGCCGAGCGCCGCGCCGGGCACGGCGTCGATCGCGGTGGGTCCGATGCCGGTCGCGTTCCCGGCGCGGCGGCGGCTCGTCGGCGGAGATCATCCCGGGCCACGTGGGCACGCGTCCGGCCCCGACCTGGCCCGGGCGGGCGCGTCGGCCGCCGGGCTCGGACGTGTTCGACGACATGATCTCGCCGCACCCCCTTTTACCGGTGCCTATTCGGCCACCGTGGGTTCCCTCTCAATGCCGTTGCGCAATAACAACATTGCATATCTCTTCGGATTCTGTCGGTCGAATGCTCAACAGGCAAGGACGAACTCCGCCACGACAGTCCCGGAACACGCGAAACCGGCCGATCGGGACCGGGCGGTCGGTGCGATTCCGGGCCTCCGGGCGATCTCGCCGCGGACGGAAGCGACGCGGCCGCCCTGCCGCCGTAGCATCCCGCACATGAGCCAGCCGATGCCGCCGCCCTATCCGCAACATCCCGCGCACCAGCCGCCGCAGCCGTATCCTCCGCCCCCGCCGCCGGGACCGCAGTTCCCCATCCTGGTCTCGACCATGAACGACGTTCCCGGACAGGAGATCGCCCGGGTCTTCGGCGAGGTCGCCGGGCTGACCGTGCGCAGCCGCAGCTTCGGCTCGAACTTCAGCGCCGGTTTCCGTTCGCTGGGCGGCGGAGAGATCCCCGAGTACACCCAGCTGCTCTACCAGTCGCGGCACGAGGCGATCATGCGGATGTGTCAGCACGCCATGTCGTTCGGCGCGAACGCGGTCATCGCGATGCGCTTCGACTGCAACGAGATCGCCGGGACGATGAGCGAGGTGGCGGCGTACGGCACCGCCGTTCTGCTCAAACCCTCTGCGTGATCGAGCTAACCCCAGGTCAGCGGGTCCAGATGGAGGAAGAAGCGCTGACGATCGGCATCCAGCTCGATGCCGTAGCGGGCGGCGAATGTCCGGTCGGCCTGTTCGGCGCGCCGCTCGTCTTGCCATGACTCCCGGGAATTGGCGAGCAGCAAGGCGATATCGGCGTAGGGGTCGGCGATGCCGAGACGCCCGAGGTCGACGAAACCGGCCACCGTGTGCGTTTCCGGATCGAGGATGATGTTGGGCAGGCACAGATCGCCGTGGCACACCACGGCTTCGGCGAACTCCTGAGTCATCCTCGGCTCCAGCTCACCGGCCAGCCTGGTGAGCAGGACGGTGGGCGGAGTGCCCTGCTGTTCCTCGGGGAGGAACTCGGTGTGCACCGCACCCCGGACCACCACGTCCTGGGCCATCGCGAACATCCGCGCCAGGCCACGATCGAACGGGCACTGCTCGGTGGGCACCTCGTGCAGGCGCCGCACCGTGTCCGCGATGGATTCCCAAGCGCGGCCCAGTGTCTCGCCGGATACCGCGTCCGCGGGCACGCCCGGGACCGCGCTGGTCACCAGGCAGGCGCCATCGTCGCCGTCCCGCCAGTCCAGCACCCGGGGGCCGGGCATATCGTGGCTGTCGAGCCAGACGATCTTGTCCCGCTCCAGCGCGAGGTCCGCGACCCCACCGGGATCGGCACACTTGGCGTAGCGGGAGCCGTCGGCGGACCGGAACACCTCGGCGCCGGACTCCCCGCTGCCGACCGGCGCCCATCGGCAATCGGACGGCAAGGCGGCACGGAAGCGGACAAGCGACTCGGACACGCCATCGACGGTAGCAACGGAACCGGCGCGTGACCCACCTCGCAGACCCCCGGCAACCCGGATGTATAGTTGCTTAAAGCAACTAGTTGTGGTTGCCATCAATGTGCTGGTGGGGAACATCGAGGTGAGTGTCATGTCCGCAACCGCTCGCGAGCGCCGGATCACGGCGGCCGAACTCGCGGCCGCCGACGAACTCGGTCAGCGGCTGGTCCGGTTCATGCGCGCGGTCAACCGGGCGAAATGGCAGCCCGTCCGGCCGGGTCCGGACGGACTGGAGCGACTCGCCTACGCCGTGCTGTTCTCCCTCGTGCACGAGGGACCGCAGCGCGCGGGCAGGCTCGCCGAACTGCTGCACGCCGAGGCATCCACCATCAGCAGACAGAGCAGACAACTCGTGGCACACGGCCTGGTCGAGCGCCGGGCCGACCCGGTCGACGGCCGGGCGTGCGTGCTTGCGGCCACCGCGGAAGGCGTTCGCGTCTTCGAGGAGAATCGCGCCCAGCGCAACCGGTGGCTGGCCGACATCCTGGCCGACTGGCCCGCATCGGACCGCGACACCTTGACCGCGCTGCTCGACCGGCTCACCGCAGGAATAGAGACCACCACCCGACACCCAGCCGATCCGAAATAGGGCTCATTCATGACGACTTCCACCACCCGGGCTCCGCGGAACCCGGCCGCAGGCGCGGACACGTCACTGTCGCACCGGCAGATCCTGACCATCCTGTCCGGGCTGCTGCTCGGCATGTTCCTGGCCGCGCTCGACCAGAACATCGTCAGCGTCGCGATCGTCAAGATCGCCAACAGCCTGCACGGTTTCGACGAACAGGCCTGGGCGACCACCGCTTACCTGATCACCGCCACGATCACCACGCCGCTGTACGGCAAATTGGCCGACATCTACGGCCGTAAGCCGTTCTACCTCACGGCGATCAGCCTGTTCGTGATCGGTTCGGTGGCGTGCACCTTCGCCACCTCGATGTACCAGCTCGCCGCGTTCCGCGCGTTCCAGGGCCTGGGCGCGGGCGGCCTGATGTCGCTGGCGTTCACCATCATCGGCGACATCGTCCCGGCGCGCGAACGAGTGCGTTACCAGGGCTATTTCATGATGGTCTTCGGCACGGCCACGGTGCTGGGCCCGGTGCTCGGCGGCTTCTTCTCCGACTACGAACAGCTCGGCGGCATCGAGGGCTGGCGGTGGGTGTTCCTGGTGAACGTCCCGGTCGGCGTGCTCGCCCTGCTCGTGGTCGCCAAGGTGCTCAACGTGCCGCACCAGCGCCAGCATCACCGGATCGACTGGTTCGGCGCGCTGACGCTGACCATCTGCGTGGTGCCGCTGCTGATCGTCGCCGAACAAGGCAGGCACTGGGGATGGTCCTCGCACCGCTCGCTGCTCTGCTACGGCATCGGCGCGGCGGGTCTGGTGCTGTTCCTCCTGGTCGAGTTCTTCATGAAGGACTCCGCGCTGATCCCGTTGCGGCTGTTCAAGAATTCGACCTTCAGCGTCACCATCGCGGGCGGATTCATCGTCGGCGTCGCGATGTTCGGCGCGATCACCATGGTTCCGCAGTACTTCCAGGTCGTGCGCGGCTACTCGCCGACCAAGGCCGGTCTGCTGATGCTGCCCTTGGTGCTCGGCATCATGATCGGCTCGCAGGCCGCGGGGCGGATCACCAAGAGCACGGGCCGCTACAAGATCCTGCCGGTGACGGGCACGTTCATCGTCGCGGTCGGCGCGGTCCTGTACGCGCAGGTGCACTACGACAGCCCGCTGTGGCAGCCGCTGGCCATCGGCGGACTGATCGGGCTCGGGCTCGGCTGTTGTATGCAGACGCTGATCATCGCCGCGCAGAACGCCGGTCCGCGCTCCGACATGGGTGTTTCCACCGCGTCGGCCACCTTCTTCCGGCAGATGGGCGGCACGCTCGGCGTCGCGGTGTTCCTGACCATTCTGTTCAATCTGCTGCCGCACCGGATCACCGACGCGTTCGGCGGCGCGCTGCCACCCGGGTTCGGGACCGAGCAGCTCAGCGGCATGCAGTCCAACACCAGCGGCATCGCGGCGCTGCCCGACGCGCTGAAGGTGCCGATCCTCACCGGCTTCACCAACTCCATGCACGGGGTGTTCTACGCGGCGGGCGCGGTCGCGCTGCTGGCCTGCGTGGTGCTGATGTTCATGAAAGAGATCCCGCTCCAGGACACTCCGGCGCCCGCCGCGCAGACGCCGGTCGAGCAGACCGAGGCCGCCGAGTCGCACTGGGACGCGGATCAGGTCTGGGAGGGCGCCGCGCAGGCGCTGTCGGAGCCGGAACCGGTGCTCGCCGCGGCCGCGGGCGGCTACGCCTCGGGCGAACCGGCGGCCAACGGCGCGTACCTGCGCGAGCCGCGGGCGAATTTCGACGGCGCCGAGCACGAAGGCCGTTCGCTCAACGGCTACGTCCATCGCGAGGACGGCAGGCCGGTGCCCGCCGCCGCACTCACGCTGATCGACCATCAGGGGCGGCAGGCCGCGCGGACGAACGGCGGTGCGGACGGCAGTTACCTCGTCGGCGTGCCCGACGCGGGCAACTACGTGCTGATCGTGTCGGCCGCGGGACATCAGCCCGCCGCGGTCAACGTGACCGTCGCAGACCGGCCGCAGCAATTCGACATCACCTTGCTCGGCTCCGGCGAGGTGTCCGGCGTGGTCCGGTCCAGCACCCTGGGCGAGCCGCTGCCGGGCGCGACCATCACGCTGACCGATCTGGACGGCGAGGTCGTCGGATCCGCGACCGCCGAGGGCGACGGCGGCTACGTTTGCCACGGCGTGGTGCCAGGCACATACACCGTCGTGGCGGTCGCCGAGCACATGCGTCCCAGCGCGACCGCGCTGACCGTGCCGGACAGCGGATTGCTGCACCACGACATCGTTCTCACGCCGATGGCGGTGCTGGCCGGGTCGGCGTGGGCGGACGGCGGCCGGGCGGTCGCGGACGTGCAGATCAGCGTGCTCGACGCGGCGGGCGTGCTGACCGCGACGACGCGCACCGACGAGAACGGCCGCTATGTCGTCGCGGATCTCGCCGAAGGCGACTACACGGTCGTCGCCCGGGGCTATCCCGCGGTGACCAGCCGGATCACGGTGAGCGGCGGCGAGATGGCCCACGACGTGCGGCTGGGCTACGACCTCGAGGACGAGGCGACCGGGAAGGTCCCGCCCGTCCGCTGACGGATTTTCCGGCGTACGGAGGAGGGGCGGTGGTCACCGGACCACCGCCCCTCGCCGTTCGCGCCGGTGGATTCGGCCGATTCTCACTCGGCTCAGAAGCGAATCATCCCTCCGGCCGGCCGCGTTTGTGGTCGCCGAATGGTTCGTCGCGTTCCCGGACCGCCGTGCGGAAACCGGCGGTAGCAGCGCGGGTTTGGAAGGCGTAACCCTCCGTGGTGTGCCGGGAGATCCCGTCGAAGACGGTGCTGATCATGCCGGAGTTCGCCACACCCTGGGCGTACAGCGCCGAGTTCAGCGCCAGTTTGGCCATCATCAGCTGGTTGATCGGCATGCGCGCGATCCGCGCGACGAATTCCTCGGTGCGCGCGTCGAGTTCGTCGGCCGGCCAGGATTCGATCGCCAGGCCCCATTCCACCGCTTGCCTGCCCGTAAGGCAGTCGCCGGTGAACAGCAGACGCTTGGCGCGCTGGTCGCCGAGGCGATGCGCCCACATGCCCGCCGCCGGGACACCCCAGACCCGGGTGGGCGGGTAGCCGATCTTGGTGTCGTCGGCGCAGATGATCTGATCGGCGAACAGGGCGATGTCGCTGCCGCCCGCCACGGCGAAGCCGTGCAGTTTGGCCACGGTCGGCTTGTTCGCGTGCATCAGGCTGGCGAAACCGCGGTTGAACCGACTCATCATCGCGTAGTCGATCATCGGGTCCCAGGTCCGCGCCGGATCGTGATTGCGGCCCTGCACCACCGGGTCGACGACCGTCCCCGCCGCGTCGCCGGGACCGCCTGCCACCGCGAAACTCTGCTCGGCGAACATGCTCAGGTCGTATCCGCCGCAGAATCCCTTGCCGCGCCCGGACAACAGGATCACGTGCACCCGCGGGTCCAGATCCGCGCGTTCCACCGCGTGCGCCAGGTCGTTCGGTGTGTCGGGCGTGATCGCGTTGCCCTTCTCCGGCCGGTTGAAGGTGATGCGCGCGATGCGGCCGTCCCGCTCGTAAGTCAGCGTCCGGTACTCGCGTGCGTCGTCCGGGTCCGGGCGTCCGGCCCACGGTGAGTCCGGCTGCTCGGTCCACCC
Source organism: Nocardia sp. NPDC051929 (assembly GCF_044548645.1). Taxonomy (NCBI): domain Bacteria; kingdom Bacillati; phylum Actinomycetota; class Actinomycetes; order Mycobacteriales; family Nocardiaceae; genus Nocardia; species Nocardia sp. NPDC051929. The sequence continues at coordinate 107,837 of NZ_JBIUCG010000015.1, read as the reverse complement.
GCGATACCACGCGCCCGCGTCGCCATCGGCCCTGATGTCACTGTCGGTCATCGCTTTCCCTTCGACGCTGGTCCCGAACCCGTCTCCGCAGTCTGGCGCAAACGCCGATTGACAGTCAACATTGACTGTGAAAATGTCGCGCCGACGGAGGGAGCCGGAATGGCCGGACTACGCGAGGAACAGAAACGGGCGACCCGCGCCCGCATCCTCGACGCCGCCGCCGACCTGCTGGCCGAACAGGGCTACCGGGCACTGTCCACCCTCTCCGTTCAGCGTGCCGCGCAGGTCAGCCGCGGAGCGCTGCTGCATCACTTCCCGACCCTCGGCGCGTTGATCACCGACCTGGTCGGCCATCTGGTCGCGCGCAACGAAGCGGCGGTACGAGAGATCGCGGCCGGACTCGGCGACGGAGCCGATCCCGTGCTGCGCGCCTTGACCGCCCTCTACGAATCGATGGCGCGACCGGCGGCGCAAGCCGAGTTCGAACTGTGGACGGCCGCGCGGACCGATCCGGCGCTTGCCGAGGCGTTGCGCGTGGCCGAACGAGAAGCCGGGCGCGACTTGCGGCGCGTGGTGGACGCGCTGTTCGGCCCGAGCCTCGTCGCCCATCCCGGCTATCCGGCCGTCCGCGATCTCACCGTCGCGATCCTGCGCGGCACCGCGATGTCCCGTCCGCTGCGCACTTCGGAGCGCGCCGCCACGGCAACCATCGACCGATGGGCACAGGCCATCGCAGTTCTGCTCGCACCAGGCATTTAGCAATCAGGGAGCGTCGAGGCGACCGAACTCGCTGTGATACGCGTCACTTGCGCCCCGGATTGTGCCGTCTCACACACTCTCGCTATCCTGGCTGCACTTTGAGACCACCGAGTCTCAATGCAGCCTTCGACGGGGCCGGGTTCGACCACCGCGCGGCGCCGGCGAAGGCCTTTCCTGCCGGGGAGCGCCTGCGGCGCCTGTACTACCAGGAGCAAACGCCATGCGATCGAAGTGGATCTCGGCGGCTATCGGTTTCACGGCGATGGCGCTGTCGTGCGTAGGGCCGGGCAGCGGGCCCGCCGTCGCCGAGCCCGAGTGCCCGAGCATGTACGTGGTGGCCATCCCGGGCACCTGGGAAACCACCACCGATGGCGAGCGCCCCGGCCCCGGGATGCTGGCCGGAGTCACCAACGGCCTGCCGTCCTCGGTGCGGGTCGACTACGTCAGCTACGCCGCGACCGCCTTCCCTTGGGAGACCGAGGTTTACGGCGCGTCCAAACGCGAGGCCGTCGACAACGCGCGCGGCATGATCGGAGCGATGGCCAGGGCGTGCGGCGCGACCAAGATCGCATTGCTCGGCTACAGCCAGGGCGCGGACGCCGCGGGCGATCTGGCCGCCGAGATCGGCACCGGGATCGGCGTCGTGCCGCCGTACCGGATCGCGGCGGTCGGACTCATCTCCGATCCGCGCCGCTCCCCCACCGACGCGCTGGTCGGTCCGCCGGTGGGCGGCGCGGGCGCGGGCGGTCCCCGCATCGGCGGCTTCGGCTTCGTCAGCCCGCAGACCCGCACCATCTGCGCGGTCGGCGATCTGTACTGCACCACGGCGTCGGACGATTTCGTGACCCGGTTCGCCGGCTTCCTGGCCCAGACCTCCCATCCCGACCCGGCCGATCTCTGGCGCTACCAGATGGAAATGGGCGCCATCGTCGGCGATCTGATGTCCAACGGCGGAATCCCGTTGCTGCAGAGCCAGTTGTCGGAGTCGGCGAACCAGGAACGGGCCCGGTTGCTGGACCAGTTCTACCGCTCCGAGGCGCACACCGCCTACGGCAGCTACCGCGTCGGCGGCGGCGCGACCGCGCTGTCGTGGATGCACGACTGGCTGGCGTCGCTGGCCTGAGTCAGGGCGCGAGCCGCCGCGCGACCTCGCCCAGGCCCTCCGCGACGGCGCTCTGCTGAGCGGCGCTGAGCACGTCGACGAGGACGCGGCGGACGGTCGCGACATGGTCCGGCGCGATCTGCGCCAGCCGTTCCCGGCCCGCGCCGGTGAGCACGGCGATGACCCCGCGCACGTCGGTCGGGCAGGCCTCGCGCACCAGCAGTCCGGCCTTCTCCAATTGCGTCACCTGGTAGGTCAGCCCGCTTTTGGAGGTGTAGAGCGCGTCGGCGAGTTCGGTCATCCGCAGGCGGCCCTCCGGCGCGTCCGCGAGCCGCACCAGCACCTCGTACTGCGTGTGCGACAGCCCTTCCCGCTTGAGCTGCCGTTCCACCTCACGGTCCACCAGCGCGCCCGCCGCGAGGAAGCTGTGCCACACCTGCATCTCGCGCGCGTTCAGCCACCTGGTCTCCACAGCTCCACCCTAACCATATTGTTCAAATTTGAACAATCAGCTACCGTTTAGTTCGAATTCGAACTACCTGCGGCCGAACAAGGAGGAGCGCCATGACCAGCGTGAACACCGGAAGAATGCCGGTGCTCTATCTCTCCCACGGCGCTCCGCCACTGGCCGATCACGCGAGCTGGCCCACCGAACTGGCGGCGTGGTCGGGCGCATTGCCGCGCCCCCGGGCGATCCTGATCGTCTCCGCGCACTGGGAGGCCGCGCCGATCGCGCTCGGCGCCACCGAGACGGTGCCGCTGGTCTACGACTTCTGGGGCTTCCCCGAGCGGTACTACCAGGTGCGCTATCCCGCGCCGGGCGCGCCGGAGCTGGCCGAGAAGGTGCGAAACCTGTTGCGCGGACCCGGCGTCGCCGTGGCCGACGTCCCGGAGCGCGGGCTCGACCACGGCGCCTACGTGCCGCTGAAGGAGATGTACCCGGACGCCGACGTCCCGGTGTTGCAACTGTCCATGCCGACGCTGGACCCTGGGGCGCTGCTGGACATCGGACGGAAGTTGGCGCCCCTGCGCGACGAGGGCGTGCTGATCGTCGGCAGCGGTTTCTTCACCCACAACCTGCGCGCCCTGACGGCCGACGACGAACACGTGCACTCCTTCACCGCCGAATTCGACGAGTGGGGCCGCGACGCGCTGGCCGCACACGACCTGGACGCACTGCTCGATTTCGAGCGGAAAGCTCCCGCCGCGCGCCTGGCCCACCCCCGCGCCGAGCACTTCGCACCGCTGTTCGTCGCACTCGGCGCGGGCGAAGACGACCTCGGCGCGCTGCGCACCGTCATCGACGGCTACTGGTTCGGCATGGCGCGCCGATCCGTCCAGCTCGGCTGACGCACCACGTCATCGGATGCGCAGCGCCGTCAGCCGCCAGCCCGCCGAGCGCGTCCGGACGATCCTCGCCGCCACGGCGAAACGGCGACCGCCACGGGCATATGCGGCGAAGACCTCGGCGGTCCTGGCATCCACGAGCGCCACGCTCACCCGGATCGGCACCGCGACGCCGAGTGCGTGACCGGGCACCAGACCGGCGGCGAGCAATGTGCGCACCGCGGCGACGACCGTGGCGTCGGCGACCGCGGCCAGTTGCGGTACGGGTCTCCTACGGTCGAGTACCTCGAGGACGATGCGCACCGCCGACTCGGCGAACCGGCGTGCCGCCGAGCGGGTTTCGTCCCCCGCCTGCGCGGCGGACGCATGACTGCGCCGCACCGCGCTACGGATCCCGGCACTCGACCGGCCGGACACAGCGCGCGTCCGCGTGCGGCAAGGTAGCGCCCGTGCCGGCGCGGGATCGCGAACTTCGGCGCGCCCGCGGCTGTCCAAGGGCGGCTCCGGATTCGGAGCAGGCGCCAACCAATCGTGATAACCAGCCATGCAAATCCCTTCGAAACCCCGATGTCGAAACCCTGTGACGACCGATTCTGCGGACGAGACACGGGAAAACGCGCGTAGTCGGCTACCCGATTCCGCCCCGACTCACCAGCACCCGCATCCGGCACGCGCGAAGACCGACCTAGGTTGGAGGGCAGCCCCGACCGGAAACGGAGACCTTGGATGACCGACGAGCCAGGAGCGGATGTGACCGTGCCCGGAGAATCCGCGACCCCGCCTCGCCTGGCCCGCCTCGCGCTGCTGGTATCCGCCGGAGTCCTCGCCGGGTATCTCGCGCTCGGCCAATTGATCGCGATCCTGCCGGTTTCCTGGATGATGCCGCTGCTGGGCAACGCGATCGTGCAGTCGGCGGTGCTCTTGCTCGGCTCGGTCCGTGACGCGCTCGGCTCGTGGAACATGGTGCTGGCGGTGGCCGCGACCGGGCTCGCGCTCACCGCGCTTCGCTCCGGCGAGCGGGGACGGCGCCCGGCGGCCGCGGTGACCGGCGTGGCCGTCGTCGGCCTGGTGCTGTCCGTAGTCACGAGCGCGACGCTGGTGTTCGCGGCGCACGACGCGGCGGGCGTCTGGGTTCCGTTCGCCCCGGCCGTCCCGTTCAGCACCGTCGGTGACGCGCCGGACGAGACCGTCACCTACGCGACCGTCGACGGGCAGCCGATCCAGGCGGATCTGTATCTGCCCGCCCCGGGACCGGCCCCGGCCCCACTGGTGGTGAGCATCCACGGCGGCGCGTTCGTCGCGGGCAGCCGCGGCACCGACGCCTATACGACCTGGCTGGCCGACAACGGATACGCCGTCCTCGACGTCGACTACCGCCTCTCCGGCGCGACCGAGCACCGCTGGGACACCGCGGACGCCGACGTCGCCTGCGCGCTGACCTGGGCCGCCGCGAACGCGCAGCGGTACAACTGGGACCTGCGGCGGATCGCCACGTTCGGCGAGTCGGCGGGCGGCAATCTGGCCGTCAACGTCGCGAACAAGATCAACGCGAGCGCCTTGCGGCCCAGCTGTGGCAGCGCGGAGGAGCTGCCCGAGGTGCGCGCCGCGGTCGCGCTGTACCCGGCGGTCGATCTCACCGCTTCCGGCACCGAGACCGCGCTCGGCGTCGACGCGGCCCGGCAGTATCTCGGCGGTACGCCCGAACAGTATCCCGAGCGCTACACCGCGACGAGCTCCGCTCCGCACGTCAGCGCAGCCTCCCCACCCACCCTGTTGATCCAGGGGTCCAGCGATCACCTGGTGCGCGCCGAGCACACCGCGGCCTACGCCGCCGCGCTCGAGACCGCGGGCGTCCCGCAGCGCTACGTCGAGCTGCCTTACGTGGAACACGCCTTCGGCACCACCGAACTCGACACGGGCGCGCGGGTCACCCGCGAACTCACCAGGACCTGGCTGGCGGAATACCTGCCGTAACCGGCGTCACACCGCCGCGCGGGGAATACTCGGGCACCCCAGCCGGTTCCTTTGGTTGCCATATCCACCAAATTGAGTCAGACTGAGAACGAAGGAGGCGTCGTGCAGTTCGGAATCTTCACGGTCGGTGATGTGACGACCGACCCCACGACCGGCCGGACGCCGAGTGAGCACGAACGCATCACCGCCATGGTGACGATCGCGCGCAAGGCCGAGGAGGTCGGTCTGGACGTGTTCGCCACCGGCGAGCACCACAACCGGCCGTTCGTGCCGTCGTCGCCGACGACGATGCTCGGCTACATCGCGGCGCGGACCGAGCGGCTCCAGCTCTCCACCGCGACGACCCTGATCACCACGAACGATCCGGTGAAGATCGCCGAGGACTTCGCGATGTTGCAGCACCTGGCCGAGGGGCGCGTCGACCTCATGCTCGGCCGCGGCAACACCGGCCCGGTCTACCCGTGGTTCGGCAAGGACATCCGCGACGGCATCCCGCTGGCCATCGAGAACTACCACCTGCTGCACCGGCTCTGGCGCGAAGACGTGGTCGACTGGGAAGGCAAATTCCGGACGCCGTTGCAGTCGTTCACCGCCACGCCGCGCCCGCTGGACGACGTTCCGCCGTTCGTCTGGCACGGCTCGATCCGCAGCCCCGAGATCGCCGAGCAGGCGGCCTACTACGGCGACGGCTTCTTCGCCAACAACATCTTCTGGCCGAAAGAGCACTTCCAGCGACTGATCCGGCTGTACCGGCAGCGCTACGAGCACTACGGCCACGGCTCCGCCGACCAGGCGATCGTCGGCCTGGGCGGACAGGTGTTCATGCGCAAGAACTCCCAGGACGCGGTGCGCGAGTTCCGCCCCTACTTCGACAACGCGCCGGTGTACGGACACGGCCCGTCGCTGGAGGAATTCACCGAGCAGACCCCGCTCACCGTGGGCAGCCCGCAGCAGGTCATCGACAAGACGCTCACCTTCCGCCAAACGTTCGGCGACTACCAGCGCCAACTGTTCCTGATGGACCACGCGGGCCTTCCGCTGAAGACCGTGCTGGAGCAGCTGGACCTGCTCGGCGAGGAAGTGGTGCCGGTGCTGCGCAAAGAGTTCGCGGACCTGCGCCCGGCGCACGTGCCGGACGCCCCGACGCACGCGAGCCTGGTCGCCGCCCGCGACGCCGCCGTGGAGGCGACCGGATGACCCGCATCGCCGTCGTCTCCGCCGGCCTGTCGCAGCCCTCGTCGACCCGGCTGCTCGCCGACCGGCTCACCGCGGCCACCGCGGCGGCGCTGTCCGCGTCCGGCGCGGACGTGACCGTCGACGTGGTCGAGGTGCGCGAGCACGCGCGGGATCTGGCCGACAACCTGCTGACCGGATTCGCGCCGACCGGGTTGCGCGCGACGCTCGACAGCGTGGCAGGCGCCGACGGCCTGATCGCCGTCACGCCGATCTTCAACGCCTCCTACAGCGGCCTGTTCAAGACGTTCTTCGACGTACTGGAACCGGACGCGCTGGCAGGGATGCCGGTGCTGCTCGGCGCGACCGGCGGCTCGGCGCGCCACTCCCTCGCGTTGGAACACGCGCTGCGACCGATGTTCAGCTACCTGCACGCGGTGGTCGCGCCCACCGCGGTGTACGCGGCGTCGGAAGACTGGGCGTCTGCGGCGACCGAGGGGTTGAGCGCTCGGATCGACCGCGCCGCAGCGGAATTCGCCGCCGCGCTGACCAACACGCCGCGAGCGCGTGGCACCGATCCGTACGACGACCCGGTACCGTTCGCACAGCTGCTCGGCACTCACTGATCTTCCCCCGACCGATCCCACCCCCGTTCACACCCAACTAATTCAAATCTCAACTATCAAGGAGAACGCCATGTCGACCGGAACCACCAACGCTCTCACCGCGGGCACCTGGGCCATCGACCCCGCCCACTCCACGCTCGGCTTCTCGGTGCGCCACCTGATGGTCAGCAAGGTGCGCGGCCGCTTCACCGACTTCTCCGGCAAGCTGGTGATCGGCGAGGACGGCAGCGCCTCGGCCGAGGCCGAGATCCGGGTCGACTCGGTCACCACCGACAACGAACAGCGCGACGCCCACCTGCGCACCGCGGACTTCTTCCAGGCCGAGCAGTTCCCGGTGGCCACATTCAAGTCCACCGGTTTCCGGGTGAAGGGTGACGATTTCGTGGTGGACGGCGAATTCACCATTCGCGGTGTCACCAAGCCGGTATCGCTCGAGGTGGAGTTCCTCGGCGTCAACCCCGGCATGGGCCAGGGGCCGGTCGCGGGCTTCGAGGCCAAGACCGTGATCAACCGCCGCGACTTCGGCATCACCATCGACATGCCGCTGCCCGACGGCGGCGCGGTGATCGGCGACAAGATCACGCTCACCCTCGAGGTCGAGGTCGGCCTGCAGGCCTGAGCCGCGCGGTCCCGCGGCTCGATGCCGCGGGAGGCGTTTTCCGTCAGAACAGCGTCATGGGCTCGGCGGCGGCGGGCTCGGGCAGCGGCTCGAGCTCGGGCAGCCGGGCCCTGACCGCGTCATGGAAACGGCGGGCCAGCTCCAGCGAGCCCGCATTGTCCGGCGTGTGCAGGAACACGGTGGGCGAGCGGCCTTCACGCAGCCATTCGGCGACCGTGCCGACCCACGGCCGCCAGCCGTCGACGGTGCGCTGGACGTCGTCGCGGCCGTGATAGCGCACGATCGGGTATTCGGTCAGCGCGCGCATCCTGCGCCGCACCCGCGGCTTCTTCGCGGCCGCCTCCTGTTCCGCCGCGCTGGCGGGCGGACCGTCGAAAAGCACGGTGGTGTCGAACGGCACCCATTCGGCGCCGACCCTGGACAGTACGTATTCCAGCCTGCGCGCCGCCTGCTCGTCCTCGAAGAACGCGGGGTGACGCACCTCGACGGCGACCCGGTACGAGCGCGGGAAGTCGCGCAGGAAACCGGCCAGCACACCGAGATCGGTGGGTCCGAACGAACCCGGCAGCTGGATCCACAGGGCGTGGATGCGTTCGCCGAGCGGCTCCATCGCGGCGAGGAAGGACCGCAGCTCCTGCTCGACGCCGGTCAGTCTGCGTTCGTGGGTGATCGGCTTCGGCAACTTGAGCACGAAGCGGAACGCGGGATCGCATTGCGCCGCCCATGATTCGACTGTGCGCAGCGACGGCGTCGCGTAGAACGTCGTATTGCCTTCGACCGCGTTGCACCACGTGGCGTACCAGCGCAACCGCTCCCCCGGGGAGAGCTGACGTTCCTGCCAGGCCGCGTGCGTCCACATCGCACATCCCACGTGAAGCCGCATGCTCTCGACGCTAACCCACGCTCCCGACACGAGCTCCGGGCCCCGGACTCACCGCCGCGCCCGCTTCTTCGACCGCACCCAGCCGAAGGTCAACTCGACCGCGCGTTTCCAGTTCTCGTACTCGTCCTCCCGCAGCTCCGCGTCCATGCGCGGAACCCATTGGGCGGCAAGGCGCCAATTGTTGCGCAATCCCTCGAGGTCGGGCCAATACCCCACGGCGAGACCCGCGGCGTACGCCGCGCCCAGTGAGACCGTCTCGGCGACGAACGGACGCAGCACCGGAACATCCAGCACATCGGACACGATCTGCATGAGCAGGTTGTTCGAGGTCATCCCGCCGTCCACGCGCAGTGCCGCGGCTTGCAGGCCGGAGTCGGCGTTCATCGCCTCCACCACGTCCCGGGTCTGCCAAGCGGTCGCCTCCAGCACGGCGCGCGCGATGTGGCCCTTGGTGATGTAGGAGGTCAGCCCGGCGATGAGACCGCGCGCGTCGCTGCGCCAATGCGGCGCGTACAGCCCGGAGAACGCGGGCACGACGTAGCAGCCGCCGTTGTCTTCGACGGTGCGCGCGAGGGTTTCGATCTCCGGCGCACTGGTGACCAGTCCGATGTTGTCGCGCACCCATTGCACGAGCGATCCCGTGACCGCGATCGGCCCCTCCAGCGCGTAGACCGGCTCGGGGCCGATCTGGTAGCCGATCGTGGTGAGCAGGCCGTGCTCGGAACGCACCAGGTCGCGTCCGGTGTTCATCATGAGGAAGCCGCCGGTGCCGTAGGTGCACTTGGTCTCCCCACGCGCGAAACAGGTTTGGCCGAACAACGCGGCATGCTGGTCGCCGAGGGCGGCGGCGATCGGGATGCCGGGCACGACCCGGCGCGTGTTGCCGTAGGACGCGATCGAGGGCTGGATGCGCGGCAGCATGCGGGCGGGGATGCCGAAGAACTCCAGCAGTTCGTCGTCCCAGGCGAGGGTGCGCAGGTTCATCAGAAGGGTGCGGCTGGCGTTGGTGACGTCGGTGCAATGCAGCCCGCCGTCGGGGCCTCCGGTGAGGTTCCAGATCAGCCAGGTCTCCATGGTGCCGAACAGCACCTCGCCCCGTTCCGCGCGCTCGCGCAGACCTGGCACCGAGTCCAGCATCCAGCGCAGGCGCGGCGCGGCGAAGTAGCTGGCCAGCGGCAGGCCGCACAGCTCTCGGATCCGGTCGGCGCCCGGCTTGTCCCCGAGCTCGCGGACCAGTTCCTCGGTGCGCACGTCCTGCCAGACGATGGCGCGTCCGATCGGCGTGCCGGTGCGGCGGTCCCACACCACGGTGGTCTCGCGCTGGTTGGCGATGCCCAGCGCGGCGATCCGGTCGGCCGTCACACCGGAATCCCGCAGGGCCTGCGGCACGATCCGCTCGACATTGCGCCAGATCTCCAGCGCGTCCTGCTCCGCCCAGCCCGGCCGCGGATAGTGCTGCCGGTGCGGGCGCTGCGCGACGCCGACGAGCCGGGCACGCTGGTCGAACAGGATGCACCGCGTGGAGGTGGTGCCCTGGTCGATGGCCAGCACGTAACGCTGCTTCATGCTCGGCTGCTCCTGATCGACATCGGACGGTCACCGCGGGGACGAAAGTCAGTGACTCGTACCGAGATCGCGCGACACCGCCCGTGCGGCGTCGAGCACCTGACCGACCAGCGCGGGCCGGTGCCGCAACTGGGCGTCACAGAGCCGGTCCACCGCGCCGGTGATGCCGATGGCGCCGACCACGAGGCCACCGGGCGCCCGGATCGGCGCCGCGATACCCGCCTCGCCCGTCCGGAATTCCTCGGTGTCGCCCGCCCATCCGGCCTGCCGGACGCCGCCCAGCGCCCTGGCGAGCCCGGTGCGGTCGACCAGGGTGCGGTGTGTGAGCGGGGCCAGCTCGGCGCGGCGCGTCGTGGCGGCCAGCTCGGCGTCGTAGGCGAGCAGGACCTTGCCCAGCGCGGTGGCGTGCGGCGGCAGCAGTTCGCCGAGTTCGAGCGCCTGCTGGGTATTGTCCGGCCGGAACACGTGATGCACCACGACCACCGCGCCGTCCATCGGCGCGCCGATCCGCACCGATTCGCCGGTGCGCGCCGCCAGCGCGTCGGCCCAGTTGATCGCGCGGGAGCGCAACTCGTTCGCGTCGAGGTAGCTGGTGCCCAGGTGCAGCAGCGCCGCGCCGAGTTGGTACTTGCCGGTGGCCGGATCCTGTTCGACGAAGCCGACGCCTTGCAGCGTGCGCAGGATGCCGTGCGCGGTCGGCTTGGGCAGGTCGAGCGCGCTCGCGATGTCGCCGACGCCGAGCCGCCCTGAGCCGCGGGCCAGCAGCCGCAGAACGGCCGCCGCCCGCTCGATCGATTGGATCGCACCTGGCATATCGGGGAACCTACCCGTGTCGTGATTCGACAATGTCGAACGGCTGGTGATACCTGAGCAACATCATTGAAACCCAGTGTGAGCTGCGCCATACATCCTCCTCGCGCGTCGGACGGTAGCGTCGCCGCCTTCCGGCAACCAGTCGAGGCGTTCGACATTGTCGAACGGCAGCTGTATCCGGGTTCCGTATCCCGCCGTAGTTTCCGTTTCACGCACGGTCGCGTCCGCGACCTGCGGGGCGAACGGAGGCTCAACGATGAACTTCGGCTCGATCTTCCTCAGTGAAGCACTCGGCACAGGCGTGCTGGTGCTGCTCGGGGTCGGTGTGGTCGCGAACGTACTGCTGGCGAAGTCCAAAGGATTGGACGGCGGCTGGCTGCTGATCAACATGGGATGGGGGTTCGCGGTCCTGGCGGGCGTCTACGTCGCCTACAAGACCGGCGGCCATCTCAACCCCGCGGTCACCGTCGGCATCCTGTTCAGCGGGGCCGACGAGTTCGCCCCCGGCATCGCGATCTCCGGCTCGACGACACTCGCGTACCTGAGCGGCCAATTCGCCGGCGCCTTCCTCGGCGCGACCGTGGCCTACGTCGCCTACAAGCGCCACTTCGACGCCGAGATCGACGAGGAGAAGAAGCTCGCGGTGTTCGCCACCGGCCCCGCGATTCGCGCCCTGCGCTGGAACTTCGTCACCGAAGTGATCGGCACCTTCATCCTCGTCCTGGTGATCCTCACCTTCGGCCACACCCCGAGCGGGCTCGGCCCGGCCGCCGCCGCGCTCCTGGTCGTCGGCATCGGCGCCTCCCTGGGCGGGCCGACCGGATACGCCATCAACCCCGCTCGCGATCTCGGTCCGCGCATCGCGCACGCGCTGCTGCCGGTGAGCAAGCCCGCCCCCGCCGACGCGGTCCTGGTCCCCGTGGGCGCGGGTGCGCCCGCTCCGGCCGAATCGCCCGACGCCGCACCGCACGGCAAGGACTCCGACTGGGGTTACGCCTGGGTGCCGGTGCTCGGCCCGCTGCTCGGCGGCGCGCTGGCCGGACTCGCCGCGCAGTTCCTGTTCTGAATCCTGCTCTTTCCCAGTATTTTCCCGAAAGGACCGCGATGAGCCAGTACGTCGGCGCCATCGACCAGGGCACCACGAGCACCCGCTTCATGGTGTTCGATCACGGTGGCAACGAGGTCGCCCGCCACCAGCTCGAGCACGAGCAGATCCTGCCGCGCCCGGGCTGGGTGGAGCACAATCCGACCGAGATCTGGGAGCGCACCCGCGCGGTCATCCAGACCACCTTGACCAAGGCCGATCTGGTCGCGAGCGACCTGGCCGCGGTCGGCGTCACCAACCAGCGCGAGACCACGGTGGTGTGGAACCGCAAGACCGGGCGGCCGTACTGCAACGCGATCGTCTGGCAGGACACCCGCACCGACCGGATCGCCGCCGAACTGGAACGAGCCGGGCACGGCGACATCATCCGGCGTAAGGCGGGCCTGCCGCCCGCCACCTACTTCTCCGGCGGCAAGCTGCGCTGGATCCTGGACAACGTTCCCGGGGTGGCGGAGGACGCCGAACGCGGCGACGCGCTGTTCGGCACCACCGACACTTGGCTGCTGTGGCAGCTGACCGGCGGTGTCGACGGCGGCGTGCACGTCACCGACCCGACCAACGCCAGCCGCACCATGCTGATGAATCTGGAGACTCTGGACTGGGACGACGAACTGCTGTCCCTGTTCGGGGTGCCGCGCGCGATGCTGCCCCGGATCGCTCCCTCGGCCAACCCGGAACTGTTCGGCACCACCCGCGCCGACGGACCGTTCGGCGGCGCGGTGCCGCTGGCGGGCGTGCTCGGCGATCAGCAGGCCGCCACCGTCGGACAGGTCTGCTTCCGTCCCGGCGAGGCGAAGAACACCTACGGCACCGGCAACTTCCTGCTGCTCAACACCGGAACCGAGATCGTGCGCTCGCAGCACGGCCTGCTGACCACGGTGGCCTACCAGTTGGGCGGGGAGAAGCCGGTGTACGCGCTGGAAGGTTCCATCGCGGTGACCGGCTCGGCGGTGCAGTGGCTGCGCGACCAGCTGGGCATCATCTCCGGCGCGGCGCAAAGCGAATCGCTCGCCCGGCAGGCCGAGGACAACGGCGGGGTGTATTTCGTGCCCGCGTTCTCCGGCCTGTTCGCGCCGTACTGGCGCTCGGACGCGCGCGGCGCGATCGTCGGTCTGTCCCGCTACAGCACCAACGCCCATCTCGCGCGGGCGACGCTGGAATCTATCTGCTACCAGACCCGCGACGTGGTCGAGGCGATGCAGGCCGACTCCGGAGTGCGGCTGGACGTGCTGCGGGTGGACGGCGGCGTCACCGCCAACGAGCTGTGCATGCAGCTGCAGGCCGACTTCCTCGGTGTGCCGGTGTCGCGTCCGGTGGTCGCCGAGACCACCGCGCTCGGCGCGGCCTACGCGGCAGGGCTCGCGGTCGGCTTCTGGAACGACACCGACGAGCTGGAACGGAACTGGAACGAAGCCAAGCGCTGGCATCCGACCTGGTCGGAGGAACAGCGCGAGCGTGGCTACGCGCGCTGGAAGAAGGCCGTCGCCCGCACCCTCGACTGGATCGACGTCGACGAATGAGGGGCGACGCCGTCCTACCCGAATAACCCCGAAACAAGGAGAGATACCGCTGTGTCCGCACGATTGGACGCCCAGTACCGCGCCCGCGCGGTGAACGCACTCGGCGACACCGAGATCGATGTACTCGTCATCGGCGGCGGCGTGGTCGGCGCGGGCGCCGCCCTCGACGCCGCCGCCCGCGGCCTCGCCGTGACCCTGGTGGAGGCCAGGGACTTCGCGGCAGGCACCTCGAGCCGCTCCAGCAAGCTCATCCACGGCGGGCTGCGCTACCTGGAGCAGCTGGACTTCTGGCTGGTGCGGGAGGCGCTGAAGGAACGCGGCCTGCTGTTGCGCCGGCTGGCCCCGCACCTGGTGCGGCCGGTGTCGTTTTTGCTGCCGCTACGCCATCGCGTCTGGGAACGCGCCTACATCGGCGCGGGCGTCGCCCTGTACGACACGATCGGCGGTGCTCGCGCCTTGCCGATGCATCGGCACCTGTCGCACACCCGCGCGCTGGAGCTGGCGCCCGCGCTGCGCGAGGACGCGCTGACCGGAGCGATCCGGTACTTCGACGCGCAGGTCGACGACGCCAGGCACACGATGATGATCGCGCGGACCGCCGCCCAGCACGGCGCGACCGTGCTCACCCGCACCAAGGTGACGGGGCTGCTGCGCGACGGTGAGCGCGTCGTCGGCGCGGAGGTCACCGACCTGGAAACCGGCCGGGTGCACACGGTGCGCGCGCGCCGGGTGATCAGCGCCACCGGCGTGTGGACCGACGAGATGAACCGGATGACCGGCGTCGAGTTCCCGTTCCACGTCCGCATGTCGAAAGGCGTGCACATCCTGGTGCCGCGTCATCGCCTGCATCTGGACACCGGCCTGATCATGCGCACCGAGAAGAGCGTGCTGTTCGTCATCCCGTGGCACGGCCACTGGATCATCGGCACCACCGACACGGACTGGTCGCTGAGCAAGGACCATCCGGCCGCCAGCGACGCCGACGTGCAATACCTGCTCGACCACGTCAACCAGGTGCTGCGCGAGCCGCTCACCCGCGACGACATCGTCGGCACGTACGCGGGGCTGCGTCCGTTGCTGTCCGGCGCGTCGGCCGACACCGCGACGCTCTCGCGGGAGCACGCGGTCGCCGAACCGGCTCCCGGTCTGTTCGTGATCGCGGGAGGCAAGTACACCACCTACCGGGTGATGGCCGCCGACGTCGTGGACGCGGCGGTGGCGGGACTCGGCCGCGCGGTCGCGCCGTCGGTGACCGAGCACCTGCCGATCCTCGGCGCGGTGGGTTACCAGGAACTCGCGGCCGACCTCGACAGCCTGGCGCAACGCGCGGGCCTGCCGCGGGCGACGGTCGAGCGCCTGCTCGGCCGCTACGGCTCGGCGATCACCGACCTGTTCGACCTGATCGCCCGCGAACCGGACCTGGGCCGTCCGCTCACCGGCGCGCCGGAGTACCTCGGCGCGGAGGCCGTGTACGCGGTGACGCACGAAGGCGCGCTGCACCTGGACGACGTGCTCACCCGCCGCACCCGCGTCTCCATCGAGGCCGCCGACCGCGGTCTGGCCGCCGCGCCCGAGGTGGCCTGGCTGATCGGCGCGCACCTCGGCTGGGACGCCGCCGCCACCGAGCGGGAGATCACCCGGTACCGCGAGCGGGTGCGCGCCGAACTGGCCGCCAACCAGGCGGCCGACGACGAGTCCGCCAACGCGGCTCGGATGGTCGCCGTCGCCTGAGCGCGGTCGCGTGGCACGGTTTCCGCGTGGAACCGTGCCACGCCGTGCTCACCGATCCATTCCGCCGTGGCCGCGCGGAGTCGATTCGTCGGTCTCGAGCTGCTCACCGGCCGGGTGCTCGTCGGCGTGCGTCGGTTTGGTGTGCTCCTCGGCGAAATCCGCGTCCTGCTGCATCGACTCCGCCGTTTCGGGATCGATATTCGGTGTGCTCATACCCGGCGCGTACCCGCGACCGCCGCGTCGACGCAGCGTACGTGGTCCGGACCTCGCACAATCCCGGCCGCGTCGGGTTGACCTCAACGGCGGTTGAGGATGAAGCATGGTGGCATGACTCGTCCAGCTGATTTCTGGAACACCGTCTATGACAACGACTCCGCACCCTGGGTGATCGGCGAGCCGCAACCGGCAATCGTCGCGCTCGAGCGGGACGGCGGCATCACCGGACGCGTGCTCGACCCGGGCTCCGGCGCGGGTGAGCACACGATCCTGCTGACCCGCCTGGGATACGACGTGCGGGGCATCGACATGTCGCCGAGCGCGGTGGCGTACGCGCGCGCCAACGCGGCCGAACAGGGTGTGCCGTCGGCCGTGTTCGAGGTGGCCGACGCGCTGGCCCTCGGCGACCGGCCGGACTTCTCCGGTGACCCGCCCGGCTCCGCGCCCGCGTTCGACACCGTCGTCGACAGCGCGCTGTTCCACGTCTTCGGGACCGAGGACGAGGCGCGCGCCGCGTACGTCCGCAGCCTGCACGCCGTCTGCAAGCCGGGCGGAACGCTCTACGTTCTCGCGCTCTCGGATGTCGAGCCGGGGTTCGGGCCGCGGATCAGCGACACGTTGATCCGGGAGTCGTTCCGCGACGGCTGGTCGGTGGAGGACCTACGAGCGACCCAGTACCGCGGACGGGTCACCGATTTGGTCGCGCAAGAAGCGACGGACCTGGAGATCTCCGAGTCCGGCCAGGTCGACGCCGCCGCGTGGCTGGCCCGGATCCGCCGCCTCTGACCCGGCTCATACGCCCTTCGGCGCTTTGCTGCCCATGAAGCCGAACAGGTAGCCCGCGACGCGGCGCATCTGGATCTCCTCGGCGCCCTCGGTGATCCGGTAGCGCCGGTGGTGGCGGTAGATGTGCTCGAACGGCTTGTGCCGGGAGTAGCCGAGGCCGCCGTGCACCTGCATCGCGCGGTCGGCGGCCTCGCAGCACAACCGGTTGGCCCAGTAGTTGCACATCGAGACCTGCTCGGAGACGGCGAACGTGCCGTAGGTGTCCATCGACCACGCGGTCTTGTGAATGAGGGCGCGCAACATCTCGCACTGGGTGTGCAGTTCCACCAAGGGGAACTGGATCGCCTGGTTGGTGGCCAGCGGCTTGCCGAAGGGCTTGCGCTGTTTGGCGTAGGCCACCGACTGGTCGATGCAGTACTGCGCCGCGCCCAGACTGGACGCGGCCTGGCGGATACGGTTCTCATT
Source organism: Nocardia sp. NPDC051929 (assembly GCF_044548645.1). Classification (NCBI taxonomy): domain Bacteria; kingdom Bacillati; phylum Actinomycetota; class Actinomycetes; order Mycobacteriales; family Nocardiaceae; genus Nocardia; species Nocardia sp. NPDC051929. The sequence continues at coordinate 91,152 of NZ_JBIUCG010000015.1, read as the reverse complement.
GAAGAAGTGCTGGACCACCGCCAAGCCGCGTCCCTCGCCGCCGAAGACGGCGGAGCCCGGGAGCCGGACGCCGTCCAGCGCGACCCGGGCGTGGTCGGTGGGCATGTTGAAGGTCCAGAGGTACTCCTCGACGATGAACCCGGGTGCGTCGGTGGGCACCAGGAACGCCGTGATGCCCGTCGCGTCGCCGGGGCCGCCCGAGGTGCGCGCGAAGATCAGGTCGGCGTCGGCGATGTGCACACCGGTGTTCCAGGTCTTGCGCCCGGTGATCACCCAGCCGTCGCCGTCGCGGACCGCCGAGGTCTCCATGTGCGTCGCGTCCGAGCCGTGCTCGGGCTCGGTGATGCCGAAGGCGAAGAACTTCGTTCCCGAGGCCAGTCCGTCCACCCACTCCGCCTGCTGCTCGGGCGTGCCGTACTCGAGCATGAGCAACAGGCCGACATTGTTGGCCACGATGGCGTGCTCGTTCTGCAGATCGCAGTGCAATCCGAGGCCACGCCGGGCCAGGTGCTCGCGGATCACCGCCATGCCGAGGTTCGTGCCGTCCCGCCCGCCGTAGTGCGCTGGGAACGCGTAGCGCAGGTGACCGGCGGCGTCGGCGCGCCTGCGGACCTCGGCCAGCAGTTCCTCCCACTCCCCGTTCGGCAGGCCGCCGCGCTCCCAGTCGGTGCGGGCGTCCTCACGGCGGTGGTCGAAGAAGCGGATGTTGTCGTCGGCCTGCTCGAGCGGGGTGATCTCCCGATCGATGAACGCGTCGAGTTCGGCGAGGTAATCGACCAGTTCCGCAGGTAGCTCGAAATCCATCGGGCATTCAGCCTTTCGCAGTGGGTCGGATCTGCATCAGCAGGTCCCATTCGATTTCCGACACGCGGCGTCCGCTGGCCGCCATCACGATGTCGCGCACGCTGCCGTCCAGATGGGCCGCGGCCTGCCCGGCCAGTCCGACGCCCCAGCCGAGCGTGCACAGCACCTTCCACCAGCGGAACCGGTCTTCGTCGAAGCTCCCGCCACCGCGGTGGTAGCCGCGCACGAACGCCTCGCGGCCCGCCAGGCCGCCGAATTCGCGGTCGTCCGCGCGGAAGCGCCACATGCGCAGCGCGGGCCAAGCCACGTCGCGCATCGGATCACCCTGACGCTGCGCGCCTTCCCAGTCGAGCACGGCGCGCAGGCCGTCGGGACCGACGACGATGTTGCCGTTGCGCAGGTCGGTGTGCAGCAGCGCGGTGCGGGGCGGCGCGGGCGGGCAGTGGCGTTCCAGCCAGCGCAGCGCGAGGGCGAACACCGGACGGTCCGGCAGGAGCGCGCGCACCTGCCCGTCGGCCTCGATCAGCTGGCGCTCGGGATCGGCCGCCGCGACGGGCAGCCGTGCGGGCGCGTCCGCCGGGTCGATCGCGTGCAAGCGCCCCATGGCCTCGCCCAATTGCTCGGCGACCCGTTCGCCGATGCCCGACGCCTCGACCAGCCGTAACACCTTGCGCGGCACGGTTTCCCCATCGACGCGCTCGGAGATCACGAACGGGCCCCCGACAAAGGCGGCGTCGGTGCAGATCGCCACCACGGGCGGCACCGGAACACCGTGCGTGCGCGCCAGTTCCCGGACGGCGGCCTCCACGTCCACCGGAACCAGCTCGATCGCGCTCGGCACGATGGTCGCGACCAGGCGACGCGTCCCGCCGCCCAGATCGGCCTCGAAAGCGACGTTGCGGCGGCGGGCGCCCGCGGAGAGGTATTCGAGGTTCGACACCGTCACCTCGCGGGTTCCCGACCCGAGGAATTCGGCCAAGCCGCGCGCCGGATCGACGCTCACTCGGCCGCCCAGGCGTCGTAGCCCGGCTTGGCGATCGCCAGATCCGCCCGCACGACGGAGACCAGGGCCGCCCAGAGTCGCTCGTCATCGCCCTCGGCCACCGCGGCGAGCAGCTCGCGCTCCCGCTCGGCTGCGCCGGGGCCCGATTCGATCTCCCTGCGCACGATCCTGGCGAGGTTGGCCCCCACCCGCGCCCTGTGCCGCAACTCCGCGGGCAGGGCGGGTAGCAGCGTCTCCTCGAGCAGCTCGGCGAGCGAATCCAGCAACTCCGCTGCCGATGGGCGATTCTGCATTCGTTCCCCTCGGTCGACTCCGGCCCTCAGCATGGCACGCGCCGGCGCGGTCCCGATCGGTACTTTCGGCCGTCAGCCGTGGCCGCGCAGTCGCAGAAGTCCGGCTGTCGTGGCGCGGAAACCGCAGGCATCGAAGTAGAACGGCGCGAGGCGATCCTCGAAATCGACGTGCAACCAGGTGCAGCCCGCCGTCCTGGCGCCGTGCGCGGCCCTGGCGACGAGTTCGGTGCCGATGCCTCGGTGCTGCCATTCGGACCGCACCTTCGGGTCGAGCAGGAACGCGTGGTCGCCGCCGTCCCACGCCACGTTGACGAAACCGGCGAGCGCGTCAGCGCCGGTCCGGGCGGTGACCCAGCCGAGGCTGTGCCGCGCCGCGCGGTCCCACCATCCCGGGTCCGCGTCGCCGCCGTGCGATCTCGTCAAGTCGGCCAGTTCGCTGTCGCTCAGAGCGCCTCGCCATCGGTAGTCGATCTCCATACCCAGCGACGGTAGAAAGGTCGACCGCCCGGGAGCCAGCGGTTTTCCGCCGAGGCCCTTCCTGTGTAGTGGCTGGGAGTCTGCCGTGGGCCCGCTCCGCACGGGTTCGCGCGCGAAACGGGTCGGTAAACTGCGAGGGGGATAGACAGGCGCGGGTGCGCCATTCGTTGCGCTGGGCGGATACAGGAGATTTCATGGCGACCAGTCGCGTCCGATCCGGAATCGTCGCGGGGTTCGCCCTGATCATGGCGGTGCTCGTGGCGGCGTGCTCGTCCTCGTCGGGGCCGGGGAAGACACCGGGTGCGGCGGGCCCAGCGCCCGCGCCGATCACGATCACGCCCTCCTCGGGCGCGGGCAATGTCGATCCGCTGGCGCCGGTGCAGGTGAGCACGGCCGACGGCCAGCTGGCCCGGGTCACCATGACCAACGAGCAGGGCAAGACGGTCGACGGGATCATGACGCCGGACAAGACGGCGTGGAAACCCACCGAGCCGCTCGGCTACGGCCGCACCTACACGGTGACCGCGGAGGGTTTGAGCATCACCGGCAGAACCGGCCCGACCACCTCGACCTTCTCCACGCTGACCCCCAACAACCAGACGAAGGTGTCACTGACCACCACGGGCGGCACGCCACTGTCCGACGGCGGCACGTTCGGCGTGGGCACCGTGGTGGTGGCGCACTTCGACGAGAACATTCCCGACCACGCCGCCGCCGAGAAGCACCTCGCGGTCACCACCGATCCGCCGGTGGAGGGCTCCTGGTACTGGCTGGACGACCGCAACGCGCACTGGCGTCCGAGGGAGTACTACGCGCCGGGCACCAAGGTCAGCGTGGCGGCGAACGTCTACGGCCAGGAACTCGGCCGCGGGCTCTACGGCCAGGAGGACACCAAGACCACGTTCACCATCGGCGCGGCGCACGTATCGATCGCCGATGACAACACCAAACAGGTCCAGGTCTTCGAGAACGGCAGGCTGATCCGCACCATGCCGACCTCGATGGGCAGGGGCGGCAGCGAGGTCGTCGGAGGCAAGACGATCACGTTCTGGACCCAACCCGGGATCTACACGGTGATGGACAAGGCCAATCCGGTGATCATGGACTCCTCCACCTACGGACTGCCGATCAACTCCCGGCTCGGCTACAAGGAGGCCATCGGCTGGGCCACCCGGATCAGCACCGACGGCATCTATCTGCACCAGCTCGACTCCACCGTCTGGGCTCAGGGCAACACCGACGTCTCGCACGGCTGCCTCAACCTCAGCGGCGAGAACGCCCAGTGGTTCTTCAATTTCGCCGTCCCCGGTGACGTGGTGGAGATCCGCAACACGGGCGGCGCCCCGCTGGAGGTCTGGCAGAACGGTGACTGGGGTGTGCCCTGGGAGCAGTGGGTGCAGGGCAGCGCGCTCCACTAGAGCCGACACGCTGCCCGGTGTTGCCGATGGTGGGAAGCTGCACTACATTCCTGCACTCGCGAGACCACCCGGTCTCCCATCCCTGCGCGACGTTCCCGCGACGGCACCGCGTGGGACCCGCGTTGACGATCGGAGCCGGCTCGATGGCGATGCTGCTGTACTACCTACTCCTACCGCTGTACTTGGCCGAGGCGTTCGTCAACCAGCTGGATTGAGCGCGGAGCAAGTCCGGGTTCACGCATCCCTCAACCTGCTTGTTCGGCCCCGGGTGGCTGGTGGAACCCGGGCCCGGCCTTGGGTTCCACATCGCGCGGATCGATCGGTTCGCGGCAGTGGTCGCAGACCAGCATGGGCGAGGTCTCGTGTCCGCAGGTGCGATGTTCCAGGACGATCGGCCTGCCCTCCGGCCCGGTCAGGTGGTTGTCGCCCCACACCATCATCGCGGTGACGATCGGATACAGTTCGCGGCCCGCTGCGGTGAGGTGATAGTCGACCCGGCCGCCGCCGTGGTCGGTGCGGGTGAAGATGCCCGCGTCGATCAGCATGCGCAGGCGGCTGGTGAGCAGGTTGCGGTTGGTGATGCCGATATTGCGCGCGAAATCGCTGAAGCGGTGCACCCCGAAGAACGCCTCGGCGATGAGCAGGATGGTCCACCGGTCGCCGAGTAGTTCGACGACGCGGGTGACCGAATCGTCGACCGGGCGCCGCAGTGTCATGGCGACATTTTCGCATCCCGCATCGGTATTGCTTTCCTACCGATGGTATCGGAATAATACCGAGCAAGACCGGTGCCCGCTCCGGGCCGGACAGCTGGGAGTGTCGATGACGACCACGAACCACCCGACCGACGACTACGTGCGCCTGCTCGACCCCGCCGTGCGGCCGGACCCGTACCCCGTCTTCGCGCGGCTGCGTGACTCCGGCGCGTTCCGGATCGGCACCGCTCCGGTCGTCGTGCTCACCCGCTACGCCGACTGCGCCGCCGTGCTGCGCGATCCGCGCGCGAGCGTCGACCGGTCGCTGGCCCGGCTGCAGCTGGGCTCGATGCCGATCCACGACGGCACGCGGGAAGACGGTGCGGCCCAAGCGAAACCCTCGTTCTTGTTCCTGGATCCGCCCGATCACACTCGCCTGCGCCGCCTGGTGTCCAAGGCGTTCACCCCGCGCGTCGTGCGGCAACTGGAGCCTCGGATCATCGAGATCGTCGACGACCTGCTCGACCAGCGCGCCCGCGCGGGGAGCTTCGACGCCGTCGATCACTTCGCCTATCCCCTGCCGGTGACCGTGATCTGCGAACTACTCGGCGTCCCGCTGGCGGACGAAGCCAAGCTCAGCACCTGGTCCGCCCTGCTGTCCCGCACGCTCGACCCGACTTCTCGCGCGGCCGCCCAATTCCGCGCCGACCCGGCGGAGATCCAGCGCGCCGGGACCGAGTTGTACGCCTACTTCGAAGAACTCACCGACCGCCGCCGCCACACTCCCGGCCCCGATCTGCTGTCCGAACTCATCGCCGCCGAAGACGCCGGAGACGTGCTCACCCATGCGGAACTGATCTCGACCTGCGCGCTGCTGCTGGTCGCCGGGCACGAGACGACGGTCAACCTGATCGCCAACGCGACCCTCGCCCTGCTGCGCAGGCCGGACGAACTCGCCGCCCTCCGCGCGGAACCGGACCGCGCGGCCGGCGTCGTCGAGGAGACGCTGCGCTTCGACCCGCCGGTCCAGTTGATCCCGCGCATCGCCGCCGACGATCTGACCATAGGAGGCACGGACATTCAGCGCGGCGATCTGGTTGTGCTGCTGATCGCCGCCGCGCACCGCGACCCCGCGATGTTCGGCGACCCCGACGGATTCGACCCGGCGCGCGAAAACCGCCATCTGGCCTTCGGCCTCGGGGCTCATTTCTGCGTCGGCGCTCCCCTGGCCCGCCTGGAGGCGCGGGTGGCGTTGACCCGGTTCGCGCAACGAGTCGAGTCACCGAGGCTGACGGTCGACCCGCCACCGTATCGGGAGCACGTCAATCTGCGCGGGCCCGCGCACCTGCCCATCGAGTTCACGGCGATCCGGCCCAGGTAGGTCAGCCGTCGTAGGAGACGTGTGGCGTCCATCCCTCGGCGGGGCGGGTGGCCGCCGCGTACAGCGCCCCGGCGACCCGGTCCCTGGTGAACGCTCCCTCGCCGAGAACGCCGTTGATCTGCACCGCGACCGCTCGGATGCCCTCGGGCGCGAGGGTGGCGTCCACACTGGTCACCAGGTTGCGCACCGCCGCCTTCTGGACACCGAGCGAAGCGGCCCGATGCCAGGGCTTGTCCGCTGCCGCGCTGCCGGTGACCAGCACGCGGGCGCCCTCGGACAGGAAGGGACGCGCCGCTTGCACGGCGGGCAGCAGCGCCCCGGCGCCCACGGTGAGGTCCTCGAGCAACTCGGCGACCGACAGCCGCAACGGATCGGCCTCACGGAAGACGCTGGGATTGAAGTGCAGCACGTCGATGCGGCCGTGCCGCTCACCCACCCCCGCGACGACTCGGGCCACGTCGGCGGGATCACGCAGATCCACGCCGATGCCCTCCGCGTCGAACCCCTGCTCCCGCAACTGTTGGGCCAGAGGCTCGGCCTCTTCGGGCAACCGGCAGGCCAGCACGGCGGTGAAGCCGTCGGCTGCGAACAGGCGGGCGACCGACAGCCCGACGCCGGGACCGGCGCCGAGCACGAGGAGCACGGGAGCGGTCATGCTTTCCCGCCTCGGGTCTCGTGCGTCCCGATCATTCGACGACGGCCTTGATCCGGTTGAGGGTCTCGCGCATTCCCTCGACGTTCGTCTTGCCGCGCGCCCACCCGGCCAGCAACCAATACAGCCGCAGCACCGGATTGCTGTGCAGCTGAAACGACTCGGTGACCTCGGTGCCGCCGTCCACCGGCCGGAAAACATAGCGCCACGTGTTGATCGGCATGCCCTGTGGTCCCAGCACGGTGAAGGCGAACTCGCGACCCGGCTCGCAGGCGACGATGCGGCACACCGTCGCGTATTTCAGTCCCCAGCCGTTGCGGTTGACATGGCCGCGGAACTTCACGCCGACCGCGGGCCCTGTCGCGCCGCCGAGCCACTCGGCGGCGAACGTCTCCGGACTGAATCGCCCGGTGTTCTCGATGTCGCTGACCAGTTCCCAGATCTTGTCGGCCGGGGCGGCCATCCGGACCGTGACGCTGTCGTGCATGCGCCGAACGCTAGCAGGCGGTCCGGACGCCGCTCCCGGCTCCGACCGGGCCGCGGCCAAGCGGGCCGCCCAGCCGTCCACGTCCGCCAGCCGCTGGCCCGGCCGCAGCACCCAGCAGGCGGCGAGCAGGTCATGACCGAAGTGCGCCAGTGCCGTGTGCTCCGGCCAGTATTCGCGGGTCCACTCCGGATCGTCGGTCGCCGAGTCGATGCCGCTGCGCACCACGCCGACCAACTCGAATTGCAGATGCTGGACCAGCACCCACGCTTCGGCGTCCATCGGCTTACGGCGCAGCCGGTCGAGCAGGGTGCGCGCGGTGGTGCGCACCCGGTGTTCCAGCCGGCGAAAGGTGCGCCGGTGGCCGTGGGGTGCGACGCCGTGCAGCGCGAGCACGGCGACGGCGACACCGAGCAGTGTCTCCCACAACCGATCACGGATCACGGGTGCGATCGGCCCGCCTGTCGTGGCGACTCCACCCGCGATCAGGGCGACCGGCGTGATGAAGACGACGGCCAGCGCGTAATTGCGCGGCACGAACAGTTCGATGCAGAACTGCAGCGCGGCGACCAGCGCGATCAGCGCGTAACCGGTCGGCCCCAGCTGGTAGATGAGCGCGAACAGACCGAGGCCCGCGATGGTGCCGACGAACCTGTGGATGGCCCGCACCTGTCCGCGCACTCGATCCGGTCCGGTCTGCAAGACGATCAGGGCGCTGAGCACCGCCCAGTGCGGCCGCTCCAGACCGAGCAGCGCGCTGAGCGCACCCGCGCCAAGGCAGCCCACGGCGACGCGCATCGCGCTGATCGCCGCGTGCGAGGAGAACGACAGGGAACGCTCCAGCCGGAACCCGATGCCCGGGCGGGCGAACGAGACCAACGGATCGACCAGCAGATCGTCGGTGTCGTCGTCGGGGGCGTGCCCGGCGAGGTTGCGCCGCGCCTCCTGCAAGGTCGCCAGCAGCTCGGCTTCCCCTGGGTCCGAGGGCAGGCCCGCGTCGTAGACCGCGGCCCACGCGTCCGCCATCGCGGCTCCCGCCCGGTGGCGCAGGTCGATAGCGGGCGTTCCGGCCTCCCGCGCCACGACATAGGCGTCGACCGCCCGAACCGCAGCGCCGACCGCCACCCGTTCGGGCTTGCGACGATCTCGCAGCACCCCGGCCATCGAGACGACGATCGACGCGACGACACCGCAGGCCGTGCAGAACAACAACGTCAACACTGAGGTCCCGACCTCGGCGGCTCTCATCGCGCCCGCGCAGACGAGCGCGAAGAACAGCGCACCGGGCGGACCGAGCCGCAGCGCATCGATGACGAACACGGCCACGACCGCGATCGCCGACACCACGACGACCATGAGCAGCGATGACCCGAACCCGGTGTCCAGCAGACTGCCGACCACCGCACCGACACCGCAGGCGGCCAGCAGCGCCGAGCCCGCGGCGAGGACCACCCGGCCGCGCACCCGGAACGGCCGCCCTTCGCCGTAGAGCACGGCGAAGGCGCCGAACATGACGAACACCGCCGCATCCGGATGGCCGAGACCGGTGATGATCGTGGCGGGAGCGGCGAACGCGAGCGCGGCACGCAACGCCACGCTCCACCGTCGGCCCGCGGGCGGCAAAGCGAACAACAGCGAGCCGACTCGGCCCTTCGGTGGCACCGGATCCGGGTATGTCGCGGCCACCTGCTGTCCTTTCTGTTCTGGACGATCTACCTGCTGGACACATTAGATTCGGGTCATGACCGCCGACGCTCATCTTCCGCTACCCTCGCGCGTCCACGCCTTCGCCGACGACGCACTCGGTGATCACGACGCCGTCGCCCTGGCCACGCTGGTGCGCGACGGTGCGGTGTCGCCGCGCGAACTCGCCGCCGCCGCGGTGGCGCGCGCCGAGCGGGTGGAACAGCTGGCGGCCGTCGCCTACCGGAGCTACGCGGAGCCGCTGCTGCCCGCCGAGCGGACCGGCGCCTTCTACGGCGTGCCCAGTTTCGTCAAGGACAACACGGACGTCGCGGGCATGCCGACCAATCAGGGCACAGCCGCGTTCCGCGCGCGGCCCGCCCGCGCGCACAGCGGCTACACCCGGCAGTTCCTCAGCACCGGCCTCACCGTGCTCGGCAAGAGCGCCATGCCCGAATTCGGCTTCAACGCCAGCAGCGAGACCCCGCATCTCGCGCCCACGCGCAACCCGTGGCACACCGGCCATTCCGTGGGCGGCTCGTCGGGCGGGGCGGCCGCGCTGGTGGCGGCGGGTGTCGTCCCGATCGCGCACGGCAACGACGGCGGCGGTTCGATCCGGATTCCGGCGGCGTGCGCGGGGCTGGTCGGCTTGAAGCCGACGCGGGGGCGGCACGTGGTGTCCGGGCTGGCCCGCACGCTGCCGGTCGACATCGTCAGCGAAGGTGTGCTGACCAGGACGGTGCGCGATACGGCCGCGTACGCCGCTGCGGCCGAACAGTATTGGCGCAATCCCGCGCTCCGGCCGATCGGCCGCGTCGACGGTCCCCCGACCCGGCGCATGCGGGTAGCGCTGGTGCTCGACAATCTCGCGGGGCCGCTGGCCGCCGGGCCCACCCGGGCGGCCGTCGAAAATGTCGCGCGCACACTCGAATCAGCCGGCCATTCGGTCGAGCCGGTGCCGCTGCCGTTCGACGCCGCGATCGAGAGCGCCTTCCTGCACTATTGGGGCCTGCTCGCGGCCGCGATCACCACGACGGGCCGGTTCCTCGACCGCCGGTTCGACGCGCGCCGCGTGGACGACCTGACCGTGGGCCTGCGCGCCTTGTTCCTGCGCCGGGCACTGCACGCCCCGCTCACGCTCTACCGGCTCCGCGCGGCGGCGGCCACCTACGAGCGGGCGCTCGGACCCCTACGACGCGGTGCTGCTCCCCACGCTCGGTCACACCACGCCGGAGCTCGGCTATCTCAGCCCGACCGTGCCATTCGACGAACTCATCGAGCGGTTGCGCGCCTACGTCTGCTTCACGCCGATCAACAACATCACGGGAACACCGGCGATCACGGTTCCGGCGGGCCTGACCGACGCGGGACTGCCGATCGGCGTACAGTTCGCCGCCACCCGCGGCAACGAGCGCACCCTGCTGGAGCTGGCCTACCTGATCGAGGCCGAACGACCGTTCCCCCGCCTGGATCGCTGAGCCATCCGATGTTCGCGTCGTCCGTGCGCGTGGCGGTCGGTGGGTCAGACGACATTCGCCGCGGACGACGGACGGTCGCGGTGCACCGGGCCGTGGGCGTCGTCGCAGTGGTCCTCCAGCACCGGCAGCAGGCGCTGCGCGTCCACCGCGGGCGAGGAGGCGACGGCATGGGAGTGGTCGACCTGCAACGTGGTGTGGGTGATGCCGTAGTCGTGGTCGAGCAGGTGCTCGATCCGCTGGCGCAGGCCGTGGCAGTCGGCGCCCGGCCGGACCAGCACATGCGCCGACAGCGCGATGTCACCGGAGGTGATCTGCCAGACGTGCAGATCGTGCACCTCGTCGACGCCGTCGATGCCCACCAGCCCGCGCCCCAACGCGTCCGGATCGACGCCCGCGGGAGCGGCCTCCAGGAAGATCCGGCCGGATTCGCGTACCAGCCCGAGCCCCGCCTTGACCATCAGCGCGACGACGATGAGCGTGGCGATAGCGTCCGCCCCGGCGAAGCCGGTGGTCAGCACGACGAGGCCGGCCACGGCGGTGGCGATGAACCCGTACAGGTCGTTGAGCACATGCTGGAAGGCGCCTTCCACGTTGAGGCTGGCGCGGTTGGCCTTGCTGATCGCCCAGGTGGCCGCGATGTTGACCACCACACCGGCCAGCGCGGTCGCCAGCACGAGCCCGCCGGTCACCTCGGGCGGCTCCAGCAGGCGGCGCACGGCCTCGTAGGTGAGCCAGCCCGCCAGCACGAGCAGCGTGACGCCGTTGGCCTGCGCCGAGAGGATCTCGGCGCGTTTGTAGCCATAGGTGTACTTGCCGTTCGCCGGACGCGCCGCGAGCCGGATCGCGACGAGCGCGAGGACAATGGACGCGGCGTCGGTGAGCATGTGCGCCGCGTCGGACAGCAGGGCCAGCGAGTTGGCCAGCAGACCGATCACGACCTCGACCGACATGAAGCCGACGATGAGGGCGAGCGCGATGGTCAGCCACCGGCGATCGGCCTGACCGGAGAGCGCGTGCCCGTGCGCGTGACCGTGTTCGTGTCCCATCGACCCAGCCCTTCCCACATCTGATGTATGCGCATATCTGCATCTGTTCCGTCAGCTTAACCCACCACCAGCGGCGGGCGACAGAGCAGCCTAGTGAGCTGGATCACGTCGCAGAGGTAATCGACGGAACGCCTCACCCGAACAGGGCGTGCACCAACGCATAAGTCGACACAGTGGCGATCAACCCCGCGGAGACGCTGACGACCACGTTCATCGCCGCGTAGAAATACGCGGCCCGCTCGGCCAGTCGCACGGTTTCGTAGCTGAACGTGCTGTACGTGGTCAGCGCTCCGCAGAACCCGGTGCCGAGCAGCAGGAAAAGCGGCGAGGACAGCGCCGATCCCGCTCCGCTGAGGGCGCCGAGGACGAGACACCCGATCAGGTTCACCATGAAGGTGCCCCACGGGAACAGGCTGTCGCGGCGATCCTGCACCACGCGATCGATGAGATACCGCAGCGGTGCGCCGATCGCGCCGCCCACCAGGACCAGCACCACCGTCATCGAGCCGCCTTTCGCGCGCGTCGCAGGCGTTCGTATCCCGCCCTGGTGAGCCACATGGCGGCGAGGGTCGCCGACAGGGCGCAGATCAGCGTGCCCGCGAGGTAACCGGCCGCGACGACGATCGTGCCGGGCCGCAGTAGGGCGCGGATCTCGTTGACGTAGGTGGAGAAGGTGGTGAACCCGCCCAGCACACCCACTCCGAGAAAGGGACGCAGCAACCGATGAGCAGCCCAGATCTCGGTTACCGCGACCATGAGCACTCCGATCGCGAAACAGCCCGCGACATTCGTGATGAAGGTGGCCAGCGGAAAGTGCCCGGGGCGAGCGGGCAACCCCTGCGCCAGGCCGTAGCGGGCGAGCGCGCCGAGCGCCCCGCCGAAGGCGACGACGACCGATACCGGGCCGTGGGTACGCCAGAATTCCCACCGGCGAGCGCGGCCGGCCGCGCGATCGGCGATGCCGGTCGGTTCCTCGGTCAGTTCACCCGCCACGCAGAACTTCTACCCGACCGTCCGCGGCGGCGCCACCGCCGGGCACCACTGCCGCCGCACTCACCGGCGCTCGGCCCCTGCGTCGCCGTCGTGCGCGACGAGAACCGAGCAACCGACGTGCCGGGCGGCCTTCTCCGCAGTGCTGCCCATGAACCGTCCCCAGATGCCCGAGTGCCCGGTGCGCCCAAGCACCAGCAGGTCGGCATCGTGATCGGCGGCGGCCGTGGCCAGTTCGCGCGCGGCCTGACCCGCCCGCACCTCGGCCCGCACCGCTATGCCGTGCTGTTCGGCGGTCTCGGCCGCCGTGGTGAGCCAGCGGCGGCAGGTGACCTCGCCGATCGAGCGTTCGTCCTCGATCTCGCCGACCACCGGTCCGTAGTGCGGCAGGTACTCCTCGACCGCGACGACCGTGAGCGTGGCGTGGCGCACCGTCGCCAACTCGAGCGCCATCGTCAAGGCGGCCCTGGCGCCGGGTGAATCGTCGTAACCCACCACGATCCGCTGGAACACCTCTCCATTGTGAGCCCTCGGCTGGGTCAGAGCCAGCGTTCCAGCAACACCGCGGCAATCACGTCGGGGCCGTGGAGCGATCGGACGCGAGCACTTCGGCGGCCGCGCGCTCGCCCGAGCGGATCGCTCCCTCGATGTAGCCCGACCACTCCGTCGCGGTTTCGCTTCCGGCCCAGTGGATCGCACCGACCGGGTCGCGCAGCGCGGAGCCCGCGGTGGTCAGGACACCCGGGGGGAAGAAGGCCCCGTAGCCGCCGCGCGTGTACGGATCGTCCGCCCATACCTTCTCGTGCCACTCGATCGGCTCGCGGGCGGCGTGCCCGAAGGCTCGGACGAGCGAACCGATGATCATGGCGCGACGCTCGGCCGGGGGCAGGGCGGCGAGCCGCTGAGCGGCCCGGCCGGGCACCAGCGCGCCGAGTACGCCAGGACCGCCGGGCCGGGTCGCGTCGAAGGTGACCGGCACCGGATCGTGCAGGTTCAGCGATTGGCCGGTGAGCAGGTCGTCCCGCCAGAACGGCCGCTCGTAGACGGCGAACGCTTTCAGCACCGAGCCCATCGGCATGCGCTGGGTCAATTGGTCGCGCGCGGCGGGCAGCGGCGGATCGTAGGCGATACGTCCGGCGAGGGTGGGCGGCACCGCCACGATCACGTGCTCGGCGTGCACGTCACCGGAGTCGGCACTCACCACAACGCCATCCGCTCGCCTGCGGATACCCGTCACCGGCACACCGAGACGCACCGCGTCCCCCAGTTCGGCGGCGACGGCCAGCGCGGGCCCGTCGGCGCCGTCGACGAACAGGCGGTTCACCGTCTCGGCGGCGACCCCGGCCTCGACGCCGCCCGCCGAACGGATCGTGGTGAGCAGACCGAGCATCGAGATGCTGCCGACGTCAACGCACAACTCCTCGCCGATCATCACCTCGGCCAGGTTCCGCGCCCGCCGCTCCGGCAGATTCCGGCGCAACCAGGTGGCCGCCGTCATCGCGTCCAGCCGATCGGCGCCCGGCGCGGCCCATGGCCGCGTGAGATCCACCCGTGCGGCCATCCGTTCCAGCCGCCACATCGCCTGGGCGAGCACGACGAGGACGAACGTCGGAAGCGGTGGGCGGGCTCCGGTGAAGCGCCGCCGGACCACGCCCTCGACCAGCAGGTCGACTCCTTCCGGCGGTGGGTACGTCGCGGCCCCGTACTCTTCGGCCAGCGCGGCGAATCGCGTGTGCGCGCCCGAGATCCACTGGCCGCCGAGGTCGACGGCCCATCCGGCGCCGACCCGCGCGGTCCGGGTGCGACCGCCGACGCGATCGCTCGCCTCCAGGACGACGACATCCCGGCCTACCGCTCGCAACGCCCGCGCCGCGCACAGCCCGGCATATCCCGCACCGACGACAACGACGTCCGTACGGTCCATGGTGGCCTCCCGTCGCAGCACCGAAACTCGACAACCACTGTTGATCACCCGTCGCCGTTCCGCAACCGATTCGCCGCGCATCGATCGGGCGCTGATGCGCCCGACTCCCCGCCGCCGGGCGCGGTCCGACTGCACGCGAGACCGACCGGCGGTTCGGTGTCATCGACGGCTGACATCTCGGGCTCGCCGACGCGCCACTCGGCCGAAGCCGTGGGAATCGCGGTATTCGCCGCATCGCCACCCGAACCCGCTGCGCCGGTTGGCCTACGGCGGCCGCCGCCTAGCGAGTCAGCGTGGCGAGGGCGGCGATGGCGGCCTCTTGAAAGATCGCCGTCAGCGTGCGCGGCCGCGCCGTGACACGTCCGCGCACCCATTGCCTGCAGTACTCCTGCGCCGGTCCGGCGCAGATCGCATGGGCCACCGGATAGCCGCCGCCACCCGGTTCCGCGGTTCCGAGCAACTCTCGATACCGGCGTGCCAGCGCATCGAAGAAGACCCGATTGTGCTGGGCGAGTTCGGGTTCCGCGAATCCGGTCACCTCGTCCGGCAAGGTGGCGAACAGGAACCGGGCCAGGTCGCGATGGTCTTCCACCCAGCCGAGATGGGCCGCGAGCATCGCGCGGATCGCTTGCTCGGCGCCGACATCCGGCGCATCGAGGCACGCCAGCATGGTCCGCTGGTAGTCGAGCATCCCGGAGACATAGACCGCGGCGGCCAATTCGGCTTTCGAACCGAACGCGTGGAACATGCTGCCGCTGGACAAACCGAGCCGATCCCGCACACCGGCCACCGTGAACGACGCATACCCCTTGGCCAGGAGCTGTTCCGTGGCTTCGGCCAGAATGCGCTCGCGGGTGCGCACGGCGAGCTACCCGCCGAACTCGGCATCGATGCCGGAACGGACCGCGGCGAGCACCTGAGCGCGCACACGCAGCTTCGTACCCGTGTGCGCCGCGGAGTCGATTCCGGTCAACCGGTGCGCTTCGGCCGTCGCGCGCGTGCGCAGGTCGTCGGCATCGGTGCTGAGCACGTCGAGAAAGCCCAGTTCTCTGGCTTCTTCGGGCGCGACCAGGATCCCGGTGTTCGCCGCCCGGTCGAAGCCAGGCGCGGTGAGCCGGTGCCGCGCCAGCTCCACACCGTAGTGCGGAATGGTCAGCCCGATCGCGACCTCGTTGAGACCCAGCTTGAAATCCCCCGCTACGCCGAACCGTACGTCCGTGGCCAGCAGCGTGAACGCGCCTTGGGCGATGGCATGCCCAGGGCATGCCGCCACGACGGGATACGGGAAGCCGAGCAGCCGGTGCACCAGGTTGCCGCCGGCACGCAAGGTGCGGCGGATGTCGTCGGCGGATCGGGAGAACGTCGCCAGGTCGTAGCCGGCGGAGAAAACGCGCGCGCGGCCGGTCAACAGGACGACCGCCCGGTCCGCCTCGGCCCGGTCCAGGGCGGCGCCGATGGCGCCGAGCATGTTCTCGGACATCACATTCGCCTTGCCGTCGTCCAGCGTGATCGTGGCGACGCCGCCGTCCAGCCGGTAGGTGACGAGTTCGGTCATGGCAGCCTCCTCTAGAGCAGGACTCTAGAGTATCACTCTAGGGGCTGCTGGCTAACCGCGAGCTGCGGGGTCGGACGACCGGACCCGAACAAGGTGTCGTTGTGACAACGACGCGAAACAGCGGCCAACGGTCGCCCGATACAGGAAACACACGATGCTGCCGAAAAAGCCTGGCGCGTCCGGGCTTCGGGCTAGCCTCTGGACAGGCTCAGGTGAAGGAAGCGACATGACCGCAGCAACCGTCATCCGCCCGCTGGCGCCGAGCGAGGCGATCTTCGCCAACAGCGAAGTACTCGTCGGCTACTCGATTCGGGTCGCGGGTCGGTTGGATCTCGCCGCGCTGTCGGCGGCGTTCGAAGCCGTGGTTCGCTCCCGCCCCATCCTCGGCGCCCACCTCGAGCCGGACGGCCGCGGCGGCCACCTGCTGCTCGAATCCCACGGCGCCACACCGGAGCTGACGGTCGCCGCGGGCGATCCCGAGCGGTTGCTCACCGGAGCCAGGCTGGACCAGCGCAGGGCGCTCTCCTCGCTGTGCGTGGTGCGGGACGGCGATACCGCCGGAATCACGTTGGTGACCCACCACAGCGTCGCGGATGCCTATCATTCGCTGGCCGTGTTCGGCGAGCTGTGGTCGTGCTACACCGACCGCACCGAGAGGCGATCCGCCGAACTGCCGCCGCACGGCTTCCCGCGGTCGGTGGAGGACCTGCTGCGCGAGCGCGGCGTGCGGAAGATCGACACACCGGTCATGCCGCACCGCCGGGTGGGCGTCGCTCGGAGCTACTCCGGCCCGGACGATCCCGATTACCTCGTCCCGCGCACCGCGCGCTGCAGACTGACCCGACAGCAGACCACCGCGCTGATCGAACTCGGGCACCGGGAGCACACCACGATCAACGGCCTCGCCTCGGCCGCGATCCTGCTCACCGAGGCCGAGCTGCGCGGATTGCCGCTGACCGAGCTGGCCTACACCTACTCGGTCGACCTGCGTACCCGGGTGTCCCCGCCGATCGGGATGACCGAAGGCACCAACGTGCTCGGCTTCGCGAATTTCATCCCCGCGCCGCGGACCGGCACGACACTGGTCGAACTGGCCCGCGGCATCAGCGACACGCTGCGCGCCGGCCTGGACACCGGCATCGTGCAGCAGACCCCACTGCACATACCCGAGATCGCCGCCGGTCCCCCGCCGCGCGCACCGGGAATCGTGCTGGCCACCAATTGGGGACGAGTGCGCAGGCCTAAGGTGCCGGACGAGTTGCGGATCACCGACTTCCGCTCGATCATGCTCGGCAAGCCCGACAAGACCGGGCACCGGCTCCAGCAGCCGAGCGGCACCATCATCATCAGCACCTTCGACGACCGGCTGAGCATAGAGATCCACCACCCCGAGGAAACCACCGAGGAACAGCGGGTGCGGGTACGACTGCTCACCACCCACCTGTCGGAGTTCAGCGCGGCGGGCGCCGCCTGAACCCGTCAAGCGCGCGCGGCCTGCTTGCGGGACAAGGTCTGCAACGGATCGGTGAGCACGTCGGTGAAGGCCAGTTCCGCGGCTCCGATCAAGGTCGCGTCGCCCGCCAGCGCGCTGGTGCGCAACCTGACCCGCTCGCGGACGGCTTGCAGGCCGTTCACCGCGACGCGGCTGCGCACCTGGGCCGCCGAGGCCAGATAGATCTCCCGCAGCACGCCACCGAACACCACCATCGACGGATTGAAGATGTTCACCAGATTGGCGACGCCGTAGCCGAGCCATTCACCGACCTGGTGCAGCGCGTCGCGGGCCACCGCGTCGCCGCGGGCGGCGGACTCGACGATCGCGTCGACCGCCGCCTGTCCCGCCGGATCGGTCCGTCCCGCCGCGGCGATCAACCCGAGTTCACCCGCTTCGGCCTCGAGGCAGCCGCGGGAACCGCAGGCGCACGGCCGCCCACCGGGATTCACGATCATGTGCCCGACTTCCCCGCCGTAACCGCCTTCCCCGCCGAGCAATTCGCCATTCATGATGATGCCGCCGCCGATGCCGACATCACCGTGCAGATAGATCAGGTTCGCCAAGCCTTCGCCCACACCGCGTTCGCGTTCGGCCAGCGCGCCGAGGTTGGCGTTGTTGCCGACCGCGACGCGGAGGCCGAGTGCGAGTTCTCGCGTCAGCTCGGCGCCGAACGCGACGTCCACCCAGCCGAGATTCGGCCCGTACCGCACGACGCCGTCCGCCTCGCGGACCATGCCGCAGAACGCGACTCCGACGCCGACGCACCGAGCGTCCGGCGCGGCCGCCGCGATCATCTCCCGCGCCATCGCCGCGAGCGCGGCGATCACGTCGTCCGGGTCGAACGCGCCGCCGGGACGGGCGGTCGCGGTGCGCTCGAGCACCGACCCGCCCAGCCCGACGCGTGCGGCGGCGAGCCGGTCCGCGCCGACGTCCAGCGCGACGACGTAGACCCGCTCGGCCTGCGGACGCACCACCAGCGACGGCCTGCCCGCCCGTCCGGTCTGGCCCGGCAATTCCTCGCTGACCAGGCCTGCCGCCGCCAGATCCGTGGTGAGCGCGAGAATCGTGCTGCGATTCAATCCCATTCGCTCGGCGAGCGCGGCACGCGACACCGCCCCGTCACGGTGGACGTGCCGCAGCAGCGCGGCGAGGTTGCGCGTGCGGATCTCATCGGGCGAAGGTGCTGCTCGCATTCACCGGGCTTTCGTCACAGGGCTGGGATTCATCGCCGCGGGAGCGCACGCTTACGGGAGAGGGCGTCCACTCCGGCCGCCAAGAGCAGCACAAATCCTGTCACAACGAATTTCGTGCCCGCGCTGTAGCCCATCAGCCCCATGCCGTTGTTGATCACGGCGACCACCGCGGCGCCGAGCACCGCGTCCAGCATCCGCCCGCGGCCGCCGAAGAGGCTGGTGCCGCCGATCACCGCCGCGCCGACCGCGGTGAGCAGCACGTCGCTGCCGCCGGTGTTCGGGTCGACGGAGTTGGCGCGCGAGGCCGCGATCAGTCCGCCCACCGCCGCCATCGTCGAGCACAGCACGAAGGCGGTGATCTTCACTCGATCCACCGCGATGCCCGCGCGCCGGGCGGCCTCCGCGTTGCCGCCGACGGCGTAGACGTGCCGGCCGAACGCGGTGCGGTCCAGCACGAACGTCCACAGCAGCAACAGCGCGGCGATCATCGGCACCACGATGGGCATCCCCGTCAGCGAGTGCACCGCGGGATTGCGGCTGCGCTCGCCGTTGAGCACCAGCACCGCCGCGCCGGCCACGAGCGCCAGCAGCACGACTCGCACCACGACCACCCGCGCCGTCGTGCCGGTGAGCCCGAGTTTCGTGCGCGCCCGCCACTTCCGGTATTGCACGAGGGCGAAACCCGTGACCAGTGCCGCGTACAGCGCCCAGCCGAGCAAGGGCGGCACGTTCTTGTTCGCGATGGCGACGATCGTCTCGTCGCGGATGGAGATGTTGCGGCCGTTGTCCATGATCTTCAGCGCCACACCCTGCAACGCGAGGAATGCCGCCAGCGTCACCACGAACGACGGGATCCCGATCTTCACCACGACCGTGCCGATCACCAGTCCGATCACCATCCCGGTGAGCAACGAGACCAGCACCGCCGAATACCACGGCCACCCTTCGTCGGTGAGCAGCACCGCGAGCACGGCGGCGCAGACCCCGCTGGTGAACCCGGCCGACAGGTCGATCTCCCCCAGCAGCAGCACGAAGATCAACCCCATCGCGATCACCGCGATCGCCGCGCCCTGGGTGAACAGATTGGCGAAATTGGCCTCGGACATGAAGACCGGGCGCGCCGCCCAGAAGACGGCCGACAGGACGACGAGCGCGATCACCGAGGGCAACGCCCCCATGTCGCCGCCGCGCACGCGGCCGACGTAGTCGCTCATCAGGTCGGTCACCGGCGCCGCCACCGGTCGCCGCTCGGTGGTCACCGCGGTCATCGGGTCGCTCCGCTCGCCTCGAGGCCGAGCGCGCCGCTACGGCCTGCCGTGATCAATTCGACGACCTGCGCGTGCGTCACGTCGGAGGTTCGTACCTGGGCGGCCATCCGGCCGAGATAGAGCGCGGCGATCCGGTCGGACACCGCGAAGACGTCGTTCATGTTGTGCGAGATCAGCACCACCGCCAGGCCCTGGTCGGCGAGCTTGCGGACCAGTTCGAGCACCTGCTGGGTCTGCGCGACGCCCAGCGCGGCCGTCGGCTCGTCCAGGATCACCACTTTGCTGTTCCACAGCACGGCTTTCGCGATGGCCACCGTCTGGCGCTGGCCGCCGGACAGGCTGGCGACCTGCTGCCGGACCGACTTGACGGTGCGCACCGACAGGCTCGCCAACGTCTTCTCGGCCAGTTCCTCCATCGCGTACTCGTCGAGCACGAGACCGCGCTTGCGCTCCCGGCCCAGGAACATGTTCTGGACGATGTCGAGGTTGTCGCAGAGCGCGAGGTCCTGGTAGACGATCTCGATGCCCAGCGCCGCCGCGTCGCGCGGGCTGTGCACCTGCACCGGCGCGCCCTCGAAGAGGAACTCGCCCGCATCGATCGGATGGGTACCGCCGATGCATTTGACCAGCGTGGACTTGCCCGCGCCGTTGTCGCCGACAAGTGCGGTCACTTCGCCGGGGAAGGCGCTGAAGGTGACCTCGTGCAGGACGTGGACCGGACCGAAACTTTTCTCTAATCCGCGTAATTCGATGACCGGCAGTTCGGACATGGGGTGGCTCCTCCGAAGAATGGAGCCCCTTCCGCAATCCCCTCATCGAACCGCGGAAGGGGCGTGCGATATCAGATCCCGTTGTCCGCGCAGAGTTTCGCGAACTCGCCGGTGCACAACTCGGTCTTGGTGACATAACCGTCGGCCACCACGTCCTTGACGTTGCGCGGGTAGATGGCCTTCGGTTCCAGCAGCACCGACGGCACGTCGGCGTTCGACTCCGGATCGCGCACGGTGCCGTTGGTCGTGCCGGGTTCCCCCTTCACCAGGCCCACCGCCAGTTTCGCGGTCGCTTCGGCCTCTTTCTGGATCGCCTTGTAGACGGTCATGCACTGGTCGCCCGCCAGCACGTTCTGCAGTCCCTGCACCGTGGCGTCCTGCCCGCTGACCGGCACCTGACCGTTGAGCTTCTGCTTCTTCAGCACCGCGATCGCGGCGTTGGCCAATCCGTCGTTGGCCGCGACGACGCCTCCGATATCCGGCCTGCCGGTGAGCATCTGCTCGAAGATGGTGCCCGCTGTCGTGTTGTCCCACTCCGGGACAGCCTGATCGGGGCCCTTGACGTACTGGCCCGCGTCGAATCGTGGCTTCAACACACCGTCGTAGCCGGTCTTCAGCAGGGCGGCGTTGTTGTCGGTCGGTCCGCCGTTCAGGTACGCGACCACCGGGCGCACCGCGTTGCGATCGGTCAGGCACTGCGCGACGCCCGCACCGAGCAAGCTGCCGACCTTCACATTGTCGAAGGAGACGTAATACTGCGCGCCGCCGCCCAAGGTGAGCCGGTCGTAGTCGATCACGGTGACGCCCTGCGACTTCGCCTTCTGGATCACCGCTTTGCCGGTGCCGCTGTCCAGGTTGGTCATCACCAGGACCGAGACGCCGTTGGTGATCATCTGGTCGGCGATGGTCTGGAAGGCGTTCTTGTCGCCCTGGGCGTTCTGGATATCGGCCTTGACGCCAGCGGCTTCGAACGCCTGTTGCAGGTACTTGCGGTCCGCCGTCTCCCAGCGGGCGGAGGTCTTGCTGTCCGGAAGGATCACGCCGATCTGGGTTTTGCCGCCGGAGTCCCCGGAGTCGCCGCACGCGGTGAGCGTGGCGGCCAGGAGCGCGAACGACAGCGCGGCGGCGCTGAGGATGCCCTTACGCATAAGTGGGCCTTTCATCACCGGCCGGGACGATGCCCCGGCCGGTCGGAGTGGAACAAATGTTGTTCACAGCAACATATTGGACTGTGACGCAGCGCACAACAGCTAATTTGTTGTTCCGAATAACAATCTCGACACGCACGCGTTCGCTCGGGTGGACGCCACTCCGGCCGGATCGGCAAGGGACACAGGAGGGCTCGTGAACAGGGAGGTCGGCCGTCGCGCCAGGACGCGCCCGCGGACGCTTCGAGATGCCGCCCGCGCCGCGCGGACGGTCGGACACGCGAAAGCGTGGCCTACGCGCGAAACCGACCACCGAGGAACAGGCGCATGGCGGGGCTTCGGCACAGTACCCTTGGCGGTGAATCATGGCGCGGTAGCGACAGACTGGGATCCGGGAGGGGAACAGTGGATACGCTCAGGCTCGACCCGGCGGCGGTGGCCGCCTACACCGCGATCGCGGACGCGGTGTCCGAACAATTGGCGTCGGCGGCCACGGTCGCCTCCGGCGCGGTGGATCCGGAACGGCTGGCCGCCGATCTCGGCGTCGTCGGCGCGGAATTCGCGGCGCGCTTCTCCGCGGCCGTGTCCGAACACGCCGAAGCGTTGTCGACGGCCGGACAGCTGGTCAGCGCATACGGCCGAGTGCTGCGCGGTTACAGCGAGAACGCGCAGGATGTCGACGCCGCGACGGCGAGCGCGATCGCGCGGTCCGGGGAGGCACCGGCATGAGAAGCCTGATGGGACTGCGCAAACGCACCCACACCACCCAGCCCGCCGCCGAGACCACCAGGCCGGTGAGCACCGAACCTGGCGTCGATCCGCCGATCGTCGCCGCGCTGGTCAAGCCACTGCTGACGCTGCGCTCCGCACTCGGCACCGGTGTCGGCGTGCCGAGCGCGGCCGCGACCGGGGCGCTCTCGGCCGCATCCGCCCAGGCGGCCGACACCGAAGGCCCGCACCGCGAAGGGCTGCACGCCCTGGAATCGACCTGGACCTCCCAGGCCGCCGACAGCGCGGTGCCCGCGATGCGCACCACGCAGACCCAGATCGGCGACATCTCCGACCGAGGTCCGGCCTACCTGTCCGTTCTCGCCGACGCGCACGCCACCTCCGGGCGCGCGGCGCGGCGCGTCGACCAGATCATCGCCGACTTCCGGCGCGACGCGCGGGAGATCCTGGACAACGCGACCTCCGCACCGGAGACCGACGCCGTCATCACCCGCGCCACCCAGGCGCTGCGCGACGCGCTCACCACCGTGACGGCCGCGCGCACCGAAATGGACGACCACACCAGGAAACTCGACGAGATGGGAC
Source organism: Nocardia sp. NPDC051929 (assembly GCF_044548645.1). Classification (NCBI taxonomy): domain Bacteria; kingdom Bacillati; phylum Actinomycetota; class Actinomycetes; order Mycobacteriales; family Nocardiaceae; genus Nocardia; species Nocardia sp. NPDC051929. The sequence goes on along the minus strand of NZ_JBIUCG010000015.1, from coordinate 68,081 downwards.
CGCTCACGGTCACCACGCCGTCCGGCGTCAGCCAGGGGCAAGCCGTCTATCCCGGTAGCACCGGGCAAGTCGTGCCCGGCACCACGACACCCGCCACCACACAGCCCATGGACCCGGCCATGGTCGCGCAACTGCAATTGCAGCAGCAGCTCATCTCCGCGGGGGTGGACCTCGGCACCACGGCCATCAACGCGGGCGTCGACATCGGCACGCACATCATCGACAAGATCGCCGAAGTCGGCATCCACGGCATCGACACCGTCGCCGCGGCCGCGGACAAGGCGATCCCGGAGCTGATCAACCCGGGCTCCACCACCAACTCCGGCACGACCGGCGACGACTCGAAGAATTCCTCGAAGTTGTTCGACTTCGGTGGATCGCCGGAGCACAAGTCGTCGACCAGCGGCCCGGGTTCGCTGATCCCGCCCGGCAATTCGTCGCCCGCCGCGCGAGCGGATGCGCCGAAACCGGAGAGCAGGCCCGCGCCCGCGGTCGCGCCGCCCGCCGTCGACTCCGCGCCACCCGCGCCCGCGAGCAGCCCGGACCATCCCGCTCATCCCGGCCCGACCGGCGGCATGGTGGTACCGCCCGCTCCGCCGCCGGGCGGCGAAGACCAGGAGCACAAGCCGCGCGACGGACAACTCGGCGTGACCATCCCGTCCGCCGTGGCAGCGGTCGTACCGGTGCTGGGCGAATTCGACGATGACGCCCCCTGACCGGGAGCATCCCAGTCAGGGCGCGAGCCAGGCCAATCCGTTCGACACGGGTCTGCCGATGCTGCGCATTCCGGCAGGCAAGCCGTCCAAACGACGTCGTTCACCCGGCCGGCGCAAGCAGGTTCGTCGTCGTGAGCCGCAGTACGAGGCGCCGGAGCCACCGCGCCCGCCGGAGCGGCAAGACACCCGGCCGCGCCTCGGCGAGTGGGAGCAATGGCTCGAACCCGCGCCCGCCGCGGTGCGACCGCCGCAACCCGTTGCCCCGCAGCAGCGCGGCGCACCCACCGAGCCGGTGCGGGCCGAGCCCGAGGACGGCCACGTCACGGCGCCCGCCATCGTCAACCGATCCGGCATTCATCCCGGCACCCCGGTGCGCCACCCGCGGCGCACCGAACAGCAACGCGGCAACCGCTCGCTGACGGTCTTGATCGTGCTCGCCATCGTGATCGCCACCGTCTCGATCGGCCTGGCCATGATCTATGGCTCCGAGGCGAATTCGCGCACAGCGGCGGCGACATCACCGCCGCGCGCGGCCGGACCCGCGCCGACCACCTCGACGTCCACCTCACGGGTCAGGCCGCCGTGGGCCATCGCCACGCCGGGATGCGAGCAGAAACGCACCGCCGACGTCGTCTCCGGCACCGATCCGGGCGGCACCGGCAACGGCCCCGACGCCATCTTCGCCTTCGAGTACGCCTACTACGCCGAACGATCCGGGTACCGGGCTCGCGCGGTGGTCGCCCCCGACGCGGCGGTATCGCCCGCCGATCAGATCCAGCGCGGCATCAACCAGGTGCCTGCGGGCACCCGATACTGCGTGCAGATTTCCCGGGCCGGGGACGGACCCGACGGCCAGGCACGGTGGGAAGTCCGCTTGACGCAGCAGTTCCCCGGCGAGGAGGCGAACACCTTCACGCAGTTCATCACGACCCGTACCGGCACGGATCAAACGCTGATCACCGGAATCACGGCAGGCTGACGCTTCCGTTCGGCCACGACCGGGAACGGCGCCGCCCCAGCTCCGCTCAGTGCGGCGTCAGCTTGACGACGGGAATCACCCGGTCGGTCTTCTCCTGGTATTCGGCGAAGCCGGGCATCACCTCGACCATCGCGGCGTAGAGACGGTCGCGCTCCGCGCCTTCGGTGACCGGAGTCGCGGTCGCCGCCAGGGTCTCGGTGCCGATCTCGAGCGTGACCTCCGGGTTCGCCCGCACGTTGTGGAACCAGTCGGGATTGGTCGGAGCGCCCGCTTTGGAAGCGATCACCACGATGTCGTCGCCGTCGCGAACGAACGCGAGCGGATTGGTGCGCGGGCGACCCGACTTCGCGCCGGTGCTGGTCAGCAACAGCAATTCGCGACCGGCGAAGGGGCCGCCGACCTTGCCTTGGTTGGCGCGAAATTCCTCGATGATCTGGGTGTTCCAGTCGCCTGCCATGGCTTGCCTCTCCTGGGAGTCGGGTGCGCCGGTTCGTCCGCGAGCCTACCCAGATCTGCCCGCCGGGGCCGGACTAACGTCCACCCAACAGCGGTAGAGGGCACGATGGCGGGGTGCGGGTGCTTGTTGTCGAGGACGAGAGATTGCTGGCCGACGCGATCGCCGACGGGTTGCGCAGGCATGCCATGGCGGTCGACGTGGTGTACGACGGCACCGCGGCGCTGGAACGTACCGGCGTGCACGACTATGACGTGGTGGTACTCGACCGGGATCTGCCCGGCGTCTCCGGCGACGAGGTGTGCGGCACGCTGATCGAGTCCGGCGGCTCGGCCCGGATCCTGATGCTGACGGCCGCGAGCGCGGTGGCGGAGCGGGTAGCCGGTCTGGGGCTTGGCGCCGACGACTATCTGACCAAGCCGTTCGCCTTCGCCGAGCTGGTCGCCCGGATCCAGGCGCTCGGGCGGCGGGCACGCAGCGCCGCTCCCCCGGTGCTGGAGCGGTCCGGTATCCGGCTCGACCAGCACCGGTTCGCCGTCACCAGGAACGGTGAACCGGTCACCCTGTCGCGCAAGGAGTTCGCGGTGCTGGCCGAACTGCTGCGCGCGGACGGCGGCGTCGTCTCGGCCGAGCAGCTGCTGGAGAAGGCATGGGACGAGCACATCGACCCGTTCACCGGCGTGGTGCGGTACACGATCATGAACGTGCGGCGGAAGCTGGGCGACCCGCGGCTGATCGAGACCGAGCCCGGCGTCGGATACCGGATCCGATGAGCGGGCGCACGATCCGGCTGCGGCTCACGCTGCTGTACGCGACGGCGTTCTTCCTGGCCGGCGCGGTACTGATCGCGTTGATGTACTTCTACCTGAATCAGTCGCTGGAGCGACGGCCCGGCGGCGGTGCGCAGCAAGTGGTGCGGGAGTATCTCCTCGAGCGGGCGGAGCGCAACCGTGCTCCGGTGTCCGCGGAACTGTTCAAGGCGCTCGGCGAGCAAGCCCAGCGGAATCGGCGGGACACCTTGCGCGCCATGCTGGTGTGGTCGCTGGTATCTCTGGGCGCGGTGGGGATCGCCGCAGGTGGGTTCGGCTGGTTGCTGGCCGGACGCGCCCTGCATCCCTTGCAGCGGATCACCGCGACCGCGCGGCGCGTGGCCGACACCAACCTGCACGAGCGCATCGCCCTCGACGGTCCGCAGGACGAGATCAAGGATCTGGCCGACACCTTCGACGCGATGCTGGAGCGCCTGGACCGGGCCTTCGACGGACAGCGCCGATTCGTGGCGAACGCCTCCCACGAACTGCGCACACCGCTGACCATCAACCGGACCCTGATCGAGGTGGCGTTGGAAGACCCCGAGGTTCCCGAGTCCACCCGCAGGCTCGGCGCCACGCTCCTCGAGGTCAACCGCCGTCACGAACGGCTCATCGACGGCCTCCTGGTGCTGGCCACCAGCGAACAGCGGCTGACCGAACACCGCAGCGCCGACCTCGCCGACCTCGCCGCCGACGCGGTCGGGACCAGAGCCGAACGGCCAGGGGCCGAGATCACCGCCGATCTCGAAACCGCGCCCGTGCAGGGAGATCCGCTCTTGCTGGAACGCCTCGTCCACAATCTGCTCGACAACGCCGTGCGCTACAACCTGCCCGAGAACGGCTGGGTGAGCATCCGGACCAGGACGGCAGGCCAGCGCGCGGTGCTCACCGTGGCGAACAGCGGTCCCCCGGTGCCCGCGTTCGAAGTCGACAGTCTCTTCGAACCGTTCCGCAGACTCGCCACCGCCGAACGCTCGGCCGATTCCGATACCCGCGGCGCCGGGCTCGGCTTGTCGATCGTGCGCTCGGTCGCACAGGCCCACGGCGGCGTCGTTCACGCGACGGCCCGCCCGGAGGGCGGTCTGGCGGTCACCGTCGACCTCCCCCGCGCGCGGGCGTAGCGAGGTGCGGGCGAGTCCGACACCTCGCCCGCAGCGTGCTCAGTAGTTGTGGCAGGTGTCGGCGATGACGCGCAGCTTCTCGCGGTGCTGCTGCGCCTCCGGCGAGTTGCGGCGCTCCTCGAACCTGGCCTTGGCCTCCGGGTGCTTGTCCAGGAATTCCTTGGCGCGCTGCTTGCGCTGCTCGACCGGGAGACTCAGGAGTTCCTGGAGTTTCGCCTTCCGGTCCGGGTGCGCGTCGAGCCGGGCGGCGGCGTCGGGGAACTGGGCATGGACGGCGGCATCGATCTGGGCGAAGCTGCACGTCGTCTCCAGCAGTCCGCCCGGCTGCGGCTGCGCGGAGGCGGTCGCCGGAACCAGCAGCGCGCCCGCGGCGAGCAGACCGCCCAGAGCGAAGGTGGCTCGAACGATTCTCGTCATGTCGGATAACCCTTTCGGTGGGGACGTGGGGCCACCACCTCGTGACCCGGCGTTCAGTCCACCAGAAGGGGTGTTTGGACGGCGCTAGGTCTTGCCGACCCTCATCACCTACCGTTGGTGTCGCTGTCGTGTACGGATCGGCCGGCCCACTCCGCTGGAGGCGTCTTGCGCACCATCGCTCGTGTACTGCTCGTCCTCGTGGCCCTTGTCTGCGCCGCGGTGTCCACACCGACCGTGGCGCTCGGCGCTCCGGAGGCCGTGCGCCTCGACGACGTCACCGCGAGAAAGCTCGACGAATTGCTGTCGCTGCGCGCTCAGGCGCCCGCGGCGGCGAGCAAGGCGGAACTGATCGAGCTGCTGTCGCGCCGGTTCCTCGGCACGCCCTACGGCGCGAACATGCTCGTCGGATCGGCGACCCAGCCCGAACAGCTGGTCATCGACTTGCGCCGGGTGGACTGCTTCACCTTCCTCGATTACGTCGAGGCGCTCACCCGCTCCACCGACCGCGAGCAGTTCACGACGAACCTGATCCGCACGCGCTACGCGGGCGGCCGCGTGGACTTCCAGCAGCGCAAGCACTTCTTCACCGACTGGTCGAACGTCCCCGACGTCGCGGCCACCGACATCACGGCGACGTTGAGCGCCGCTGCGGTGACCGTCACCGAACACCTCAACGCGAAAGCCGACGGCGGCACCTATCTTCCGGGGCTGCCGGTGGTCGATCGCGCGATCACCTACATTCCCAGCGCCGCGGTCGGCCAGGACGTCGTGAGCGGGCTGCGCACCGGCGACTACATCGGCGCCTATGCCGACCAACCGGGCCTGGACGTCACCCACGTCGGCATCTTCGTCATGACCGACGCCGGTCCGGTCTTCCGGAACGCGTCCTCGCTCGCGGGCAATGACAAGGTGGTGGACTCGCCCTTCGCGGAGTACGTGCGGTCGACACCGGGCATCGTCGTACTCCGGGCGCGCTGACCCCACTCCTCCGTGACGGATCAGGCGACGGGCACCGGCCGCCGGACGGCCGATTTCGGCGTCGCGGTGAGCGTCTTGTCCAAGTCGGTGCGCAGCGTGGTCGCCGAGTCGAGCAGGTAGTTCTGGCGCACCTTCCACGGATGACGGCCGCCTTGCCGGGGAAAGTCGCCGATGGAGCGCTGGACGTAACCGGAGGCCAGATCCAGCAGCGGGTGCTCCTCGAGCGTGCCCCGTGGCTCTGGCACCACGGAGGCGTAACCCTTGCGGTCCATGTGGTTGAGCACCTTGCAGACCAGCCGAGAGGTGAGGTCGGCGCGCAACGTCCACGACGCGTTGGTGTACCCGATGCACACGGCGAAGTTGGGGACGCCGGTGAGCATGGCTCCCTGCCAGACGAACTGCTCGGACAAGTCGACCCGCACGCCGTCGACACTGGGCGCGATGCCGCCGAAGGCGAGCAGTCGCAGCCCGGTCGCGGTGATCACGACGTCCGCCTCCAGCACCCGACCGGACTTCAGCCGGATGCCCTCCGGCACGAAGCTGTCGATGTGATCGGTGACGACCTCGGCCTTGCCCTTCTTCATGGCTTTGAAGAAGTCCGCGTCCGGGACCGCGCACAGACGCTGGTCCCAGGGGTTGTAGCTGGGCGTGAAGTGCTCGGCGACGGCCTGTTCGTCCTTCAGGATGCGCGTGGTGAGGCCGGTGAGCAGCTTGCGCGCCGCCTCCGGCCTGCGACGGCAGTACTGGTAGAAGCCGATGCCGAACAGGATGTTCTTGGTTCGGATCAGCCGATGCGCGGGCCGCGGCGGTAGCAGCTCGCGGATCTTGTCGGCCACTTTGTCCCGCCCCGGGACGGCGCTGATCCAGGTCGGCGAGCGTTGCAGCATCGTCACCAGCTCCGCCTGCTCCGCCATCGCCGGGACCAGGGTGACCGCGGTCGCGCCGCTGCCGATCACGACGACGCGCTTGCCGCGATAGTCGAAGTCCTCGGGCCAGAACTGCGGGTGCACCACCTCGCCGGCGAACGACGCGATGCCGGGGAATTCCGGTGCGTGCGGCTGGTCGTAGTTGTAGTACCCGGCGCAGGCGTAGAGGAAGCCGCAGGTCAGCATGCGCGTCTCGGTGGAGCCGGTCGCGTCGCGCTGCTCGAGCGTCAGCGTCCAGCGCGCGGCGCCGCTGTCCCAATCGGCCGCGAGGACCTTGGTGCGGAAGCGGATGTGCCGGTCGATGCCGTTCTCGGTCGCGGTCTCGGTGATGTAGCGCAGGATCGACGGACCGTCCGCGATCGACTTGGCGTCCCGCCACGGCTTGAACGGGTAGCCGAGGGTGAACATGTCGGAGTCCGAGCGGATGCCCGGGTAGCGGAACAGGTCCCAGGTGCCGCCCAGCGTGTCGCGGGCCTCGAGGACGGCGTAGGTCTTGCCACGGCACTCGGTCTGCAAGCGGTAGGCAGCGCCGATACCGGATAGTCCCGCGCCGACGATCACGACATCGAGGTGTTCCGGTGCTGTGTCGGTCTGCGTCATGTGTCCAGTGTGCGAGCCTCACGGGGTCGCTATCTTGACTTTGCGCGACAACTATTTGATCCTCGACGACATGTCGGTGATTCGATCCGCAGGGCTGCGCGGTTTCCGCGCGACCGTGGCCGAACTCGGTGGCGACGCGGAGGCGCTGGCCACGGCGTGCGGGCTGCCGGTGGCCGCCTTGGACGCCGACGATCTGCTCGTGCCGGACGAGCGCGTCGCGGCCGTCCTGGAACTGGCCGCGCACCAGCTGCGCTGCCCCGATCTGGGTCTGCGGATCTCCCAGCGGCAGGATCTGGACATGCTCGGCCCGCTGGCGCTGGCCATCCGGAATTCGCCGTCGCTGGCCGACGTGCTCGAGTGCACGGCGCGGTACCTGTTCCTGCACGCGCGGTCGCTGAGCCTGACGCTGGAACCGGACCCCTACGGGGATCGCGGCGTGATCGCGCTGCGCTACAGCGTGCGGCCGGGACTTCCCACCCCCGTCCAGGGCACCGACCTGGGCTTGGCGTTCGTGCATCGCACCATTCAGCGCTTGGTGGGCGACCGATACGGGTTGCGCTCGGTCGAGTTGCCCTATCGGCCCGAGGCCGCGCTCGCCGGTTACGAAGAATTCTTCAGCGCCCCGGTGCGGGTCGAGCGGCCCTTCGCGGCGCTACGTATGCCGCGCAGCCTGGCGGGCACGCCGCTCACCGGCGGTGACGAGAATCTGCACCGGCTGGCGATGGCCTTCCTCGCGGAGCAGTCCGGTGACGCGGCGGCGGCGCTCGCCCCGCAGGTGCGCGCCGCCGTACAGCAGCTCCTGGGTACATCCGCGCCCGAGATAGGCGCGGTGGCACGGCTGCTCACCGTGCACCCGCGCACCTTGCAACGACGCCTCGCCGCCGAACACACCTCGTTCGCCGCGATCCTGGACGAGGTCCGCCGGGACGCGGCCCGGCGTTATCTGACCACGACGGATATGCCGATGAGTCAGGTCGCCTCGCTGATCGGGCTGTCGGAACAAGCGACCTTCACCCGATGTGCCCGAAGATGGTGGGGCACAACGCCGACCACCCTGCGCCGCGTGGAATCCGACGGAAGAACACAGCAGCACAACACTTTCGGGTGACAGGCCGACAACGGTCCGGTGTCCGATCCGCCTGTTTCGATAACGGTTGTCCCGGAAAGCCCTCGGCGCATTCCCTCCTCGACGCGGTGTCTTTACCGTCGAAGACGGGGTAGGTGTGCACCGGAAGGGGGACTCCATGAACGCCTGGCTTTCGCGTGTCACGGACACGCTGACCCGCATTCCCGGCCTGACATCGCACCAGCGCACATTTCTCGCCGAGGCGCTGGCCGAACCGGGCCGATACCTGCTCGTCCATCGCGACCCCGTGGACCTGCCCGCCACGCACGCCCATGCGTTGCTGTTCTGCGGGACAGGACTTTTCGCGTTGCGCTTCGCCGAGGGCGTCCCGGCCGAACTCGACGAGATCCACCGCGACGTCGAGGCGCGATTCGGCCGATTGCAGTTCGGGCGCGAGAAGCTGGTCCCCCATGACGTGCAGCTCGTCCTGCTCGTACCCGCCGGAATCGGGGTGCGCGTGGACGGCCGGTTCGCCGTGGCCGGGCCGGGCGAGCTCGATCGGGTGATCCGCGCACGGCAGCGGCACTTGCGACCCACCCGGGTACAGGCCATCGCGAACACCGTCGCCCACCAGTCGGCCCGCGAATACGACTTGCTGGAGTTCGAGGAAGCGGCGCAGGGCGCAGCGGATCCCGCTCTGCTCGATCGGTCGGAGGTGCTCGCGCCGCAGCGGAATACGGCGTTGCAGAGGCCGTTCCAGCACTGGATGACCTTCCTGGATCCCGAACAGGAGATCCTGGTCGCGCGCAACTACACCGGCCCCGCGCGGCTGACCGGCCCTGCGGGCACCGGGAAGACCGTCGTGGCGCTGCACCGAATGGCCAGGCAGGCGCGGCGATCCACCGGCCGTCAGCTGTACACGACGTTCGTGAAGACGCTCGCGAACTGCCAGGAGACCTACTTCCGCAGGCTCGCCCCGGGAACCGAGAGCCGCGTCCAGTTCGCCGGTCTGCACGCCTGGGCCCTGGATTTCCTCGCACAGCGGATCGCCGCGCCGAAACTCGACCCACACGGAGCCGACCGCGTGTTCAGCCGCGTCTGGGAACGGGCGAGGGCCGACTTCGAGGACATCGAGCCGCGCGCGAGCTATTGGCGGGAGGAGATCGACCGGGTGATCAAGGGGCGCGAGATCGACGACCTGGACGTCTACCAGCGCGCGGACCGATACGGGCGCAACGGTGTTCGTCTCGGCGACGACCGGCGCGCCGACGTGTGGCACAAGCTGTACGTGCCGTACGTCAGCGAGATGCGCGAGCGGGGCATCTCCGACTACAGCGACGTCATCGCCATCGCGCTGGCCGAGATCCGCAACGAACCGCTCCCGGAACCCTATGACGCGGTCGTCGTCGACGAGGTGCAGGACATCACGCTGGCCGGGCTGCGGCTGGCCCACGCCATCGCGGGCGGCAACGGGTCGAGTCCGCTGCTGCTGCTCGGCGACGGCCAGCAGCAGGTGTACGCCGGAGGCTGGCGCATGGCCGAGGCGGGCATCGATCTGCGCGGCCGCGGCGAGATCCTGCGGGTGAACTACCGCAACCGCCGCCGCGTCTGGGAGAACGCCGCGGGCATCGATGCGGTGAACGAGCTCGGCGATTTCGACGACGCGCCCGGCGTGCCGCTGCGCGATGCCGACGTCACCCTGCCCGACGGCGTGGTGCGGATCTGGCGTGGACCGGATCAGTACCTGGAGGCCGCGCTGGTCGACGGTATTCGCGGATGCGGAAAGCCGTTGTCGGATATCGCAGTACTCACCCGGACGCGGCACGAGGCCGGGCGGCTCGCCGGGGCGCTGGAGGCCGTCGGCATCGCGACACTGCCCCTGGAGGACTACGACGGAACACCGCGGGCGGCGGTCAAGGTCGGCACGGTGCATCGCGCCAAGGGGCTCGATTTCGCGGCGGTCTTCCATCCGACCTGGCCCGCGGGCGCGGACTCACGCACCGGCGCGGGACGCGAACGAGCCGAACTCGCCGAACGGCAGAAGCTCGTCGCGATCACCAGGGCGCGGGATTACGCCTGGATCGGAATTCGAGACGACCGGCCGGAGATCCAGCGCGGCCGATAGCTCTCCACGACCGATCCGACTCCCGGCAAGAAGTACCGCGCACGTGCGAGTATCGCGACCTTCGTTCACCCGAGGACCGGGGCGAATCCGAACGCGGTGACCAGATCCGGGTCGCCGAACGCGGTGATCCGGATGATCGAGTCCGTGGTCGTGGTGAGCACCGCGACGCCGAAAGCGCGGTAGACGCAATCCGATTGCCGGTGATAGGCGACCGCGGCGAGCTGCCCGTTCGCCGCGGCCGGGAACAGCAACCACGCGCCGGGAGCGCCGAGGACGTGCTCGGCCAGGTAGGCGACGCACGTCCGCTTACCCGAGAACCAGGTGGCCGACGGCGGCATCTCCAGCACGGCGTCCCGGTGCAGCAGTCGTTCGATGGCGGCCGGGTCGGCGCGTCGGAAGGCCGTCAGATACTCCTCGAGCAGCGCGCGCTGCCCCGGCTCGCTCGGCGGCACCGCCTGCTCGGCCGCCGCCGATACCTCCGTCAACCGGGCTCGCGCGCGCTGCAGTGTGCTCTTCACCGCCGCGGTGCTGGTGTCGAGCACTCCGGCGACTTCTGCCGCGGGCATACCGAGCACGTCGCGCAGCAACAGCACCGCACGCTGCCTGCCGTTCAGGTGTTGCAGGCATGCGATCAGCGCCAGGCGCAGGCTGTCGCGAGCCACCGCGACACCCGCCGGGTCCGCCGAGTCCGGCGTCACCAGGGTGTCCGGCAGCGGCTCGAGCCACCGTACGCCCGCCGCGGCCACGGGCCGCGCCGACGGGTCCGTGCCCGCAGCGCCGAGACCGGACGGCAGCACGCGCCGACCGTGGTGCTCGAGCGCGGTCAGGCACGCGTTCGTGGCGATCCGGTAGAGCCAGGTCCGCACCGAGGAGCGGCCCTCGAAGGCGCCGAACGAACGCCAAGCCCGCAAATAGGTCTCCTGCACCACGTCTTCGGCGTCGTGGATCGAGCCGAGCATGCGATAGCAGTGCGCGAGCAGTTCCCGGCGATACGGCTGAGTACTGCGAGTGAATTCGGCGTCCGGTAGCGCACTGGTCGAGGTCATCCGCGAGTCCTTTCCCGGTTCACTACGCGTGAGCCGTCGCAGATATGGACCGGACGGGACCCGAAAAAGAATCGCTCTGGGCGGTTCCTTCCGATCGCGGCGGAAGTCAGCATTACGGGAATCACCGTGATTCCGCACCGACCGAGGAGACTTCCGATGCAACTCGACGACATCGTGCGCACCCTGATCGACGGCCCGCACGCCGCCGTACTGGCCACCGCGAACGCGGACGGCCGTCCGCAGTCCTCGGTGATCTTCGTCGACCACGACGGCGACACCCTGCTGTTCAGCACGATCGAAGGACGCCTGAAGACCCGCAACATGCGGCGCGATCCGCGGGTGAGCCTGCTGGTGCTCAGCCGCGCCGACGGCCGCTACGCGGAGGTGCGCGGCCGGGTGGAGCTCACCGACGACCCGGACAAGACCCTGCTCACCGCGATGTACGCCAAGTACATGGGCGGCGCGACGCCGCCACCGGAACCGGAGGCGCGGCGGGTGATCGTGCGGATCGTGCCGGAGCGCGTCTACGTCTTCCCGCCCGCTTGAATCGTCACTGGGAAGGCGCGATTCGGCCGCTAGACTCTCCGGACGACTGGGAAGGGGGCCGCATGGACGCGGTTATCAAGGAGGTCGCCGAGGAGGGCAAGCGGCTGATCGACCGGGCTTGGCTCGGCGAGCTCAGCCGCGACCAGGCCGTGCACATGTTCGTCCAGGTCGGCGACGGCATGGTGCGCTACGAGACGGCGCTGACCATCATCGACGACGGTGTGCAACGGCTGGCCGCCAACGCCAGGCGGCTGCGGATCCTGCGCTGGTGCGCCGTGCTGGAGTTTCCGGTGTTCGGCGCGTTCGCCGTACTGGCGGTTCTGGTCGGGGATTTCACCACCGCCGGACTCTCGGTGCTGTTCCTGCTGATTCTCCAGATCATCCACCGCACGATGCCGCCGCATCCGTTGGCGGTCCCCCGCCAACCCCGCGCTTAACCGTTCGAGCTGTCGCGATTCCCGCCCGCGTCACACGGTGGTGATTAGGGTGCGTTTCATGGATCGCACGACCGACGCCTCCGGCGCACATCCGCACGAACCGCACGGCAACGGCTTCGCGTCCAAACTCAACTGGCTGCGCGCCGGTGTGCTCGGCGCGAACGACGGCATCGTGTCCACCGCGGGTCTGGTCGTCGGCGTCGCGGCGGCCACCACCGATACACCGGCCTTGTTCACCGCGGGCATCGCGGGTCTGACGGCTGGCGCGATCTCCATGGCGGTGGGCGAATACGTCTCGGTCAGCACTCAGCGCGATTCCGAGCGGGCTCTGCTGGCGAAAGAGCGCAGGGAGCTGCGCGACGAGCCGGACTACGAGCTGATCGAGCTCACCGGGATCTACCAGGCAAAAGGGCTGACGCCCGAAACGGCGCGCAAGGTCGCCGAGGAACTCACCGCGCACGACGCCTTCACCGCGCACGCGGAGGCCGAACTGGGCCTGAATCCCGCCGAGCTGACCAACCCCTGGCTGGCGGCGTTCTCCTCGGCGGTGGCCTTCACCCTCGGCGCGCTGCTGCCGTTGCTGGCCATCCTGCTGCCACCGGTCGACGCGCGTATTCCGGTGACGTTCGCGGCCGTGCTCGCCGCGCTCGCGCTCACCGGGTCGGTCAGCGCCCGGTTGGGGGGAAGTGCCCGTGGCCGGGCGGTGGTCCGGGTGGTGCTCGGCGGCGCGCTGGCGATGGCCGTCACCTACGGCATCGGACAACTCGCCGGAATCGCCGGAGTCTGACGCGCACGCGAGAATTCGAACTTTTCCTTCGCGAGAACACGACAATGCCGGGCGGAGGCCATCGGCCTTCGCCCGGCACCGGTCGAGCGGTGCGCGGTCAGCGCTTGAACGCGTCCCGCACCTTGTCCGCGGCGCGTTTCAGATTGCCGCGGGCCTGCTCCCGCCGCCCCTCGGCCTCCAGCCGGGAGTTGCCGGTCGCACGGCCGACGAATTTCTTCACGCTGCCCCTGGTCGCTTGCACTTGATGCGCGAGGCGATCTTCGAACTTCATGCGGAATCCCTAGTAGTACCAGCGGCGGCCACCCACCGGACGGCCCACCGAACCGGCCACCAGCAGCACGAGCCCGATGATCAGCACGATGATGCCCGCCGTGGTGAGCAGCCCGATTCCGAGCAGCCAACCCAAGACCAGGAGGATGAGGCCGAGAATGATCATTGTCGTATTCCTTTTCTTCTCAATTATTTCGCGGTCACGGGTTTCGAGGTCGATACCGTGGCGCCGCGATCGGTGCGGGCAGTACCCGAACCGCCTGTGCGCAACCACCGCCGCCAAGCCGGCTCCTGCGAGGTGCGTTCCACCGGCGCGGTAGTGCCTGCGGCCAGATCGCGCCGCACCGCCGCCATCTCGCGACGGGACTGTGCGAGTTCACGACGCGCGGCCACGCCGCGGCGGGTGACCCGCCAGGCGCCGGATAGGACGAGGGCCAGTCCGAACGCCCCGATCGCACCGAGCGTTACTCCGTAACCGAACAGTGCTCCGGTGGAACCGTGGAAGTGATAGTCGAATACCGCGAAATCGCTCGTCAGTTGCTGAGCGGGGCCGGTGTTGCCCACTACCGCGGCCACTCCGATAATCACGGCCGCGATCAAGGCGATGAGCCCGATGATGATGATCATGGCAATCCCTGTTGCGTCGAGTCGTTTGACAACCCGGCTATTCCCGGGGTCTCCACGATCAAACGGGACGGAAAGGAAAGTTTGAGCGAGCGCGATCGGTCAATGCGAATTACATGACGTACACGGTTACTCTGCACAACGTTACCCGCGAGTCCGCGTCCGCGATCGAATCGTCACTGCGCGGCGTCAACGGTATCGATTCCGTCGACATCGACGTGGCCTCGGAGCGCGCGCTCGTGAACTCGACCACGCTGACCTACGGTGAAGTCCTCGACGCGATCCGGCAGACCGGAGCCGCCGCCTCCTGATCGGCGCGCAGCACGCACCGGCAGCCCTCGGCAGCCTCCGTCCCCAGGACACAGTGCGGGATGATGGGCGAGTGACGGATGTGTTCGACTCCGACTTCGCCCGTAACCCGTGGCCCACGCTCGAGCGACTGCGCATCGAAGGGGGCGTTCACCGCGTTCGCACGCCCGATGGGCCACCGGCCTGGCTGGTGACGCGATACCGCGACGTACGGGCCGGGCTGCTGGATGAGCGGCTCTCCACCCGGGTCCGGTATGCCCAGGGAGACGACTACCGGGGCTTCTCGGTGCCGCCACCGCTGGACGCGATGCTCAGTGCCGCGCCGGCCGACCATGCACGCCTGCGCGGTCTGGTGACCTCCGAGTTGTCGCCACGCCGATTGGCCGAGTGGACCGACCGCGCGCCCCGCTTGGTGGATTCGCTGCTGCACGAGGATGATTCGGGCGAGACCGTCGATCTCGTCGAGCGTCTTGCCGTGCCGCTTCCCGCCGCCGTGCTGGGCGAACTACTCGGCCTCGACGACCACACTGCCGAACGCCTTCGCGGCTGGGCGAATTCGACGCTCCTGCCGTCGGCCGCACCACCGCGCGCCCGCGACACCCTGGCCACCATGCTCGCGATCATCGCGGACGCCACCGCGCGGGCACCGCGCTCCGACACCGCGCTGGGGCGCTGGGTAGGCGCACACCGGGCCTGCGGGTCGCCGACCGGTGCTGAGCTCACCGGGCTGCTGTTCTACCTGCTGTTCGTCTGGTATGAAGTGCTCGCCGATCTGATCGCCGGTTCGGTGCTCACCTTGCTCGGCAGTCCGGGCCTGCGGCAGACGTGGTACGCCCTGGGCGACAAGCGATCAGCCGTGGACGAGCTGCTGCGGCACCTCTCCCCGCAGGTGCTGGCCGGACCGCGCTTCGCGACCACCGACCTGGTCATCGGCGACACGACGATCGCCGCGGGACAGACGGTACTGCTGTGCCTGGCATCGGCCAACCACGATCCCGAAATCTTCCCGCGCCCAGCGGTACCGGACCTCGCCAGGGACCGCGCGGACCAGCTCGCGCTCGGCTACGGCATGCACGCCTGCTTGGGGAACGCGCTGGTACACACCCTCACCGCGGCCGCTCTCGAGCACGTCCTCACGCGATGGCCGGATGCGGCGCTCGCGGTGGACGAACGAGAGATCGCCTGGCGCTCCGGTTTCCGCCATCGCGGACCACTGACACTACCGGTGCGGCTCCGATGAAATGGGGCGAGCGACGATGATCGCCCCACCTGCTACCGCTCTGGGATGCCGGGCCTCTCGTGGCCGACGCCCCTTCGGGGGCGACCACACCGGCATGTGCTGGCGGAGCAGGGACGAGTATGATCTACGCCACAGGCCCTGTCAACCACAGGAGACACGCTGATATGGGGGACGGCTTACACCCGTTTACACGGGCTCTCAACACGCTCATCAACGGAATACACCCGCCCGCAGGCAAAGACGGGCGACCGCAGGAGATCACCCACCGGGCGCTCGCCGAAGACATCCACCGCACCACCGGAACGCGCCTGTCCGCCAACTACCTCTGGAAGCTGCGCACCGGGCAGGCAGTGAACCCGTCCTACGAGACGCTGGAGGTGTTGCGCGGCTACTTCGGGCTCGACAGCCTGGATCCGTTCACCGACCCGCGACTGGCGGCAGCGCGCGGCAGCGAATTGGCATTGATCAACGCGCTCAAGGGAAATGCCGAACACGAGGTACTCGAACTGGTGCTGCGCGACGGGCTGCAACAGGGTACGGTCCGCGCTGAATCGGTGCTGGCGATGCTGGACATCCTGCGACGCATCGAGAACGAGCACAACGGGTGAGCGATGCGGATCGCGGCTTGGAGCAAGGACGGAGGTGACCAGCCGGTGCTGGATCGTCGCTGGCTGCGCCGGGAGCTGCGCGCCATGGGACTGCCCGGCCGGTTCACCGTCGGCGAGCTGGCCGAGGCCGTCGCCGAGCGGCGCGCCCGTCCCCTGCGGCTGCGCCCGGAGAGCTTCCCGGTCACCGGCCTCACCGGCGGCCTGCTGGTCACCGACGCGATCGATTTCATCGCCTATCAGCGCAACACCTCCAAGATGCATCAGGATCACATCGTCTGTCACGAACTCGGCCATCTGCTCGCCGGCCACCGCACCGTCGACGTGCGCGGCGCGGAAGCCGTGCGGCTGCTCGCGCCGAACATCGACCCCGCGGTTGTGCGGCGCATGCTCGGGCGCACCAGCTACGCGCAGCCGCAGGAACGCGAGGCCGAACACCTCGCGAATATGCTGATGACGCACCACATCACGCAGTGGACGGCACGGGAGGAGTGGGTCCTGCCCGATTCCGCGCCGGTCGCCGCGCGCCGACTGCTGGACGCGCTGGGGCCGGGGCCGAGCTGAGCATGTGGTTCGCGCTGGTGTACGGCGGCGTGGGCGTCTTCGCCTTCGCGGCGTTCCTGTGGCGAACCGGTCTGGCCCTGCGCAACCCGGGCAACCCCGCGCGCTGGGCGGTCGCGTTCGCCATCCTCGCGGCGGGCATCGGGTTCGAAGCGGCTGTGCCGCGCACCTATACCTGGATCGATGACGTCTCCGGCGTGCCCAACCTGGCGTCTCTGGTGGTGTACGGAGCCATCGCGGGCGCGGTGCTCGCCCAAGTGGTCTGGACGGGGTTCATGGTGGCGGAGCGGGAACCGGACGCGAGCGCGGCACGGCGCGTGCTCGTCCCGCCGGTGCTCGTGCCCGTCGTGCTGGCGGCGCTGTTCACGGCGGCGCCGGTGCACGACGAGAGTCATCCCACCGACTTCGACGACCACTACGCGAAAGTCCCGCTGGCGGTGGCGTTCCTCGGCGTCTACCTCACCGTCTACTCTGCGGCGCTGATCCGCATCATCGTGTTGTGCCGCCGGTGGATGGGCGAGGTCGATCGAATCTGGTTGCGCCGCGGCCTGCGGCTGCTCGCGCTCGGGAGCGCCGTCGCGCTCGGCTACAGCGTGGGCAAGGTGATCGCGATCGGCGCGGCGTGGGCCGGTATCGATCTGCGTCTCCTCAACACCGATATCGCGCCCGCGTTCGCGAGCCTGGGCGCCACCGTCATGCTGGTCGGCTACCTGTGCCCCTCGTTGGCGCCGTGGCTGCTGCACACCACCGCCCGGCTGCGGGCGCTGCCGCGGCTGCGCCCGTTGTGGCTGGCCCTGCGCGAGGTGGACCCGGAACTGGCGCATCCGCCGGACCGGCGCGGCACGGCGGCCCGAGATCGGGTGTACCGCAGGGTGATCGAGATACGGGACTGGCTGTTGCGGTTGCGACCGCATCTGTCCGCCGAAGCGGTGGCGATCGCCGAGCGCTTGGCGACCGAACTGGCGATCCCGGATCGCAGCAGAGCCGCCGCGATCGAGGCCGCCCGCATCGCCGCGGCGCTACGGGCGCACCGGCTCGGTCTGCCGCCCACCGGCGACGACCAGTCGTTCCGTGAACCGAGTCGACCCACGCTGGCCGCCGAGTCGGCCTGGCTGGTCGAGGTCGCCGTCCAATTCGAGACGGGGCCATTGGTTTCGGCGACCCTGGCCGAGCTGGATAACACCGGCGATCCGGCGGCCCCGCGCTGAACTCAGTACGGGCGGCTCGGCACGCGCGTCCGCCGGATCGGCACCACGGTCCACCAGGTGACGCAACGCCACACCCATTCCAGCGGGCCGTACTCGAACAACCGCAACCACACGGCACTGCACACCGCCTGCACCGCGATGATCCCGACCGCCAACCCGAGCACCGCCGCGTAGCTGCCGGAGCCGGACAGGCCGAGACGCGGTGCCGCGAGCAGGATCAGCGCGGTGGCGCCGACGTAGTTGGTCAAAGCCAGGCGACCCAGCGGCCGCAACACCTCCGCCAGTACCTGGCCCGGCTCGATGCGCAGCAACAGCAGCAGCCCGGTGACATAGGCCAGCGCGCCCAGTAGACCAGCGACAGCCACGGCGGGAGTGGACCACAGCTCCAGATACGGCGTGCGGTATTCCCACCTGCCCGCCACTATCGCGGCGGGCAGGGCGAGGGCGAAGACCGCGGCGATCTGCCAGCCCCGCTCATCGAGTGTGTCCACGATCCCGGCGCGCGCGGTGGCCAGGCCGAGCAGGAACAACCCTGGCGCCAGGGCCAGCCCGCCGCCGAGGGCCAGCGCCACGCCGAAGGTCCCTACCAGTCCCGCTAGCAGCACCGCCCAGTTCGGCAGCGCCGAGGCGGGCAGCAGGATCGCCAGCCCGGCCAACGCGTACGGCAGCAGCGCCTCACCCGGCTGGAACTGCTGATGGACCAGGCCGATCACCCCGAGCGCGAGCAAGCGGCGGATCAGGACCAGTCGCGGGCGCTCGCTCCGTTCCTCGGCACTGTCCAGCAGCAGTGCGAAGCCGATTCCGAACAGGAACGAGAAGATCGGGAAGAACCGTCCCTCGAACACCACCGACAGCGTGTGCCGGATCGGTAGCACCACGCCCGATTCGTCCGTCGCCGCGATGTCGGTGATCCGCCAGATGTTCACCACCAGCATGCCGCACAGCGCGAAGCCACGAACCGCGTCGAGTTCCTCGATGCGTAGCGGACCCGCGTCGTGGTGCATGGATTCACGGTATCCAGCGGCGGCCCCGAAGCCGGTATCTCGCGCCGAGATGTCGCCCACATTGATTAACGCACTAACTATTCATGCGCTAATTTGAGGGAGGACAAGGAGGACCGATGGAGACCGAGATCGAGGATCCGCTGCGCCTGGACCGGCAGGTGTGCTTCGCGCTGGCCGTGGCCAATCGCGCGGTGCTGGCCGTCTACCGTCCGCTGCTCGAACCGCTCGGGCTCACCCACCCGCAGTATCTGGTGATGCTGGCGCTCTGGGGCGAGGCGCCGATGTCGGTGAAAGCGATCGCCGAGGCCATCCAGCTCGACTCCCCCACACTGTCCCCGCTGCTCAAACGCCTCGAAGCCGCCGGACTGATCAGTCGCGAACGCGACAGCCGAGACGAGCGCAACCTCGTGGTGAACCTGACCCCGGCCGGAGCCGAACTGCGCGCGAAGGCCGAGCGGATACCGCCCGCCGTCGTCCAACGCCTCGGCGTGACCCTGGCCGACCTCGAGCAGTTGCGCGATGTCCTCACCCGGGTGAACGAGGCGGCCCGCCGGTCGGTGCTCGCCGAGCCCCACGCCCCGTCCTCGAACCCAGGAGCCCGGTCATGACCCGAGAGCGACGACGGCCCGGTCCGATCCAGTGGATCGGCTACGCCTTCGGCCGCCGCCTGCCCGATTCGATGCGTGAGTGGGTGCGCGACGACCTGACCGGCAGGTTCGCCGCCACCCGGCACGTGCTGCGCGGACTGGTGCCGTTCACACCGTTGTTCGCGGTGTTCCTGCTCTTCCCCGGCGAGCTGTGGCTGCGCGGCGCGATGGTCCTGCTGGCGCTGCTGCTGGCCCTGTTCTACACGATCGCTTTCATGCCGATGAACCGCGCGCATCGGCTCGTGAAGCACGGCTTGCCCGCGGATCTGGAGAATCCGCAGCGCGCGCGGCGCCGAGCGTTGGAACGAGCCAGATACGCGGCTCAGCACCCACACTGAGCGCGCGGCTCGCGACCACCGAAGGCGGGGTGTCGCCCGTCCGGCGTCCAAGTGTTCGCACCGCTGGCGCCGCACCGATTCGGCGGTGACCGCGTCGAGGCGCTCGTCTGAGCCGCCCGCTAGGGGCTGGCGGCGAGGCCGACGAAGGCGGCGAACACGGCCAGGTGGACGCCGCCCTGCAGCAGCGTCGCCCGTCCAGGAACGATCGTCAGCCCACCGACGACGACGGTCAGCGCCAGCAGCACCATCTGCGTCGCCCCCAAGCCGAGCACCAAAGGGCCGTCCAGCCAGATGCTGGCCACGGCGATCGCCGGAATGGTGAGGCCGATGCTCGCCATGGCCGAACCCAGCGCCAGATTGAGACCGATCTGCACCTGGTCGCGGCGCGCGGCCCGCACCGCGGCGATCGTCTCGGGCAGCAGCACCAGCAACGCGATCACCACGCCGACCCCCGATTGCGGCAGACCCGCCGACTGGACCGCCGATTCCACGGCGGGCGAGACCACCTTCGCCAGCCCAACCACGCAGACCAGGGCGACCAGCAGCAGACCGAGACTGGTGACGGCGTCGCGCACGCTGGGTGGCTCGACGCGCTCGTCGTCCTCGGCGACGACGCCGTCCGCCTCCACCGGCAGGAAGTCGTCCGGATGGCGCACGGTCTGCACCATCACGAACAAGCCGTACAGCGCGAGCGAGGCCACCGCGGCGAAGGCCAGCTGCGCGGGCGAGAACTCCGGGCCGGGTTTGCTCGTGGTGAAGGTCGGCAACACCAGGCTGAGCGTCGCCAGCGTCGCGACGGTGGCCAGCGCCGCACCCGTGCCTTCGGCGTTGAACACCGCCACGCGCCTGCGCAACGCCCCCACCAGCAGACAGAGACCGAGGATGCCGTTGCAGGTGATCATCGCAGCGGCGAAGACCGTGTCGCGGGCCAAGGTCGCGGTCTTGTCACCGCCCTGGGTCATCAGCGTGAGAATGAGCGCGACTTCGATCACGGTCACCGCGATGGCCAGCACCAGCGAGCCGAACGGCTCACCGACCCGGCGCGCCACCACCTCCGCGTGATGAACCGCCGAGAGCACCGCCCCGATCAACGCCACCACCACAACCGTCACCGCGACACCGGGCAGACTTCGGCCCCAGGTGACCGCGAGGGCGACGACGGCGAGCAATGGTACGAGCACGGTCCAACGGGCGATGAACAGACGGATCATGCCCACCATGGTCCCAGCAAATCGCCCGCATCCAGGTCAGGCGACCAATGTCACCGCCCCGCCGCGGGTTCAGTCGTCCAGATCGATGCGCAGCGTGAGCAGGTCGGTGCCGACCAACCGCACGGCCGCGCTGTTGGCGCGCGGCAGGGCCGCCAACCGGGCACGCGGGTCGTCGTCGGGCAGCAGGTGGGCGGTGCCCGCGTGCCAGCGGCCGTGCAGCCGCAGCCGGACTCGATTGTCCGCCTTGATGTTCCGCACATACTGGGATCGCTCGCCGAACTCGGAGACCAGCCAGAATTCCCGGCCGATCTTTCGTCCGCCGATCGGAGTGATCCGCGGCTGACCGCTCACCCGGCCGGTGGTCTCCAGGAGAGTCTGCCCGGGCAGCGTACTGAGGATCGGATTACCCAGTCGGCGCTGGAACGTCGTCACCACACGATGCTGGATATCGCGCAAGTTCGGCATGCCGCGACCGTAACACCGGGCGCACCCGTCGGCTGGCTTCGCCGCGTGTGCGATTCGGGCGTTGACCAGGGCACGGACCCGCACGCGGCGGACCGCGGCAGCCACAGGAACCGGGACGCAAACGCCCGCCCATCGCGTCGCGCAGTATCGACCGTCCACGCCGCCGCACGGAGCCGAACAGGGCACGCGACGAGCAACCACGCGAGTCGCCATGCGCCGCAACAGCGCAATGTGATGCGCGCCATAGATCCCCGATCGGGCAATGCATCTCCTCCGCTGCCCCGGCCGGAATGCGTGCGCGAGTGCCGCCCGCCGTCGCGCGCGCCGGTGCGCCCGATCCGCCATAGCGTGTTCCGGCCGCGAAAAGCACTGCCTCAACTGTATTTTCCCGTCGTTTTGCTGGCGAAGCGATCGCGCGTGGTCCAGCGTTCCCGTCCGCGACGGCATGTCGAGGCGATGTCGTTACCGAAGAACATCCGACAAGGAATCGACCCCGCCCCGGTCGATAGGTGAGAATTTGGCGGTGCGCACCCAGTTCACTGCCGAGCTCATCGCGTTGACCAATGATCTGACGCTGATGTGCACGCTGGCCCACGACGCCGTCGAGCGTGTCACCGACGCGCTCGTCGACGCCGACCTCACCGCGACATACGAGGTCTTCGCGCTCGACGAGCAGTTGCAGAAGATGTACGGCGCTTGCGAGGCGCGCACCGTGGTGTTACTGGCGCTACAGGCTCCGGTGGCCCGCGACCTGCGGCATGTGGTGACCGCGATCCAGATCGCCGGTGAGCTGTCCCGCATCGGCTGGCTCGCCAGCCGGGTCGCCGACAAGGTGTATCAGAGTCACCCCGGACACGCTGCCGAGCAACCCATCCTGGACATCCTCGCCGCGATGGGCAAGCTGGCGGCCGAGCGTACGGCTTCGGCCGGGCGAGCGGTCGCCGGTCGGCACCCGCTGCCGGAGGAGGAGACGCCCGCGGACCATTCGATGGAAACGCTGCACCGGCAACTGCATTCCGCGCTGCGCGACCCCGCGTCCCAGCCGTCCACCGAAGTCGCGATCGACAACGCACTGCTGGGACACCACTTGGAGCGCTGTGCCGACCACACCGCGCGCATCGACCGGCTCATCCGTTTCCTCGACACCGGGGTACCCCCGACCGCCCAGCCCACCGACGACGAGTGAATCCGCGTCCTACAGTGGAGCCGTGCTGTTCGACACTGCGGCGGGGGCATTGATCTCGGACGGTGGACTGGCCACCGAGCTGGAGGCGCGCGGCCACGACCTGTCCGACGCGTTGTGGTCGGCCCGTCTGCTCGTGGACGATCCCGCCGCGATCCGGTCCGTGCACGAAGTCTATTTCCGGGCGGGCGCCGACATCGCGACCACCGCCACCTATCAGGCTTCTTTCGATGGCTTCGCCGCGCGCGGGCTGACCAAGGCGCAGACGGTGGAGCTGTGGCGACGTGGCGTGGCGCTGGCTCGTGCCGCGTGCGACGCCGAGACCGCTGATCGACGCCGCTGGGTCGCCGCCTCGGTCGGCCCCTACGGCGCCGCGCTGGCGGACGGATCGGAATACCGTGGCCGCTACGGGCGCACCGTGGCCGAACTGCGGGCCTGGCATCGACCGCGCATGGAGGTGCTCGCGGAGGCGGGCGCCGACCTGCTGGCCCTGGAGACCGTTCCCGACGTCGACGAAGCCGAAGCGCTGGTCGACCTGGTGAACGACCTCGGCGTGCCCGCATGGCTGAGCTACACCGTCGACGGCGCGCGCACCAGAGCCGGGCAACCGCTCACCGATGCCTTCGCGGTGGCCGCGGGCTCGGACTCGATCGTCGCGATCGGCGTGAACTGCTGCGCGCCCGCCGATGTCGCCGCCGCGGTCGAACTCGCCGCGGGAACCGGCAAGCCCGTGGTCGCCTACCCGAACAGCGGTGAGGACTGGGATGCGGCGCGCCACCGTTGGACCGGCCCCACCCGGTTCACCGCAGGGCAAGCCAGGGACTGGTTCGCCCGAGGCGCACGGATCATCGGCGGCTGCTGCCGGGTCGGCCCCGCGCAGATCACACGCCTGGCAACGGAACTACGAGGAACCTCACCCGCCACCGGTTCACCCGACGCGGAAGCACCGGGCTGATCACCGACGCGGCGGGTTCACGTCTCCTCGAGCATGGGGAAACGCCCCGAACCGAGCAGCCCCGCGATCGCGTCCATCTTCGCCTGCGGCGCGGCGTAGTCGGGATGCGCGCGCAGCACCGACGCCGCGTCGTGCAGCCGGATCATCTGCCGTTCGGCCTCGGCCGCGGTGCGCCCGCCCGCGCTGACCGGATGGCGCGCGTACACCGGACGGCTCCGGTCGACCCGTCCCAGCGCCAGAGCTTTGTCCACGCGGCGTGAGCAGCGGCAGAACGCCGTCGGGTCGACCAGGCCACAGGTCGAGTTCAGGAAGTTCCCGAGCCGTTTCTTGGCGCGCTCCAACCGCTTTCGATAGGCGGCGGGGGTGATGTCGAGGATCCAGGCGGCCTCGGTGGAGTTCAGCTCGAACACGTCGCCGAGCACGAACGCGATCCGTTCGTCCCGGGCCAGGCATTGCAACATGCCTTGACTACAGGTGAGCCGCACCTCGGCAGTTAGAAGCACCGCTTCCGGTCCGCGATAGTCCGCCTCCGACAGACCGTCGGCCAGTCCGTCCCGGTAGGCGTCCAAGCTCAGTTCCGCGGCCTCCTGCGGGGTCTGCCGCCGCAGATTCAGCAGGTGGTTGACGCCTATGCGGTAGGCCCAGGTGAGCAGCTTCGCCTCGCCGCGCCAGGTGTGCAGATGATCGAGGACGCGCACCATGATCTCCTGCGTCGCGTCCTCGGCCTCCGCGGGCCGCCAGACCATGCGCAGCGCCAGCCGGTACAGCGGGTCCTGCAACAGGCGCACCACCTCGGCGACGGCGTCCCGGTCGCCCGCGACCGCGCGGGCGACCATGGCCTTCTCGTCCGCCGCGACCCGCTCGTGCTCCGTGCTCATCCGGCCATCATTCGGCCCGCGCCGCGGTCGGCGCAAGCACTGCCGGGTCACAGCGCGGCCGAGATCACGCGCGAGCGGCGGCACCGACCAAGGCGTGCCGATCGAGCCACTGCGCGACCGCCCGGCCGATCTCGTCCGGCCGATCCTCCGGCGCGTGGTGGCCCGCCGGAGGGATCGCGACGACCTCGGCGCTCGCGAAGGTGCTCGCGGCCCAGTCGATCGCCTCCGCCGATCCCAGCCCGACGCCGTTCTCCAACGCCATCAGCAACTTGGGCACCTCGGGCGTCGCGGCCGCCCAATCGTCGTAGTTCCGCACCAGGGCGACCACGTCGGCGGGCTCGCCGTCCAGCGGGAACTCCCGCGGCCACACCAGCAGCGGCTTGCGCGAGGCCGGGCTCGGATACGGCGCCCGGTACACGTCGTGGTCCTCGGGCGACAGGTCGGCGACGCCCTTCGGCAGGTTGAACTCGATGAAGATGTTCTCCTCCAGGATCATCCGCTCCCCTTCCGCCGAGCGAAACTTCCGGAACAGCTCGGCGCCGAGCGGAGGCAGCTCGTCGAAGCGCATCGGCCGCAAGAACGTTTCGATCAGCGCGATCCCGCGCACGCGGCCGGGATGCCGCGCGGCCCAGTCCATGCCCAGCGCGCCACCCCAGTCGTGTCCGACCAGCACCACTCGGTCCAGCCCGAGCGCGTCGAACCAGGCGTCGAGGTAGGCGGCGTGATCGGTGAAACGGTAGGCGCTGTCCGGCTTGCCCGACTCCCCCATGCCGATCAGGTCCGGCGCCAGCACTCGGGTCCGGTCGGCCACGTGCGGAATGACGTTGCGCCACAGATGCGAGGAGGTCGGATTGCCGTGCAGGAACACGACGGGGATCTCTCCCGCACCGGTGTCGCGGTAATTGATGAACGAGTCGATGACGTCGACGGTGGGCATGATGTGGTCCTTTCGGGTCCGGCTTTTCGCCTGCACCCGTTTGGACACAGGAATCACACCGCCTGTGACCGGATGTGGAGTGAGCATCGTCACAGGCCCGTCGAACCGGTCGTCGCGAGGGCGGCAACTCTCGGATACATCCGTACTCATGCAGTAGATGTGTGGCCGAAACTGAAGATCGGCTGAGAAACTTTTCGAACCGTCCGAACGAACTTGCCAATTCGCGCGGCATCTATCTACTGTCTTGATACGTAGAACAAAGCGTGATCGAGACGGAGCGGATGCGTGCTGCAACCGGAGAGCGGCTTCCCTGGTCACCGGCGCCCGCCGGACATCGATCACCCCTGATCATCACGAGTGAGTCCGGAGCAGGCGCGGCTCGACACCTCGGGACCTCCCCCTCATCAGCCCCGTGGTGTCGTCCCAGTGCGGGCTTCGGAGTGGACAACCATCCGCACAACCGCGCGGCTCCACCGGCCTCCTCGTGATCACCGCCCCCGAATCGGCGCCGGCACGGCGATTCGGGGGCGGCCCCGTTCTCCGGCTCGGCAGCTCTGGCGCACGGCCCGTTACCGGCCAGCTGTGCCGAATCTCATACGCGCCGATCGGTTGCGCGAAGCCGGTCACTGGATACCTTTTCGCCGGTTACAGTTTCAAAGGGATTCGGCGTTAGGAAGTTCGATGAAGTCCACAGTGCAACGGCTGGCTCTGATCGGCATCATGGTGGCGACTTCCATCGGACTGGTCTCCTGCACAACCGTTCCGCCCGGCCAGTCGACCGCGTCGGGCTGCGGTTCCGGCGGACGGTCCTGCGCCGACGCGCCCGCCCCGATTCCCTCGCGCGACGCGCTCGCGCTGTTGAACGCGCTGCGCGTGGCCGACCGTGCGCCCAAGACCGGATACAGCCGTGACGAATTCGGGCCGCCCTGGTCCGACAACGTCTCGGTGCCCGGCGGCAACAACGGCTGCGACACCCGCAACGACATCCTCCAGCGCGACATGACCGACGTGACGTTCAAGTCGGGCAAGTGCATCGTCGCGACCGGAACGCTCGCCGACTTCTACACCGGAAAGACCATCGACTTCAAGCGCGGCACGAAGTCCTCCGACGACGTGCAGATCGACCATGTCGTCGCGCTCTCGGACGCGTGGCAGAAAGGCGCACAGAAGCTTTCCGCCGAACGCCGCCGCGACCTGGCCAACGACCCGCTGAACCTGCAGGCCGTGGACGGTCCGACCAACCAGTCCAAGAGCGACTCCGACGCGGCCGATTGGCTGCCGCCGAACAAGGGTTACCACTGCGCCTACGTGACCAGGCAGATCCAGGTGAAGACGGCCTACCAACTCTGGGTCACCGCGGCCGAAAAGGACGCCATGACGCGGATTCTCACCGCCTGCCCCTGAGTCCTAGGGGAACTCGATCACCACCTTCCCGAAGGGGTCTCCGGTGCGGAAATACCGGTAGGCCGCTTCGGCTTCCTCGAACGCGAACACGCGGTCGATGACGGGACGCATCCCGTGGGCGGTGATCGCTCGGTTCATCGCCTCGAACTGCGTCCGGCTGCCCACCGCAATGCGGCGAATCGACAGATACGACGTCCCGAACGGGTTGCCTACGGGCGCGTCGGTGGCGGGCAACGCGCCGATCATCGTGATCCGCGCGTTGTATCCGCCCGACCGCACGGATTTCGCCAGGGTCGGCATGCCCACCGCGTCGAGGATGTGTTCCACACCGTCGCCTCCGGTGCGGTCCAGCACGGCCAGCTCCCAGTCCGGTGTCCGGCTCCGATCGATCACCTCGTCGGCTCCCAGCGCGCGCAGCCGCTCGGCCTTTCGCGCGCTCGAGGTCACCGAGATGACATAAGCGCCCAGCATTTTCGCGTGCTGCACACCGAAAAGGCCCACCGATCCACTGCCGACGGTCAAGACGGTCTCGCCGGGCAGCACCGGCAGCGGCGTGGTCAGCGCCGCCCACGCCACCACTCCGGCGCAGGTCAGCGTGGCGGCCTCCACGTCGGTGAGATGGTCGGGCACGTGCACCACCGAATCCTCTTCCAGCACCGCGTACATGGCGAGCATGCCGGGATAGGTGGCGCCGTACTGCTCGACCACGTGCGCTTGGCGCTGTGGCCCGTCGATCCAGCGGACGAAGTAGGAGGCGGTCACCCGGTCGCCCAGCGCGGCGCGCGTCACTTCCTCGCCCACGGCGATCACCGCGCCGACACCGTCGCTGAGCGGGACGACGCCCGGGGTCGCGGGCAGCGGATACGTTCCGTCCAGCAACATGAGATCGCGACGATTCAGTGACGCCGCCAGCATCTGGATCACCACTTGGCGTGGCCCTGGCTCTGGCATCTCCTGCGGCGCGACGGTCAGCGCGGCCGCCCCGCGCGCGGGGTCGAGATGGTAGGCGACGGCCCGCATCACGCGACACCGATGTACTGGTGGTCCCACCGGATCCGGCCCGCGTCGTCGAGCGCGATGACGTCGTATCCGCCGCCGACGACCGCCCCGTCGGTCTTCGTCACCATGTGCCAGGTCAGGCCGATCAGATTCAGTGACAGACGAACCGCCTGCCCCTTGGGTACGAACACGTGCTCACCAGGGGCGACGAATTCCTCGTAGGCGCGATCCACGCGCCGGTCCAGCGCTTCGTAGCCGCGGATCTCCACGGTCGGGATCGGGAAGGACAGTCGGGCAAGCGCCTCCCGCATCTCCTGCGGCGGATCCACCAGCACCTGGGCGCCATCCTCGGACCACAGTTCCCGGATCAGCTTGTGCCTGGCCTGCGCGTCGGATTCGTTCCACAGCGCGATGTAGCGATCGGCGAATCGGGACAGTTCCCGTGCATCGAGTTGATTGCTCATGGGACGGAGTCTTGCCGTCGTTCGGAGCCTGCGCGATTCCCCGCAAGGTATGGCGAAGCCGCCGCCCGACGCCCGATACTGCTGCCATGACGACGGCGGCCGAGTCCACCGGGTTCGCCCGGCAGCTCAAGCATTGGCGCACGCTGCGACGGGTCAGCCAGCTGGATCTCGCGATCCGCGCCGACACCACGCAGCGTCATCTCAGCTTCCTGGAACAGGGCCGCTCACGCCCCGGACGCACGATGGTGGTGCGGTTGGCCGAATCACTGGAGCTGTCACTGCGTGAGCGCAACGGACTGCTGCTCGCCGCGGGTTACGCGCCGGTCTTCCCCGAATCGGCGCTCGATACCGTGGAATTGGCGCCGATGCTGGAGGCGTTGCGGGCGATCCTGGACGGCCACCTGCCCTACCCGGCGCTGGTGGTCCGGCCGCACGGCGTCCTGCTCGCCGCCAACTCGGCCTTCGAGGTGCTCACCGAGGGGGCCGCGCCGTGGCTGTTGGAACCGCCGGTCAATGTGCTGCGGCTCGCGCTGCACCCGCAGGGACTGGCCGCCCGCGTGGTCAACCTGCCGGAATGGGGACGGCACGTCACCGAGGCGCTGCGCAACCGGATGGCCCGCAGCCCCGATCCCGCCTTGGACGAGCTGATCGCCGAGCTGGAGACGTATCTGCCCCAGGCCGAACCGGGACCGGACCATCTCGGTTTCGCGGTGCCGCTGCGCCTGCGCTGCGCCGAAGGGGAATTGCGTTTGATCACCACGCTCACCTCCTTCGCCACCGCGGTGGACGTCACGCTCGCCGAGTTGCAATTGGAGGCGTTCCTGCCCGGCGACGAGCGGACCGCGCGAATTCTGCGCGACCGCGCGGCGCGATACTGAGCGGGCCCGCGCTCACCAGTGCAGCGCCGCGGCGGTCAGCCGCTGACGGACCAGCTCGACGTGCGGGCGGACAGCGGGTCCGGGCCGACGCACCAGGAATGCCGTGTTGATCGGCGGGTCCTCCGGTTCCAACAGCGCGACGAGCGATCCCGAATCCAGTTCGGCCGCACAGAGATATCGCGGCAGCACACTGATCCCCGCGCCCGCCGCGACCGCCGCGGCGACCGCGCGCAGATCGGCGACGACCACCGCGGCCTCGGCGGCGAGCCGGACGCCGAAGACGTGCCGCCAATACCGGCGCAGGATCGGCAGATCCGGGGCGTAACTGACCAGCGGAACATCGGACAACGCGACCGGGCCCTTGGTCCGCAACAGGTCGCCGTCGACGCGCGCGGCGACCTGCGGCCCGGCGACGAGCACGAACTCCTCGTCACCCAGCGGTTCGGCGACCACCGTCCGGCCTCTGGGCCGGACCGTCGACACCACCAGGTCGAAGTGCCCGGCCCGCAGCCCGCCGAGCAAGTCGTCGGTCAGCCCCGCGTGGACCGCCAGTCGAACCCCTCGCTCGACCAGTGGCGCCAGCGCGGGGAGCCCGTGCACCGCGAGGAACTCGGCGGGTCCGGCGAGACGAACGGCGGGCTGTGGCGCGGGTTCGGCCCGGTGGACCGGACCCGCCACGGTGTCCAGCGCGTCCAGCGGCGCGGCGATGCGCGCCGCCAGCTCGGTCGCCGCCGCGGTCGGCGCGACGCCGCGCGGCAATCGGTCGAACAGTCGCGCGCCGAGCCGCTTCTCCAACGCCTGCAATTGGCCGGTCACGGTCGGCTGGGACAAGCCGACCAGCCGCGCCCCGGCTGTGATCGAACCGGCCCGGTGCACGGCCAGGAAGGTGCGCAACTGGTTCAGATCCAGATTTCCATCGGAATCCCTATCGCTCACCACGCAACTCTATTCCGCCGCCGATAGCCGCACCGGAGGTCCCCCGGGTCGCTCGGACCCGAGGGACCTCCGGCCGACTCAGACCGACGCGAGCTCGTGCTCGGCGGGAGCGTTCCAGTCGATCCGGTAGCGCTGCTCCGGTCCCATGGTCTTCTCCGGTTTCATCACGGTCTTGGCCATGACCGGCATGAGCAACTGCATGACCTTGCGTCCCACCGGCCCCGGCGTCTTGCTGTGATTGATCTTCGCCGCGCGCGCCGCGACGCCTTCCACCCGCTCGCGCCGCAAGCGCTCGTACACCGCGAACGCCTCCGGAGCGGGCAGATCACGCAAGCAGCGGGCCAGCTGCACGGCACTCTCGATGGCCAGCGACGCGCCCTGACCGGAACTGTTGGACGGAGCGTGCACCGCATCGCCGACCAGCACCATCCGCCCGCGATACCAGTGCGGCACCGGCGGCATGATGTGCAGCGCGCCGACCACCTCCAACTGCTCCTCGGTGGTGCGCCGAGCGAGCTCGCCGCCAGGGGTGTCGTCGCCGTAGACCTCGCGCAGGATGCGCAACCAGTGCGCGCTCGGCACCGCCCGCGCGGCGGTGAGCGACAGATACTCCTTGTGCGGCAGGTTCGCTCCCCATGCCACCCGCCCGTCCCCGAGCGGCCAGTACAGGTAGTAGGCCCGCTTGCCGAACGCGAAGGTCATGGTGTCCGGGGGGATGTCGGCGTCGCACTCGGTGGTCGCGCCGAAGCCGAGCATGCCGGTGTAGTCGGGGCCGGGCGCCTTCGGGTCGATCAGCGTGCGCACCCGCGAGCGGATGCCGTCCGCGCCGATCAGCACGTCGGCGGTGGCTGTGCTGCCGTCGGCGAACTGGGCGGTGATGCCCGACGCGTCCTCGCGCACATCGACCAGGCGCTTGTCGTACTCGAACGGAACGCCCGCCGCGACCGCGTGCCGGTGCAGTGTTTGGTGCAGCTCGCTGCGATCGACCAGTTGCAGCGGCGGCATATCGGGGATGCCGGGCATCGCCAGCACCTTCGCGCCGACGGACATGTTCATGTTGCGGACCGGAAGCGCGATGGCGCGGACCGGGTCGCCCGCCCCGATGATGTCGAGCGCGGCGACGCCGTTCGGCGCGAGCGCGAGTCCGCTGCCGATGCCATAGGAAGGGCCGGGATAGGCCTCGTAGACGCGGGCGTCGATGCCCGCTTTGCGCAGGGCCGTCGCGACGACGGGGCCGGCGATGCCGCCACCGATCACCAGGGCGGTACGTGTTGTGGACATGGGTGTCTCCAGGATTCGTGCGATATGGGTTTCGGTTCCCGGACCGACACACGCGCCACCCACCCGGTTATCCTGTGGTTGCCAGCCTTGTAGCCGGGTGCGCGTTCGCGGGCGCGGTTCGAGACTGTTCGATCGGGCCCGGCGGCGGTGTTGCCGCACCTTCGCCGGGCCCGGTTTCTCGGCTAGTCCTCGGCCATCCCCCTCTCCACCATTTCGGCGACCTCCGACGGCAGCGCGCCGCGCTCGTGCCACTCGCGCCATTGCGCCAGTCCGGGGAAGGTGCCCTCGGTCAGTTCCGCGCGCAGCGAGCGCGTCCACGCCGCCTCGGCTTCGAGCATCGCCAGTCCGAACTCGGACTCGACGATGAACAGTCGCGGCAACGCGCCCGCGAGTTCGCCGAGTTCACGACGTACGGTCTCGATGGTTCGATCCAGCGCTTCGAGGCGGGTGGCGAGCAGTTCGACCACCTCGGCGGGCGGAAGCACAGCGAGAATCGACAGCCCCGCGACGAACCGGTGCGGTTCCGGTTCCGGAGTCGACAGCAGTTCCCTGGTCCAATCGGCCATCTCGGCGCGACCCTCGTCGGTGATCCGATAGATGACTCGCTCGGGACGGGCGCCCGCCCGTTCACTGCCGACGACCTCGAGGAACCCGACCTTGGCCATGTTCTGCACGACCGTGTAGAGCGAACCCCATTTGATCGCCATGTCGTGGTCCTTGCCCCGGTCACGCAGGGTCTGGGCGATTTCGTAGCGATGCATGGGGCGCTCGACGATCACGGACAGCACCGCGAGCGCCAGCAGGTTGTCGACCTTGCGTTTCTTCATCGCGGCACCTCCTCCTTACTCGTCTACGAATATACGTCTACGAGTAATCGACCGCAAGAGCGGTCAGGCGGGCACCGTTTCCTGCTCGCGCGCGTGGTCCTCCAGCAACTTCGTGGCGATGTTCGTCAGCGCCTGATCCAGCAGTGCGCGATCGGCCGGGTCGGCCTCGTTCCAGTCGTCGAGCCTGGTGTCGAGCCAGCGCCGCCAGGCCGCCTTGATCCGATCCATCTCGGCCGCACCGGAATCGGTGAGCCGCAAGCGTTTACCCTCTCGCGTCAGATAGCCCTCCGCGCCGACCTGGTCGTAGATCGGCTCGATCACCTCCTGGGGCACTCGGTGCGCCCAGGCGATTCCGGCCAGCGTGGCGTCACCGCGCACCCGGTCGCGCAGATACACCTGGCCGAGCGCCCATGCCTCACCGCGTGTGAGGTCGCTGTCCGCGTCGGCGAGGATACGCGCGCCGATCGGATCCTCCGCCCCCGCTCGGTGCATGGTGCCCGCGATGGCTCGTTCCAGTTGCACCAGCCGATCGGGCGAGTCGGGCACCGAGAACCCTTCGCCCACATCGCCCGCTCCCGCCCGCGCGCTGTCACGCAGCGGCACCTCGGGCAGGAACCACGCGACCACGAATCCGGCCAACACGATCGGAACGACCCAGAAGAACACGTAATCGATCGAGTCCGCGTACGCATCGATGATCGGCGCCGACTGTTCGGCGGGCAACGCGCGCAACGCCTGCGGGTCCGCCGCGACCTCGGGTGGCACCACGCGCACCTGAGCCAGCGCGGCGGCGAGGTTGGGGCCGATCTGGTTGCTGTAGAGCGTGCCGAAGATGGCCGTCCCGAAGGCGCTACCGAGCGTGCGGAAGAACGTGACACCGGAGGTCGCGGTACCCAGCTGGGCGTAGGGCACGGTGTTCTGCACGACGATGGTGAGCACCTGCATCGCCAGTCCGATACCCAGGCCGAGGATCAGCATGTACAGCGACTCCAGCAATGTGCCGGTGGTCCGGCCCATCGTCGACATCAAGTACAGGCCGAGCGCCATGACCAACGTGCCCGCGATAGGGAAGTACCGGTAGCGCCCGGTCTTGCCGACCACCTGCCCGGACAGGATCGAGGTGGTGAACAGGCCCACCACCAGCGGCAGTGTGCGAACACCCGACATGGTGGCCGAAACACCGTCGACGTATTGCAGATACGCGGGCAGGTAGGTCATCGAGCCGAGCATGGCGAAGCCGACGATGAAACTGAGGATCGAGCACACCGTGAACACCCGGCTGCGGAACAACCCCATCGGCAGCATCGGTTCCGCTGCGCGCAACTCGACCCCGACGAACGTGACGAGCAGGAAAGCCGCCGCGGCGAACAGGCCGACGATCGTCGGCGAGCCCCACGCGTACTGCTGCCCGCCCCATTCCAGGCCGAGGATCAGGCAGGAGACGCCCAGCGCCACCAAGCCGATGCCGAGGTAATCGATGATCGGCCTGGCCGCCGCGCGCACCCGTGGGATGGTGCGGGCCGCCAACGCGATCATCACCACCGCGACCGGCACGTTGACGTAGAAGCACCAGCGCCAGCTGGCGTGGTCGGTGAACAGGCCGCCCAGCGTCGGACCGATCACCGTGGTCACGCCGAATACCGCACCCAGCGCGCCCTGGTACTTACCCCGCTGCCGCAACGGGATGATGTCGGCGATCAGCGCCATCGACGTGACCATCAGTCCGCCCGCGCCGAAGCCCTGGATCCCGCGAGCGAGGACCAGCACCAGCATGCCGTTCGCCAGGCCTGCGACCATCGAGCCGACGATGAAGATCACCGCACTGATCTGGAACACCAGCTTGCGGCCGAACAGATCGCCGAGCTTTCCGGCGAGGGCGGTCGCCACCGCCTCGGCGAGCAGGTACGAGGTGACCACCCACGCCATGTGCCCCGCCCCGCCGAGGTCGGCGACGATGGTGGGCAGCGCGGTGGACACGATGGTCTGGTCCAGCGCCGCCATGAGCATGCCGAGCACGATGGTGCCGAATACGATGTTGGTCTTGGCCCTGCCCATCGGGGCAACAGGGTCCGCGGCGACAGCAACCGAACCGGCCATCAGCCCAGTATGGGCTTTTGCCGCGTCGATGGATATCCAGCGACACGGCAGCGAATCAGCCGGGTTCGCCCTCCGGCGCTTCCTCCGGCCGCTCGATGAGCGACATCGCGATGGGCACGAGCAGATCGACGAGTTCGGCCACCGACGGACGCGGATCGGCGAGCACCCACTCGTGCGCCAGCCCGTTGATCGCGCCGATCAAGGCGCTCGCCCCCCACCCCGGCGTGCCGCGCACCCGCGAACCGGGAGCAACCACCGGAACCACGTGGGTTTCCAGCACGGAAGCCCACGCGTGCCTGCGTTCGCGGCGGTGGCGCTCCATCCGTTCGCTCACGCCCACCACTTCGATGAAGGCGACCTTGGCGCGGTAGGGATCGGCGCCGATCGACTCGAGATAAGCGGTCACCACGGCGGTCATCGCGGCGCGCAGGTCGAACCGCGGGTCGAGCGCGTCCATCCGCGCGACCACGGCCGCGGCGGCCTCGTCCTGGATCCGGTCGTACGCGGCGACCAGAACGTCCTCCCTGGTCTGGAACTCCTCGTAGAACTGACGCTTGGACAGACCCGCGGCGGCGCATACGTCGGCCAGCGAGCAATCGGCGTAACCGCGCTCGGCGAAGATCCGGGTGGCCGCGTCGAGGAACCGCTGACGCCGCTCGGCTTTCCGCTCCACGACGGCACGCCCGCCGTATTGCCTGCCCACTGTCGCCGTCATATCTCTCACCGTAGCGAAATCCCGGCGACCACGAACTACCCCGCATGCCTTGGCCGCCGCCCGATTCGTACTTGTGATCCGGGTCATGACGCCGCATACTCGGGTCCAGTCTGAAACCGATGGGGCTCACAAATGTGGCTCACAGAACGAAGAGGTTCTCGCGTGGTCATTTCGCGCAAGCACGCACCGAAGCTGCTCGCGGCGCTCGCCGTGGTGGCGGTGGGACTGCCCTTCCTCCCCGCCTCGGCAGCCGCCGAGCCCGCGCCGGACGATCCGATGGTCCAGCCCGCACTGCCGTTCCCCCTTCCGCCGCTGCCGCCGGGCTTCGACCCGGCGTTCTATCGCCCGCCCGCGCAGACCTACACCGACTTGTCCCCCGGCCAGATCATCGCCGCACGCCAGGTGAATCTGGCGAACCTGTCGCTGCTCCCGGTCAACGTGGACGCCTGGCAGTTGTCCTACCGCTCCACCAACTCCCGCGGCGAGGCCATCCCCGCCGTGGCCACGGTGATCAAGCCGCGCGGCTACGTCGCCGACCGGCCGCTGTTCTCCTACCAGATCGCCGAAGACTCGACCGGCAACTACTGCATGCCGTCGTATCAACTCCAGATGGGTTCCATCCCCGCGACCTTGACCGGCTCCACCCTGGTGGCGGCCCAGTTCCTCGAGGTGCAGGCCGCACTGGCCCAAGGCTGGGCCGCGGTAATCCCCGACCACCAGGGGCCCGACTCGGCTTACGCCGCAGGTCCTTTGGCGGGCCGGATCACGCTCGACGGCATTCGCGCCGCGGAGAACTTCGCACCGATGCAACTGTCCGGGACCGGGACCAGGGTCGGGATGATGGGCTACTCCGGCGGCGCGATCGCCACCGGCTGGGCCGCCGAACTGAAGCGCGACTACGCACCCGAACTCAACGTGGTCGGCACCGCGGAGGGCGGCATCCCCGCCGACCTGTCGGCCGCATTGCGGATGGCCAACGGCAATCTCTCCGCCGGGCTGATCTTCGCGGGCGCGCTCGGCGTCTCGCGCGAATATCCCGAGCTGCGGAAATTCCTCGACGAGAACGCGAACGGCCTGGGCAAGCTCATGATCGCGGGCAAGGAACAACTCTGCGCCAGCTACCAGGCCGCGCTGTTCCCGTTCGCCGACAACCTCGGGATGCTGGCGAAGAATCCCTTCACCGACCCCGCTGTCGCCGACGTGCTGCACAAGACGAAGCTCGGCAAGGCCGTGCCGGACATGCCGATGCTGATGTACCAGGCCAATGCCGACTGGCTGATCCCGGTCGGACCGGTCAACGAGCTCGTCGGAACCTATGCCGAGGACCCGGGCGCGCGGGTCGAGTACATCCGCGACCACTTCAGCGAGCACCTGACCCTGGACCCGATCGCGGCACCGCGCGCGCTGCTGTGGCTGAAGGACCGCTTCGCGGGCGCGCCGGTGGCCGGCGGCGTCACCATCACCGATGTCGGCTCGATGACGTTGGACCCCGCCACCTGGCAGGTGTGGAGCGACACGGTGGGTGCCGTACTCGCGGCCGCCTTCGGGCAACCCATCGGCAGCGGCCGCTGAACGACCCGGCCGACAGCTCGTGTCGCGGGCGCGTTCCGCGACACGAGCCATTGCGTCTGAGACGATCGATGCCGATATCCTCCCCGGAAACTTACTCCAGAGTAAGGTTGGCGCATGGCGTGGAAACCAGCTGAGATCCCGGACCAGACGGGACGCACCTTTGTCATCACCGGCGCGAACGGCGGCTTGGGCGCCGTCACCACGAAAGTCCTGGCGTCCAAGGGCGCGACCGTGATCATGGCCTGCCGCAACGCGGTCAAGGCGAAAGAGGTCGCCGCGGGCATCGACGGCGATGTCCGCGTGGCGGAACTGGACCTGGCCGATCTGTCCTCGGTGCGCAAGTTCGCCGACGACAGCGGCGAATTCGACGTCCTGGTCAACAACGCCGGCCTGATGAACATCCCGTTCTCGCGAACCAAAGACGGCTTCGAGACCCAGTGGGGCGTCAATCACCTCGGGCACTTCGCGCTCACCGGCCTCCTGCTGGACCGGATCACCGATCGGGTGGTCACCCTCTCCAGCATCGCGCACAAGCAGACGCCGAAGCTCTGGATCGACGACCTCGACTACGAAAAGCGCCGCTACCAGCGCAATCTCGCCTATGCGCAGGCCAAGCTGTGCAATCTGATGTTCGCCCGTGAACTGCAGCGCAGGCTGCGTGAATCCGGCTCCCGCAAGCGCTCCTACGCGGTGCACCCCGGTGTCTCGGCCACCGACCTCTTCGCGCACACCGAGACCCCGCTCGACCACATCTCCAAGCCGTTCATCCGCCTGATCGGGCACTCGCCCGCCAAGGCCGCGCACTCGACGTTGTTCGCCGCCACCATGCCGGACGCCGATCCCGAGACCTACTGGGGCCCGACCCGGCTCTTCGGCAGCCAGGGCCCGGTGAAACCCTCGTCGTCCACCCGCCTGTCGCAGAACAAGGACCTGTGGCAGCGGCTGTGGGCAGAGTCGGAGCGCAAGACCGGAGTCACCTACTCGTTCTGAGCGGAGCAACACCGGAGCAGTCAGTGGGCAACTGCACGCCGGGGCCCGGTTGTCGATGCGCCCGGAAGGGTCCGCGTCGTGCGCGCGGCCCCTGCGGTCGAACCGGGCCGACTCGTCGAGTTCACCGCAGGCGGAGTCCGGCCGCGCGCTCGGTGGCACGCGCCGGAGCGGACGCCCGATGCGCGTTGCCACATGGCGGCGAGCGGCACCACTCGTGACGACTGCGTGATTTGCAGCGGCCCGCTGCCACATCGGAAGCCACATCCGGCAGCGGGCGCGCGGCCGCTCGTCTCGGCATCCGACACCGCCCCGAGCGCCGGTCCGCTCCGCACCGGTCGTCGCCTCGATGACCGTGGTCACAGCAGGCGCGGGACGGCGCACCTTGTTCTACGGCCCGCGTAGTAGAACGGGTACCGTAGAAGCCGTGTCCGCCTCACCCCGCCGCTCGGCACACAACCGCCCGGCCCTCATCGCGCTGGTGATCGTCGCCGCGCTGGGCTGCCTGGGGCTGGCCTGGTGGCAGTGGGAACGGTACGAGTCCGCGACCGGCACCGCACAGAATCTCGGCTACGCGCTGCAGTGGCCCCTGTTCGCGGGTTTCGCCGTCTTCGCCTACTTCCGGTTCGTGCGGCTGGAACGCGAGGCAGGCGAACCAGAGGAAAAGAACGAGTCCGCCGCGGCTTCGCGGCGCGATGCACCCAAAGCCAGGCGCGCCGCGAAGCCGATCGCGCCGACCGAACTCCCGGCGGGACTGCTGCCCGAGCGCCCGAAGGCCGTCCGGGATGAAGACCCCGTGCTCGCCGAGTACAACCGATACCTCGCCGCGCTGCACGCCGACGACATCGAAGAACAGGTCCGCACGGCAGGCCTGCACACCCGCGAGAGGAGCGCCGGTTGACCACCAGCGAGAATTCCACCGAGACCACCGCTGCCCCGGCCAGGGCCGGGAACGCCGCCAAGATCGGTCCGGCGCTGCTGCGCTATCGGGCGCTGGCCTGGATCACCGGCCTCTGGTTGCTGCTGCTCACCGGTGAGATGATCGCCAAGTACGGCTTCGACGTGGCCACCCCCAGTTGGATCGCGGTCGTGCACGGCTGGGTGTACTTCGTCTACCTGCTGGTCACCGCCGACCTCGCGGTCAAGGTCCGCTGGCCGGTCCTGCGCACCGTCGGCACCCTGCTCGCGGGCACCATCCCGTTGCTGTCGTTCTTCGTCGAACACGTCAACGCCAAGCAGGTCAAGCAGACCTTCGGCGTCTGAGGCGTCAGCCTTCGGCGAGCGCAGCCAGCGCGGGCGTCAACTGGGCCAGCGCCCGCCCGCGATGCGACACCGCGTCCTTCTGGGCGGGCGTCAACTGGGCCGCGGTGACATCGCCGCCTTCCGGGACGAACAGCGGGTCGTAGCCGAAACCGCCGTCGCCCACCGGCTTCCGCCCGATCGAGCCGGGCCATTCGCCGCGCACCACGGTCTCCGCGCCGCCGGGCACCACCAGCGCGCAGGTGGACACGAACCGCCCGCCGCGCCGCTCGTCCGGCACATCCGACAGCTGTGCCAGCAGCAGCGCGTTGTTCGCCGCGTCGTCGCCGTGCTTGCCCGACCAGCGCGCCGACAGCACACCCGGCATGCCGTTCAACGCGTCCACCTCGATACCGGAATCGTCTGCGACGCAAGCCAATCCGGTGGCCACGGCGCCGTCGCGCGCTTTGGCCAGCGCGTTCTCCTCGAACGTCGCGCCGGTCTCGGGCGCCTCGTCGTACGGGGGAACATCGTTCAATCCGACGATCTCGATTCCGGCGATGCCCGCCTCGTCGAGGATGCGGCGCAGTTCGTTCAGTTTCTTGGTGTTGCGGCTGGCCACCAGCAGACGGCGGGTCATCACTTCCTCTTCGACTCGGCGGGCTCGGGAAGCACACCGGGATACGGCAGCGCCAGCGCCTCTTTCTGCACGACGAACAACTGCTCGCAGGACGCGAGCGCGGCATCGAGCAACTTGTCCAGCGTGGAGCGCGGGAAGGTGGCGCCCTCGCCGGTGCCCTGGATCTCCACCAGCGTTCCGGTATCGGTCGCGACCACGTTCATATCGACCTCGGCGCGCGAGTCCTCCTCGTAGGGCAGATCCACCCGCACCCGGCCGTCGACCACGCCGACGCTCACCGCGGCGATCGCACAGGAGATCGGCTGCGGGTCGGCCAGCGCGCCCGCCGCGCCGAGATAGGTCACGGCATCCGCCAGCGCCACGTAGGCGCCGGTGATGGCGGCCGTCCTGGTACCGCCGTCGGCCTGGAGCACATCGCAGTCGATGGCGATGGTGTTCTCCCCGATCGCGGCGAGGTCGATGCAGGCGCGCAGCGAGCGGCCGATCAGACGGCTGATCTCCTGGGTCCGTCCGCCGATCCGGCCCTTCACCGATTCCCGCCCGCTGCGAGTGTGCGTCGCGGCTGGCAACATCGCGTACTCGGCGGTGAGCCAGCCCAACCCGGAGTCACGCCGCCACGGCGGCACCCCCTCGGTGACGCTCGCGGTGCACATCACCCGCGTCTGCCCGAACTCCACCAGCACCGAACCAGCTGGATGCGTGGTGAAACCACGGGTGATCCGGACCTCGCGGAGCTCATCGTCCGCCCTGCCATCGGCTCGTCTCGACACGGCCACAGCCTACTGTGTTCAATTTGCCGCGACTTCGTCGCGGCGTGTTCGCGGCCCCCTTGTGGCTCGCGTTTGCGCGACCGCCGCTTGCTCCTTCGTCGCGTGCGCGGCGGCCGCGCAAACGCGAGCCGGGCCGCGAACGGCGCATGCTCGGTCTCGCTTCGCTCGAAAGACGGGGTTACGGTGCGCTGGGCGCGTCGGTATCGCAACTCGCCACCCGGTGCACGCGGTGTGCAGTGAGCTGGCTCGAAAGACGTGGTCGCGGCGCGCTGGGCACGTCGATATCAAAAGCAGACCGGCGTGCTGCCGCGCGGGGTGCACAAGGCCGGTGACGCGGTTCCGCTCGTGAAGTTCGCGTCATGCCCGGCGTCACCCGGGATTCGGTCAGAGATCGAAGGTTTCGCCCGGAGCCACCGCATGCACGGGGCCGGTGAACTCTGCTTTCGCCTCGGCGATCACGTCCTCGCGGGAGGTCCACGGGGGGATGTGGGTGAGCAGCAGTTCTTTTACGCCTGCCTCGGCGGCGATCCGGCCGGCCTCGGTGCCCGAAAGGTGAATGCCGGGAGGGCGATTCGCCGGGTCGTGGGTCCAGGAGGCTTCCGCCATCAGGATGTCGGCGCCCTGCGCGAGTTCGTGGACCTGCGGGCACAGTGCCGTGTCGCCGGTGTAGACGAAAGTGCGTCCGGCGGCGGTGACGATCCGCAGACCGTAGGACTCCGGGGGGTGGTACATCCGGCGCGCGGTGACGGTGTGACCCGGCCCGAAGGAGATGGACTCGCCTTCGACCCAGCGCCGCATGTCGATCACATCGGACCAGTCGTCGCATTCGCCGCCGACCTCGGCGGAGGCGTTGCCGATGCGCAACGAGGTGTCCGACGGGCCGCGCACGATCGCCTTGCCCTCCGGGGGCGTCGGGTGGTAGCGGCGCCATACCAGCAAACCGGGCAGGTCCAGGCAGTGGTCGGCATGCAGATGGGTCAGGAAGATGTCGACCTCACCGGGATCGGCGTGGCGCTGCAACGCGCCCAGCACTCCCGGACCGAAATCGATCACCGTCGGCCGCATGTCCGGGCCGGTCAGCAGGTAACCCGACGCGGGAGAGTCCGGGCCGGACACACTGCCCGAGCACCCGAGGACGGTAAGGCGCATTCCCCCATGCTGCCACGCGGAATTCTCACTCAAGAAAGGATCCCCCCACATCTCCGGCGGGCCGCCCGGTCACCGCGGCGACGCGCCGATTCCGGCTCGGTCCCCGCGGCGGTTTCGTCGTGCATCTCCAGAGAGTACCCAGCCGGCCAGCAATCCACTCAACGCGCCGAATAGATGCCCCTGCCAAGAGATTCCGGGCTGTCCCGGCAGAACGCCCCACAGCAGCGACCCGTAGAGGGCCAGCACCACGAGACCGAGCACGATCTGCCCGACGTTGCGCGCGAACCAGCCACGGGAGATGAGGAAGGTCAGCCAGCCGAACACCAGCGACGACGCGCCGATATGCGTACTCCCCGTCGCCCCGGTGAGCCAGACGCCGAGCCCGGCCCCCAGCCAGATGATCGCGGTCGCGGCCAGCCCGCGGCCGATGCCCGTCACCAGGACCAGGAAGCCGAGCACCAGCACCGGGAGCGTGTTGCCGATCAGATGTGGCCAGCCGCCGTGCAACAACGGGGCGAACAGGATGCCGGTCAGCCCGTCGGCGCGGCGCGGCTCGATGCCCGCGTGGTCGAGCCGGCCACCGACGGCGGTGTCGACCCCTTCGACGCCGTACAGCACCCCTACGAATCCGGCGATCAGCACGCCGGCCCGCAGCCACAGTTGCTTGATCGCGGCGAAGCCCGCGGTGGCGGGCGCTGTGGGCACACCGGCGGGCTTGCCCAATTGCGCACGAAGCGCAGCCGGCCGATCAGGGTCGAACGACGGCCCGAGTCCCGCGCCGGTCATGGCCACCTCCTCGCCGTGGCGGGGACGTGGCCCCCGCCTCACCGAGGGTACCGGCGCGGCCGGGAATCAGGCCCAGAGCTGGCCGTCGAGCCGCTCTTCCGCCTCTTCGAGCGTGCCGTCGTATGCCCCGGTCGACAGGTATTTCCATCCGCCGTCGGCGACCACGAACGCGATGTCTGCGCGCGTGCCCGCCTTGACCGCCTTGCGGGCGACGCCGAGCGCGGCGTGCAGGATGGCGCCGGTGGAGATCCCGGCGAAGATGCCCTCTTCCAGCACCAGTTCACGGGTGCGTTTCACCGCGTCGTACGGGCCGACCGAAAAACGGGTGGTCAGCACGCTCTCGTCGTACAACTCGGGGATGAATCCCTCGTCGATGTTGCGCAGGCCGTAGACCAGTTCGCCGTAACGCGGTTCGGCGGCCACGATCTCGATGCCGGGCACCTTCTCCCGCAGGAAGCGGCCGGTCCCCATCAGCGTGCCCGTGGTGCCGAGACCCGCGACGAAATGGGTGATCTCGGGCAGGTCGGCCAGAATTTCCGGGCCGGTCGTCTCGTAGTGCGCCGCCGTGTTCGCCGGATTGCCGTACTGGTAGAGCATCACCCAATCGGGGTTCTCCGCGGCGATCTTCTTCGCCAGCGCGACGGCCTGATTGGAGCCGCCCGCGGCCGGGGAATCGATGATCCTGGCCCCGAACATGGTGAGCAACTGCCGCCGCTCCACCGAGGTGTTCTCGGGCATCACGCAGACCAGCTGGTATCCCTTGAGCTTCGCCGCCATGGCCAGCGAGATGCCCGTGTTGCCGCTGGTGGGTTCGAGAATCGTGCAACCGGGCCGCAGCAGCCCGTCGGCCTCGGCCTGCTCGATCATCCGCAGGGCGGGCCGGTCCTTGATCGAGCCGGTGGGGTTGCGATCCTCCAGCTTGGCCCACAGCCGCACGTGATCGTCACCGTCCCATCGCGGGGACAGGGTGCGCAGCCCGACCAGCGGGGTATTGCCGAGAGTCGCGATCAGCGATTCGTAACGCGCCACGGGACGGGTCAGCCTCCGGCCACGGCGGGCAGGATCGTGACGCTGGCGTCCTCGGGCACTTCGGCGGCCAGCCCGCCCGCGAAGCGCACGTCTTCGTCGTCGACGTAGATATTGACGTAGCGGTTCAGCTTGCCGTCTTTCAGCAGGCGCTCGGCGAGCCCGGGGTGGTTGGCCTCCAGGTCGTCGATCAGCGCCGACAGCGTGGCGCCCTCGGCCTGCACGCGCTTCTCACCTCCGGTGAGGCCGCGCATGATGGTCGGAATGGAGACGGTTACCGGCATGGGTACTCCTCGGTTTCGCGAACAGGCATCGGTCTAGTTCTCGTACGCGTCGACGATCCGCACCGGTTCCTCGGTGACCTCGCCGTCGACGATCCGGTAGCTGCGCAGCTCGTGCCGCTCGGGATCGCGGGTTGAGATCAGCACGTAGTGCGCGAACGGCTCGGAGGCGTACGACACGTCGGTCCGGCTCGGATAGGCCTCGGTGGCGGTGTGCGAGTGGTAGATGACGACCGGCGCCTCGTCGGCGTCGTCCATCGCGCGCCACACCTTCAACTGCTCGCCGGAGTCGAAGCGGTAGAACGTGGGCGAACGCTCGGCGTTGACCATGGCGATGAAGCGCTCCGGACGATCCGAACCCTCCGGCCCCGCGATGACACCGCAGGCCTCATCGGGGTGATCGGCGCGCGCGTGCGCCACCATCGCCTCCACGAGGTCGGCCCTGATCACCAGCACGAGTCGCACACCTTTCCACAACGCCGACCCATCGCAGTCGACAACGAGCCAGGATATTCGGCTATTCCCCCGGCGACGTCGCCCGGTCCCCCGGTTCCCGGCATCGCCTGTTCAAACACCGAA
The DNA here is from genome assembly GCF_044548645.1 of Nocardia sp. NPDC051929. NCBI lineage: Bacteria > Bacillati > Actinomycetota > Actinomycetes > Mycobacteriales > Nocardiaceae > Nocardia > Nocardia sp. NPDC051929. The sequence continues at coordinate 24,006 of NZ_JBIUCG010000015.1, read as the reverse complement.
CAGGTCGTTGTAGGCCGGGATGCCCGCCACTGGGTGCGCCGAGCGGATCGCGTCGACGATGGCGCGTTCGACGCAGACGGCGGCGGCGGTGCAGATCTGGTCCAGGACAAGCAGATCGGCGGGGAAGGCGGGCGGCAACGGCAAGTCGCCGCCCTCCTCCGCCGTTCCGGTGGCGAGCGCGAAGAGGGTGTCCCCGTCCAGGGGCGAGTGCGCGGGACGGATCGCCCTGGCCAGCCCGTCGTGCGCGGTGGCCGCGACGCGCTTGCATCCGGCCGGGTCGAGCGGAGCGTCCGTGGCCACGACGCCGATCGTGGTGTTGAGCACGGTGCCCTTCACCGGCAGCGCGTTCGCCGCCGCCAGTTGCTCCGGGGTCGCCTGCCGCAGACCGAAGAAGGCGGGCCCATCGGTGCCGCACCCCCACGGCAACCCCGTGCGGGGATCGAACACCGAGCCGACCGGATTCGCCACGACCAGCGCCGCGACGGTGATTCCCGCGGCCACGCCATCACCCAGCACGATGCTCGCCGTGCCGATCCCGCCTTTGATCGAACCGGCGCGCGCGCCGACGCCCGCACCGACCGAACCGCGAGCGAAGTCGACGTCCGCCGCCGCGGCGGCCCGGTAGCCGAACTCGGCGGTCGGACGGATGTCCCACGCGCCGACCGGAAGATCGAAGATCACCGCGCCGGGGACGATGGGCACCACCCGGCTCGGGTCCGCCGGGTCCATCACGATGCCCGCGCCGTTCTCCTCCAGCCACCGCATCACGCCGTCGGCCGCGGCGAGCCCGAAGGCGCTGCCGCCGGTGAGCAGGATCGCGTCGATCTGCCGGACGGTGTTCATCGGATCGAGCAGATCGGTCTCACGGGTACCAGGCCCGCCGCCGCGCACGTCGACCGCCGCCACCGCGCCGCCCGGCACGCGCACCACCGTGCATCCCGTCGCCGATCCGGAACCGAGCGTGGCGTCCGGATCGAGGACGTGATGATGACCGACCAGTACTCCGGGCACATCGGTGAGCGAGTTGCGTTCACCCGGTTCGGCATTCACCATCGGTACTCCTCACGGCGCGGGACTGCTGGTCTGTTCGCGCCGATCATCGCAGCGCGGCCGGTCAGGGAGCCAGCGCCTGGAGCAGCGAGTCCTGCATCCAGGTCAGCCAGTGGTACACGTCCAGGTGCGGGGCGCGCGGATCGTCGGGATCGAGATGGTCGGGCGTGTCGGCATCGATGTTCAGCACCGTGCCCAGCGCCAGCCGCACGTCGGTGAGCGCGGTCAACCACGCGTCGGCCTGCTCGGGGGTGATGACGATCTTGCCGCCCGCGCTCGGCACGGTGTCCAGCACGACCGAGCCCGCCGCCAGCTTGGCGTCGATGATGTCGGGCTCGTGCAGACCGCGCAGCGCGCTGTTGAGGTCGGCGCGTTCGGCGTCCGGCGAGCCGGGCTCGTTGCGGTGGAAGTCCGGCAGCAGTCTGCGCAGCCGCGGATCCTCCGGCGGGACGGTGTTGCCGGATCGCAGTCCGGTGAGGGCGGCCAAGTCGTCGTCGGGCGCCGAACCGGCGCGCTCGGTGAGCAGTCCGGAGACCGCACCGACCAGGGACCGAAGCACGTTGGCCTCACGTGCGTCCATTTCGGATCGCAGTTTGAGACCGCTCAGCGAGTTCTTCCTGCTCCACTTGCGCACGGCGTCAGGGTAGTCGCGGTGGTCAGTCGTCCCGCTGCATGGTGGCCCAAAGTCCGGCGGCGTGCAGCCGCTGGACATCGTGTTCCATCTTGTCGCGGGAACCGGACGAGACCACCGCCTTGCCCTCGTTGTGGACCTTGAGCATCAGCTCGGTCGCCTTCGCTTTGCTGTAGCCGAAAAGCTTCTGGAAGATATACGTGACGTAGTGCATGAGATTGACCGGATCGTCCCAGACCACGGTCACCCACGGGCGGTCCTCCGCCTCCAGGATCTCGGTGTACTCCACCGCTTCGGGTGTCGCCTGTGCCGCCGACAATGTCGCGTTCGCGGCGTCCACAACGACGTCACCCCGGACTGTGTTGCACAAGGCCATAGGGTCAAGGGTACGACTCGACACCGGATAAACAACACCCACGCAGCCCCGATTCGGGTTTTCGCCGGTTCACCGGGCCGATGCCGGACGGCGTGAGCCGACCGTTCTGTCTACAGTGACAGCGTGGACCTGCGTGACGGCGTGACCAGCACGGCACTGCTGACCGACCAGTACGAACTGACCATGCTCGCCGCGGCGCTCGCCGATGGTTCGGCGCATCGGCAGTGCACCTTCGAGGTGTTCGCTAGACGTTTGCCAAACGGTCGCCGCTACGGCGTGGTCGGGGGTACCGGCCGGGTGCTCGACGCGCTGCGGCAGTTCCGGTTCGGCGATGCGGAACTGTCCGTCGCCGCCTCGTTCTCGGATCGGCGGACGTTGGACTGGCTGCGTGACTACCGGTTCACCGGCGACATCGACGGCTACCCAGAGGGCGAGCTGTACTTCCCGGGCTCCCCGATCCTCTCGGTGCGCGGCAGCTTCGCCGAATGCGTCGTGCTGGAGACGCTGGTCCTCTCGATTCTCAATCACGACAGCGCGATCGCGGCCGCCGCGGCACGGATGGTCAGCGCCGCGGGCGGCCGCCGGATGATCGAGATGGGCTCCCGGCGCACCCACGAGCTGGCCGCGGCGGACTGCGCGCGCGCCGCGTATCTCGCCGGTTTCGACGCCACCTCGAACTTGGAGGCGGTACGCCGCTACGGGATCCCGGGGGCGGGCACCAGCGCGCACGCGTTCGTCCTGCTGCACAGCGGCCCCGACGGGGCGCACGAGGCCGAAGCGTTCCGCAGCCAGGTGCAGACGCTGGGAGTCGGGACGACGCTGCTGGTGGACACCTTCGACATCACCAGGGGCGTCGCGACGGCCATCGAGGTCGCGGGAACAGAGCTGGGCGGCGTGCGGATCGACTCCGGCGATCTCGGTGTCCTGGCCAGGCAGGTGCGCGACCAGCTCGACGCGCTCGGGGCCACCAAGACCCGCATCGTGGTCTCCGGCGATCTCGACGAGTACGCCATCGCCGCGCTGCGCGCCGAACCGGTCGACGTCTACGGTGTCGGAACGGCCCTGGTCACCGGCTCCGGCGCGCCGACGGCCGGGATGGTCTACAAGCTGGTCGAAGTCGAAGGGGTGCCGGTCGCCAAACGCAGCAGCCACAAGCAGTCTCGTGGCGGTACGAAGAAGGCGCTCCGCTTGGCCCGCGACACCGGCACGATCGTCGAGGAGATCGTCTATCCGGCGGCGGGGCCGATGCCGCCCCGCAACGGCTTCCGATCCCATGAGCTGCTGGTCCCCTTGATCCGGGAGGGCAAGCAGGTCGATGACCTGCCCACCCTCGCCGAGAGCCGCGACCTGGTCGCGCGCGGACTGATCAGCCTGCCGTGGGAGGGCCTCAAGCTGTCGGCGGGTGAACCCGCCGTGGTGACCACCTTCGTCTGAGGTCAGCGCCTGCGCTCGTCGACGCGGGTCACCAGCCGCAGCCCGGCGGCGAAGAGCAGCGCGAACACCACTCCGGTGATCCCGAACCACACCCATGCCGACGGCTCCGCGGGGCGGGAGCCGAGCAGGAAGAAGACCGCCAGGAACACGGTGGTGGCGACGATTACGCTGCGGAACAGTTTGGCAGGGCTCATGAGGGTCTCCGTGCTGGAAGGCGGCGCATCCGGCCGCCGACGAAAGGGGCATCCGGTAATCACCGTGGGCGCAGGCCGCGTTTACATCGCGCGCATGTGAATTTCCCGCGAGTCGGCTGAACGAGCGTCCGACCGAGCGGCAGAATCTGAAACAGTTGTTCAGCCACATCGCGGGAGGTCGCCATGACCCGGGCACTGATCATCGTCGACGTCCAGAACGATTTCTGCGAGGGCGGTTCGCTCGCGGTCGCGGGCGGCGCCGCCGTGGCGGCCCGGATCAGTGAGCACCTCGCGGCGGCGAACTACGGCGCGATCGTGGCCACCCGCGATCATCACATCGATCCCGGTGCGCATTTCTCCGACGCGCCCGACTACATCGACAGCTGGCCGCCGCACTGCCGGGTCGGCACGCCGGGCGCCGACTTCCACCCCGCCCTGACCACCGAACCCATCGATGCGGTCTTCTCCAAGGGCGCGTACTCGGCGGCCTACTCCGGGTTCGAGGGCACGACCGAGGACGGCACCGGGCTGGCCGACTGGCTGCACGACCGCGGCGTCGACGCCGTCGACGTGGTGGGCATCGCGACCGATCACTGCGTGCGCGCCACCGCGCTGGACGCGCGCATCGAGGGTTTCGACACCCGCGTCCTGCTCGATCTCACCGCGGGAGTCGCACCCGAAACGGTCGCCCTCGCGCTGGACCGCATGCGCGGGGCCGGCGTCGACCTGGAAGGCGGCATCACCCGATAGACCGTCCGGTCTCCGCGACCGCCCTGCCCTGTCGGAGGCGCCGAGTAGGCTGCTGGCGTGCCCGAACTGCCCCCCGTATCCGATCTTCTGGCTACCGCCGTACACGCGCTGGGCGGCAAGGAGCGCGCCGGGCAGGTGACGATGGCCGCGGCGGTGGACCACGCGATCGATACCAAGGAGCATCTCGCCGTGCAGGCGGGCACGGGCACCGGCAAGTCGCTGGCGTATCTGGTGCCGAGCCTGCGCCACGCCGTGCGCACCGGCCGCACGGTGGTGGTCTCCACGGCCACGATCGCGCTGCAACGTCAGCTGGTCGACCGTGACCTTCCGCGCTTGGCCGAGGCGCTCAGCGGCCCGTTGGGACGCACGCCGAAGTTCGCCATCCTCAAGGGCCGCAACAACTATCTGTGCTTGAACAAGATCAACAGCGCCGTACCGGACGAGCCCGCCGAAGCGGAGTTGTTCGACGCGTTCGCGATCTCGCGCCTCGGTCGCGAAGTGCAACGGCTCAACGAATGGGCCTCCGACACCGACACCGGCGACCGCGACGAACTCGCTCCCGGCGTGAGCGATCGGGCCTGGCGGCAGGTGAGCGTGTCATCGCGGGAATGCCTGGGCAAGTCGCGTTGCTCCTTCGGCCAGGATTGCTTCGCCGAACGCGCCAGAACCGAGTCGGCGCAGGCCGACGTGGTGGTGACCAACCACGCGCTGCTGGCCATCGACGCGATCAGCGGCATCCAGGTGCTCCCCGAACACGACGTCGTGGTCATCGATGAGGCGCATGAGCTGGTCGACCGGGTCACCGGTGTGGCCACCGCCGAACTGACCTCCGCCGCGATCAGCGCGGCAGCCCGGCGTTGCGCCAAGCTCATCGACGAGCAGGAGGTCGACCGCCTGGAGGGCGCCGCAGAGGCCTGGCACACCGTGCTGGACGAGCTGCCCGCCGCCCGGTGGGACACCCTGCCCGACGGCGTGGCCCCGGTACTGGCCCTGGTCCGCGACGGCGCGTGGAACGCGCGCACCGCGCTCGCGCCCCCTGGCAGCACCACAGCGCAGGGCGACCCGGAGAGTTCCGCCGCCCGCACCATGGCCTTGGCCGCGCTCGACGAGGTGCACGACAGCGCGGTCCGCGCGCTGACGGCGTTCGACGAGCCCGATCCCGCCGCCCGCCGCGACGTCATCTGGCTGGCCGCCGACGAGATCCGGGGCGTCGTGCGCCGGTCGCTGCGGATGGCGCCGCTGTCGGTGGGCGGGCTGCTGCGCAGCAGGCTCTTCGGCGCCGCGACCGTCGTGCTCACCTCCGCCACGTTGCAGATCGGCGGCTCGTTCGACGGCCTCGCGGTCACCTGGGGCCTGCCCGCGCAGTCGGGCAATCGCACCGACCCGGCCACCGCGAACGGGGCGCAGGCGCCGTCGGACGCCGACAGCGTGCGCTGGAGTTCGCTCGATGTCGGGTCACCGTTCGACCATGCCAAGTCCGGCATCCTCTACGTCGCCAAACACCTGCCCGCGCCGGGCCGCGACGGGCTCGCACCTGCCTACCTGGACGAGATCGAGCGACTGATCACGGCCGCGGGCGGACGCACCCTCGGCTTGTTCTCCTCGATGCGCGCCGCCCGCGCGGCCACCGACGCACTCCGCGAACGGTTGCACACACCGGTGCTGTGCCAGGGCGAGGACGCGACAGGCGCGTTGGTCCGCAAGTTCGCCGACGACCCGGAGACCTCCCTGTTCGGCACGCTGTCGCTGTGGCAGGGCGTCGACGTGCCTGGACCGTCGCTGAGTCTGGTGATCCTCGACCGCATCCCTTTTCCCCGCCCGGACGATCCGCTGCTGGCGGCTAGGCAACGCGCCGTGGAGATGCGTGGCGGCAACGGCTTCATGACCGTGGCCGCCAACCACGCGGCTCTGCTGCTCGCGCAGGGCACCGGCCGCCTGCTGCGCAGCGTCGACGATCGCGGTGTGGTGGCCATCCTGGATTCCCGCCTCGCGACCGCTCGCTATGGCGGATACCTGCGCGCGTCGCTACCGCCGTACTGGGAGACGGCCGACCCTGAGGTCGTGGTCAAAGCACTGAGCAGGCTGGCCGCCGCGGCGAAGGTGTGACAACGGCGCACGGCCACCACGCCACCTCGAACAGCGTGGCCGGCAACGCGAGCGCCGCGAATCCGTCTGCGCCGCAGGCTCAGAGCACCCACTTCAGGATCAGCGTGAGCACGCCCGCGGCGACGGCGAGGATCAGCGCTCCCACACCCCACACGAATCCGTGTCGCTCCCACGGACGCCCGGCGTCCAACGAGAACTTACCCGGCCCGGTGAAGGGCAGCGCCGCGCCGACCACCGCGAACAGCAGACCCATCTCGTAACCGCCCAGCAGGCCACCGGCCCAGGTGGCGTTGATCGCGTTGATCATCGTGCCCAGCACGATCGCTCCGGCCAGCGGCGTCAGCAGACCGAGCAGCAAGAGGAGGCCGCCGGTTAATTCGCTCAGCCCCGCCAGCGTCCCGAATACCTTGCCCGGGTTGTAGCCCATCTTCTCGAAGCCGTCGGCGTTGGCTTGCAGACCGGGCCCGCCCCACCAGCCGAACAGCTTCTGCGCGCCGTGCGCCGCGAGCAGGCCGCCGAAGACGACTCGCACGACCAGCAGGCCGATGTCGGGGGCGATTCGGTCCAGCTCGGAATCGGTTCCGGTTCTGTCGAGTACGGATTTGATCGTCATGGTGGTCCTCATCCCTGCGCTGTCGTTCCCGGACATGATCGTTACTTCGGCGAAGAAATCGGACTGCGGTCCGATTATCGCACGAACGGGGGCAACTACCCAACCTCTCGGTCTATTCCACGGTCGGGCGGGAAGGATGGTTCAGCGCTCGGGCGAGCGGAAAGTCATTCCGCGAGAAAGAAGAAGTAGCCGAGGAACACCAGCATCAGTGCCCACATCGCCGGATGCACATCCTTGACGCGGCCCTTGGCCGCCATGACCACCGGGTACAGCAGCATCCCCATGGCCAGGCCGTTGGCGATCGAGTACGTCAGCGGCATCATCACAATGGTGATGAACGCGGGCACCGAGTACTCCAGGCGGTTCCAGTCGATCTGCCCCAGCGATCGGGCCATCAGGATGCCGACCACAATGAGCGCGGGCGCGGTCACCTCGCTGGAGCCCGCGACGACCGCGAAGATCGGAAAACAGAACATGGCCACGAAGAACCAGCCCGCCGTGGCGAGGGCGGTCAGCCCGGTCCGTCCGCCCGCCGAGACGCCCGCGGTCGATTCCACGTAGGCGGTGGTGGTCGAGGTGCCGATGACCGCACCCGCCATGGTGCCCACCGAGTCCGCCGCCAGCGCGCTCGCCGCGCGCGGCAACTTACCGTTCGCGTCCAGCAGCCCGGCCTGGTTCGCGACGCCGATCAGCGTGCCGGATGCGTCGAAGAAGTCGACGAACAGCATGGTCAGCACCACCACGACCATCTGACCGGTGAACGCGTCGGGCAGATGGACGATCGCCTGACCGAAGGTCTGCTCGAGCCCATGCGGCGCGGCGAACAAGCCCTTGGGGAGCGCGACCAAGCCGCTGACGATGCCGACGAGGGTGGTCAGGACGATGCCGTAGAGCACGGCGCCGTGCCAGCCGCGCACGAGGAACACCACGGTCACCAGCAACCCGAACAGCGCGAGCAAGGTGGTGCCCTTGGTGAAGTCGCCCAGGGTGACCAGCGTCGCCTCGCTGTTCACCACGATCCCGGCGTTCTTCAAGCCGAGGAAGGCGACGAACAGTCCGATGCCGGCGCCCACGGCGAGCTTCAATTGCATCGGGATCGCGTTGAGGATGCGTTCGCGAATCCGCGTCACCGCCAGGACGAAGAAGATGGCGCCGGACAGGAACGTGCCCGACAGCGCGACCTGCCAGGGAATCCCCATGCCGAGCACCACCGTGTAGGCGAAGAAGGCGTTGAGTCCCATGCCCGGCGCGAGCGCGATCGGATATCGCGCCCACAGCCCCATGACCAGCGTGCCGAATACCGCGGCGACAGCGGTCGCGGTGAACACCGCCTGCATCGGGATGCCTTTGTCACCCAGCGCGCCCTGATCGCCGAGCACGGCGGGGTTGACCGCGAGGACGTACGACATGGCGAGGAACGTGACCGTCCCCGCCATGAGTTCGCGCTTCACGGTCGAGCCGGTCGAGCGAACCCCGAAGTATCCGTCGAGGCGTCCTCGGGTCCGGTGCAGAACGTCGGTGACCATGGGTGACTCCAGTACAGGAACGATTCGGGGCGGGCCAAGGGCACGGTAGCCGACGGTTCACTGCCCGCGACACCCACGGCGGCGCCACCGTGACCGGCGCCACCGGGGTCAAGCGCTCGGAGCGGAGACCAGTCCGAATTCGGCGTCGGAGGCCAGCAGATCGTTGTGCGGCAGCACCCGCACGGTGTACCCGACCGCGCCGGACAGCGGCAGCGGCGTGTCCACGGTGAACAGCTCGGCGCCCGCGTCGGACCCGACGTGCGTCATCGGGATCGTCGTGGTGTCGGAGAGATCGTCGGTCGACGAGACCCGGCCGAGCACCGCCTGCACCACCACGTCCGGCACGCTCAAGCCACCGAGCTCGACCCGCGCGGTGAGCGACAGCCGCGCCCCGATCACCGGCGTGTCCGGCAGCCCCGCACTGTCCACCTGGATCACCTTGACCGAGGGCCACGCCGACTCGACCCGGTGGCGGTACTCGGCGATGGCGCGCGCCACCGCGAAATCGTCGGCCGTCGCCCGCTGCGACGCCGCGGCGGCGGGAGCGTAGTACTCCACCGCGTAGTCGCGGACCATCCGGGAAGCCAGCACCTTCGGCCCCAAGGTCTGCAACGTGTGGCGAACCATCTCGACCCAGCGCACCGGCATCCCGGACGCGTCGCGCTCGTAGAAACGCGGCGCCACCGCACGCTCGAACAAGTCGTAGAGCGCGGCGGCCTCCAGATCGTCGCGGCGGTGCTCGTCCCGGACGCCCTCCGCGGTCGGAATGGCCCACCCGTTCTCGCCGTCGTACATCTCGTCCCACCAGCCGTCGCGGATGGAGAGATTGAGCCCGCCGTTCAGCGCGGATTTCATGCCGGAGGTGCCGCAGGCCTCGAGCGGGCGCAGCGGATTGTTCAGCCAGACGTCGCAGCCCCAGTACAGGTAGCGAGCCATTGATATGTCGTAGTCGGGAAGGAAGACGATCCGGTGCCGCACCTCGGGATCGTCGGCGAAGCGGACCACCTGCTGGATCAGCGCCTTGCCGCCGTCGTCGGCCGGATGACTCTTACCCGCGACGACCAGTTGCATCGGCCGCCGCGGATCCAGCAGCAGGGCGCGCAGCCGCTGCGGATCGCGCAGCATCAGGGTGAGGCGCTTGTAGGTCGGCACTCGCCGGGCGAACCCGACGGTCAGCACATCGGGGTCGAAAACGCCGTTCACCCAGCCGAGTTCGGCCTCCGCGGCGCCACGCTGCAACCAGGACACGCGCAGCCTGCGGCGCACCTCCTCGACGAGGATGCCGCGCAGGGTGTTGCGGGTCGACCACAACTCGGTGAGATCGACGTCGCGCAGCCGTTCCCAGCCGCGCCCCTCCTCGACCAGCTCCGCGCCGATGTGTTCGCGCGCCTTGTCCACCCACTCGCGCGCGGCCCAGGTGGTGGCGTGCACACCGTTGGTGACCGAACCGATCGGCACCTCGGCCGGGTCGAAGCCCGGCCACAGCGAGGCGAACATGGACCGGCTCACCTCGCCGTGCAGCTTCGACACGCCGTTGGCGCGCTGCGCCAGGCGCAAGCCCATGTGCGCCATGTTGAAGACCGACGGATCGGCCTCCCGGCCGAGAGCCACGATCCGGTCCACCGAAAGCCCCGGCAGCAGAGCGGATTCGGATTCCCCGTGCGCGCCGCCGAAATAACGCCGCACCATCGGCATGGGGAACCGGTCGATGCCCGCCGGGACCGGAGTATGCGTGGTGAACACCGTGCCCGCCCGAACGGCGGCGAGCGCGGAATCGAAATCCTGCCCGGCCGCGACGAATTCGCGGATCCGCTCCACGCCGAGGAAACCCGCGTGGCCCTCGTTCATGTGGAACACATCGGGATCGGGCAGTCCGGCGGACGCGGTGTACGCGCGCACCGCCCGCACACCGCCGATGCCAGCGAGAATCTCCTGACGGATGCGATGCTCCTGGTCACCTCCATAGAGCCGGTCGGTCACCGCACGCAACTCCGGGTCGTTCTCGGCGATGTCGGAGTCGAGCAGCAGCAGCGGAACCCGGCCGACCTGCGCGATCCACACCCGAGCACGCAGCACCCTGCGGTCGGGCATCGCGACGTGGATGAGCACGGGCGAACCGCCGGAGGTGAGCGCCCGCAGCGGCAAGCCCTGCGGATCCAGCGCCGGATAGTGCTCGGCTTGCCAGCCGTCCGTCGTCAGCGACTGCCGGAAGTAGCCCGAGCGGTACAGCAATCCCACGCCGATCAGCGGCAGGCCGAGGTCGGAGGCGGCCTTCAGGTGGTCTCCGGCCAAAATGCCAAGGCCGCCCGAATAATTCGGCAACACCTCGGTGACGCCGAACTCCATCGAGAAGTAGGCGATGCCCCGCACCCCTTCCTCGCCCGCCCGGCGCTGGAACCACCCCGGCGCGGCCAAGTACTCGCGCAGGTCCGCCGCCGCGGAGTCCACACGCGCGACGTAGCCGGGGTCGGCGGCAAGCTCGTCCAGCCGCGCCGCGGGCACCTCGCCCAGCATCCGGACCGGGTCGTGCCCCATCTCCTGCCACCGCTGGGGATCGAGCGCGGCGAACAGGTCCTGCGTCGGCGGATGCCACGACCAGCGCAGATTCGTGGCGAGCTCCCCCAGGGCGGCCAGGCGCTCGGGCAGATGGGCACGGACGGTGAAACGACGCAATGCCTTCATTGGGTAGAACCTACACGCCGACCGCGGGAGGCGCCCTGCCCGACCACGGCCAGGAACAACCTTCCGACCAGCGTGTTTCCCGGCAGCATAACGCTCTTCATCGTCACGGAACGGCCACACGCCGCACACCGGCACCCCCGTGCCCGCTACCCGATCGAGACCCGCGCTCGCTTGTGAACTCCGGAACGCGGGGCAAACCCACAAGCTGTGCGGACCAACCGGCCGCACCAACCGAATCAGTACGGGAGTGATCGAGATGTGGATGACAGCACACCCAAATCGCGCCCGCGATCGGCGCTGGTCGCGCGCTGGAGCAGCGATCACAGGGTTCGGAGCGCTCGCGGCGGCATTCGTTCTCGTCGCACCCACCGCCGGCGCGGCGGTCACGACGGCGACCGCAAGCCCGGCCCAAGGCACCAGTTTCGGCTTCGGAAACTACGGAACCAACTGCCAGTACCGGGTGACGGCGACGGTGGACAACAATCCCTCGACCGAATCGGTTCAGTTCGCCGACAGTGCCGGGGGCACCTTCTCACCGAACCCCGCACCGGTGGTCGGCAGCCAGGCCACCACGGTCTGGATCCCCGAGGCGACCGGGCAACACACCATTTCCGCGACACAAGGCGCCACGCCCGCTTGGACCTCACCGGTGATGACGGTGGGCAACGGGATGAACCTCGGCTTCGCGTGCATGGTCATGCCCTGATCGACGGTTCGGGCATGTCGAGTTGAGCGCCCGGGTGGCCACCCAGTGGACGAGCGAGCCCCGTCTGTGGCCACCCGGGCACCTCGCTTCCGAAAGCGGGAAAATCGGTAGCCCGAGCAGGACCGGGATGACAGCATCGGCTGATGCCGCACTGGGTCGACGTTCTTCCGCAATTCCTTCCGGCCTGCCTGCTCATCGCCGCGCTGCCCGGGCCTGCGACCGCACTGTTCCTGCAGCGCGCGGTGCGGGACGGCCGCACCGCGGGCCTGGCGGCGGTGGCCGGGAACGAGATCGGCGTACTCGGCTGGACGCTGGCGGGCGGGGCGGGACTGTCCGTCCTACTCGTCGCGAACCGCGCCATGAACACGGCCGTGCACGTCATCGGCGCGCTGGTCCTGATCTGGTTCGGCGTGCAGGCGTGGCGGAATGCCCGTGGTAGCGAGGAGTTCGGCAGCGCGATGACGAGGATGCTCCCGGCGGGTCACACGCCCGCCGCCGCGTTCCGCGCCTCGCTGATCTCGATCGCGGCCAACCCCAAGGCGGCGATTTTCGGATTGACAATCCTTCCCCAATTCCTTCCGTCCGAGGGGCCGGTGCTGCCCACGATGGTGATCCTGGCGCTGATCCAGTTGGTGATCGACACCGCGTGGTGCGTCGGCGTGGTCATGGCCGCCGACCGCGCGGGCGCCTGGTTGCGCCGCACCGGTATCCGGCAGCGGGTAGAGCGTGCGCTCGGCGCGGTGCTGGTCGCGCTCGGCCTGGGCCTCGCCGCCGACGCACGCTGAGGCGAATGCCCAGCTGGCCCGCCACCGTGAGAGGCCAGCAAACGGGCACGAAAAATCGGCTGGTCCGGTCCGAAAGGCCGGTTGCCGGTAGGTTGGGGTCCGTGACCGGCCGCATCGCTATCGATGACACTGCCCCGTCCATCCCAGGCGGCCGGCCCGCCAAGGCGGTGGTCGGCGAGGTATTCCCGGTGCGCACCGTGGTTTGGCGCGAGGGGCACGACGCCGTCGCCGCCACACTCGTCGTGCGCGCCCCCGGCGCGTCGCGACCCGCCCGCGTCCGCATGACGCCGGACTACGAGCCCGACGTCTTCAACGCGACCTTCACACCGAACACGCCGGGAGCCTGGACCTACCGGATCGAAGGCTGGAGCGATCCGATCGCGACCTGGCGATCGGCGATCGAGGCGAAGCTTGCCGTCGGGCAGAGCGCCGTCGATCTGGCCAACGATCTCGAGCTGGGCGCCCGCCTGTTCGACCGCGCGGCGCAGGCCGTCCCGAAGAAACAGTTCGAGCGCTTGCGCGCGGTCGCCGCCGCGCTGCGCGGTGACGAGCAACTCCCCGCACGGGTGGCCCCGGCCTTCACCGAGGAGGTCGCCGGGATCCTGCGCGCCACGCCGCTGCGCGACCTGGTCACCCGCGGGCCGCAGCACACCGTCCTGGTCGAGCGGCACCGCGCGCTCTACGGCTCCTGGTACGAGTTCTTTCCGCGCTCGACCGGCGGCCGCGACGCCACCGGCGAGCCGGTTCACGGCACCTTCGTCACCGCGGCCAAGGACCTTCCGCGCATCGCCGCCATGGGCTTCGACGTGGTGTACCTGCCGCCGATCCACCCGATCGGCGAGGTCAACCGCAAGGGCCGCAACAACGCGCTCACGGCGGAGTCCGGCGACGTCGGCTCGCCGTGGGCCATCGGCTCGCGGCACGGCGGTCACGACGCCGTGCATCCGGAATTGGGCACCGAAGCCGATTTCGCCGAGTTCGTCAGGGCGGCGCGGGAACTGGGCCTCGAGGTCGCGCTCGACCTCGCCTTGCAATGCGCGCCGGATCATCCGTGGGTCGAGGCGCACCCCGAGTGGTTCACCACCTTGCCCGACAACACCATCGCCTACGCCGAGAACCCGCCGAAGAAGTACCAGGACATCTATCCGGTCAACTTCGACAACGACCCCGACGGCCTCTACGCCGAAGTGCTGCGCGTCGTCAAACACTGGATCGGCTTGGGCGTCAACATCTTCCGCGTCGACAATCCGCACACCAAGCCCGCCGACTTCTGGGAGTGGCTGATCGCGAACGTGTGGCGCACCGACCCGGACGTCATCTTCCTGTCCGAGGCGTTCACCCGCCCCGCCCAGCTCTACGGGCTCGCCCGGCGCGGATTCAGCCAGTCCTACACGTATTTCACCTGGCGCGTGGCCAAATGGGAGCTGACCGAGTTCGGCAACGAATTGGCCGCGAAGGCCGACGAGGCCCGCCCGAACCTCTTCGTGAACACCCCGGACATCCTGCACGAGAGCCTCCAGCACGGCGGGCCGGGCATGTTCGCCATCCGCGCCGTCCTGGCCGCCACCCTCGCGCCCACCTGGGGCGTCTACTCCGGCTTCGAGCTGTTCGAGCATCAGGCGGTGCGCCCGGACAGCGAGGAGTACCTCGATTCGGAGAAATACGAGCTGCGCCCGCGCCCGTTCGCCGAGGCGCTGGCGCGCGGAGAATCGCTGGAACCCTGGCTCACTCGGCTCAACGAGATCCGCCGGGCCCACCCCGCCTTGCAACAGCTGCGCTGCCTGCATTTCCACCACGTGGACAACGACGCGCTGATCGCCTATTCCAAGCTCGATCCCGCAAGTGGCGACGCGGTGCTGGTCGTGGTGAATCTCAATCCTTTCGGCGCCGAATGGGGCATGCTCTCGCTCGACCTGCCCGCGATCGGCCGCGAGTGGCACGACCACCCGGTGGTGTACGACGAGGTCAGCGGCGAGGAATACCACTGGGCCCAAACCAATTACGTGCGATTGGACCCCGCGCGGGCCGTGGCGCACATCATCGCCCTGCCCCCGGTGTCCCAGCAGGCTCGCACCGAGCTGTCCTACCGCAGGACGCTGCGATGAAACGTCGCGACCTCATGCTGCTCGCGGCGGGCACCCATACCGACCCGCACACCGTGCTCGGCGCACACCCCCATCCGGACGGCACCGCCGTGCGGGTGCTGCGCCCGCACGCCGAAACCGTGTCGGTGCGGGTCGGCGGCGACGACCATGTGCTGAAGTCCGTGGGCCACGGCGTATTCGCCGCGGTGCTGCCGTACCCGGAGATCGATGACTATCGCGTCGTGACGACCTACCCCGGCGGCCAGACCGTCATCGGCGCCGACGGCTACCGCTTCCTGCCCACGCTCGGCGAACTCGACCTGCACCTGATCGGCGAAGGCCGCCACGAACGCCTGTGGGACGTGCTCGGGGCGCACCCGCGCCGCTACAGCACCCTCGACGGTGACGTCGCGGGCACGTCGTTCGCGGTATGGGCGCCGAACGCGCGCGGCGTCACCGTGATCGGGGACTTCGACGGCTGGAGCGGCACCACCGCGCCCATGCGCGCGCTGGGGTCGTCCGGGATCTGGGAAGTCTTCATCCCGGGTGTCGAGCCGGGCGCCAAGTACAAATACCGCGTGCACGGCGCCGACGGGCGGACCGTCGATCACGCCGACCCGCTGGCATTCGCCACCGAACTACCACCGGCCACGGCGTCGGTGGTCACCGAAAGCCATTACGTGTGGCAGGACAGCGCCTGGCTCGGGCAGCGCGCGGCCACCGATCCCACCCGCGCCCCGATGAGCGTCTACGAGGTGCATCTCGGTTCCTGGCGGCCCGGCCTCGGCTACCGCGAACTGGCCGACCAACTCGCCGAGTACGTGCGGGCGACCGGATACACCCACATCGAGCTGCTCCCCATCGCCGAGCATCCGTTCGGCGGCTCGTGGGGCTACCAGGTCACCTCCTACTACGCGCCGACGGCGCGATTCGGTTCCCCGGACGACTTCCGAGCGTTCGTCGACCGCATGCACGCGGCGGGCATCGGCGTCCTGCTGGACTGGGTCCCCGCCCACTTCCCGCGCGACGAGTGGGCGCTGGCCCGATTCGACGGCACTCCGCTCTACGAGCACGCCGACCCGCGCCGGGGCGAGCAACTCGACTGGGGCACTTACGTGTTCGACTTCGGCAGGCACGAGGTACGCAACTTCCTCATCGCCAACGCTCGCTACTGGGTCGAGGAATTCCACATCGACGGCCTGCGCGTCGACGCGGTCGCCTCCATGCTCTACCTGGACTACTCCCGCGCCGAAGGCCAGTGGGAGCCCAACGTGCACGGCGGCCGGGAAAACCTGGAGGCCGTCGACTTCCTGCAGGACCTCAACGAGACGCTGCATCGGCATCACCCCGGCGTCGTGACGATCGCAGAGGAGTCCACCACCTGGCCCGGCGTCACCCGTGGCATCGACGTCGGCGGTCTCGGCTTCACCATGAAATGGAACATGGGCTGGATGCACGACACCCTCGGGTTCCTCGGCCGCGACCCGGTGCACCGCTCCTGGCACCACAACGAGATCACCTTCTCACTGGTCTACGCCTGGAGCGAGAACTACGTGCTGCCGATCAGCCACGACGAGGTCGTGCACGGCAAAGGCACGCTGTGGACCAGAATGCCGGGCGACGATTTCGCCAAAGCCGCGGGCGTGCGCGCGCTGCTGGCCTACATGTGGGCCCACCCGGGTAAACAGCTGCTGTTCATGGGCCAGGATTTCGGCCAGTTCCGGGAGTGGTCACACGATCGCGGTCTGGACTGGCACGAACGGGACAACCCGCTGCACCAAGGCATCACCACGCTGGTGCGTGACCTGAACGCCGTCTACCGCGCCCACCCCGCCCTGTGGAGCCAGGACACCACACCCGGTGGCTACGCCTGGATCGAGGCGGACGACCGCGCGAACAACGTGCTGGCGTTCCTGCGCTACGGCTCCGACGGCTCCGTTGTCGCCTGCGTCTACAACTTCTCCGGGTCGGCGCACGACGCGTACCGGATCGGCCTGCCGCACGCGGGCTCATGGCTGGAGATCCTCAACAGCGACGCCGCGGACTACGGCGGCTCCGGCCTCGGCAACTTGGGCGAGGTGACGGCGAGCGCCGAGCCGTGGCACGACCGTCCCGCCTCGGCCACCGTGACGCTCGCACCCCACGGCGCGGTCTGGCTGCGCCCCGCCTGACGAGTCGCCCGGCGAACCGAGCCCTGCCCGACCCCGACGTGCGCCGGTCCCCGAAGCACGGACTCAGGTGAGCAGCTGACGCCTCGGTGCGAGACCCGAGTCCGATGCGCGAATCCAGAGCAGACTCGGCGGACGCCCACTATGAGCGGCGACCGATGGTCATCGCGACCGGTAGCGCAGGTCGGTCACAACACCGCCCCGGATCGGATACCCGACGCCTGGGCGCCACCAGGGGCGGTGACGCGGCCGGCTGGTTCGCGGACCGCCCCGCGCGGCGGCTCAGTACAGCGCCGCGGCCAGCTTGCGGCGCGCGGCCACGACGAACGGCTCGGCCTGATCGAACAGCTCGAACAGCTCGAGCAGGCGGGTGCGCGCCTTGGTGCGCTCGTCGCCGGAAGTGCGCTTGACGACGCCGATCAGCCGATCGAAGGCCGCTTCGGGCCGCTGCTGGAACAATTCGAGATCGGCGGCGCGAATCGCGGCATCGACGTTCGACGGGTCGGCATCGGCATCCTCGATCGCCGACTCCGGCAGCTCCTGGGCCCGCGCGAGGAAGCGCAGCTGACGCAGCGCGCCCTTGGCTTCGTCGTTCGTCGGCTCCGCGTCGAGAATCGCCTGGTACGCCGCCTCGGCGCCGGCCAGGTCACCGTGCTCGAGCGCCGCCTCGGCCGCCGCGAAACGCGGGTCCTCGGCCTGCGGCTGCGGCTCCCCGCCACCCTCCAGCTTGCCCGCAACCGCGTCGACCACGGCGTTCAGCCACTGCCGCACCTGCGGCTCCGGCTGGGCGCCCTCGAAATCGGCCAGCGGCTGCCCTGCCGCGATCGCGATGACCGTCGGGATGCCCTGCACCCGCAGCGCCTGCGCGATGCGCATGTTGGCCTCGGCCTCGACGATCGCCAGGTCCCAGCTGCCGCCGTCGGCGGCCACCAGTCGCTCCAGCGTTCGCACCAGTTCGACGCTGCCCGGACTGCGCTGCGAGTACAGCACGACCACCACCGGCACCTGCATCGAACGACGCAGCACCTTGGTCTCGAAATCGGCCTCGGATACCGCGTAGTCGCCACCGGCCGGAGCGCCCCCGCCACCGGCGGGCTGCTTCAGGCTGGACAGATCGACCGCGCCGGACATGGCGGCGGCGACAGCGGGCGAAGGACGGCGTGCGGCTGGTCGATTCACGACCTCCAGTTTGTCACGACGTGGCGGATGCGGGCGCCCCGGACTCGACCGAACCGGCGTTGCTCAGCTCACCCAACCGCCCCGTGCGCACCGCCCAGACCTCGAACAGCACCGTGCAGAACGGCGGAATGCTCGACAGCAGCGCGAGGACGGTGGTCTTGACGTTCCAGCCCAGCTCGCGCGCCGCCACGATCGCGGTGATGACGAACAGCACGAACACGATGCCGTGCGTCATGCCGAACACCTTGACCGGCCACAGCACCGGCTCCGGAATCCGCTTGAACACCATGCCGATGATCAGCAGCAGCCAGGAGATCGCCTCGAGCACCGCGATGAAACGAAACCGCTTGGCCACCGTGCTCAGGTCGAAGACATTGCCCATGCGCCCATTCTGCCGGATGCACTACAGGCTGTCGTAGTGAGCTGTGTCTAATTGCTGTGTTCAATTTGCAGCGCCTGCGGCGCTGCGTGTTCGCGGCCCTCTTATGGCTCGCGTGTGCGCGACCGCCGCTTGCTCCTTCGTCGCGTACGCGGCGGCCGCGCACACGCGAGCCGGGCCGCGAACGGAACAGGCTCGGTCTCGCTTCGCTCGAAAGAACGTGGTTGCGGTGCGCTGGGCCAGAACGACCGATGGCCGCCCACGTCGGGGCGGCCATCGGCACGATTCGGCGCGGGGCATCGCCCCGCCGAACTCAGACGCGAACGATCAGCGCGTCACCCTGTCCGCCGCCGCCGCAGAGCGCGGCCGCGCCGACGCCGCCGCCGCGGCGCTTCAGCTCCAGCACCAGGTGCAGCAGGATGCGGGCGCCGGACATGCCCAGCGGGTGGCCGATGGCGATGGCGCCGCCGTTGACGTTCACCTTCTCCGGGTCGATGCCCAGCTTGCGGGTGGACGCGATGCCGACGGCGGCGAACGCCTCGTTGATCTCCACCAGGTCCAGGTCGGCGGGCGAGATGCCCTCGCGTGCGCAGGCTTTGGCGATCGCGTTGGCGGGCTGGTCCTGCAGCGTCGAATCCGGACCCGCGACCACACCCGCCGCACCGATCTCGGCGATCCAGCTCAACCCCAGCGACTGCGCCTTCTCCTTGCTCATCACCACGACCGCCGCGGCTCCGTCGGAGATCTGCGACGCGGTACCCGCGGTGATGGTGCCGTCCTTGCGGAACGCCGGACGCAACTTACCCAGCGACTCCACCGTGGTGTCGGCGCGAATGCCCTCGTCCGTGGTCACCAGCACCGGATCACCCTTGCGCTGCGGCACCGCGACCGGGACCACCTCGTCGTCGAACACGCCGTTCTTCCACGCCGCCGCCGCACGCTGGTGCGAAGCCGCCGCGAACGCGTCCTGATCCTCGCGGCTGATCCGATCGGCCTCGTTGCGCGCTTCGGTCAGCGCGCCCATGGCCTGATCGGTGAAGATGTCGTGCAGGCCGTCGTAGGCCATGTGGTCACGCAGCGTCACGTCGCCGTACTTGAAGCCCTCCCGGCTCTTCTCCAGCATGTGCGGCGCCCGGCTCATCGACTCCTGGCCACCCGCGACGACGATCTCGTACTCGCCCGCCCGGATCAGCTGGTCGGCCAGCGCGATCGCGTTGATGCCCGACAGGCAGACTTTGTTCAGCGTCAGCGCGGGCACGTCCATCGGGATGCCCGCCGCCACCGCCGCCTGCCGGGCCGGGATCTGGCCCGCGCCCGCGGTGAGCACCTGACCCATGATCACGTAGTCGACCTGGTCGG
This sequence comes from Nocardia sp. NPDC051929, assembly GCF_044548645.1. Lineage (NCBI taxonomy): Bacteria > Bacillati > Actinomycetota > Actinomycetes > Mycobacteriales > Nocardiaceae > Nocardia > Nocardia sp. NPDC051929. Next base: position 3,984 of record NZ_JBIUCG010000015.1, on the reverse strand, counting down.
GCGCGACACCGCCCTTCTCCAGCGCCGCCTTGATCGCGAACCCGCCCAGATCGGAACCGCTGAAGTCCTTCAGACCTCCGAGCAGCCTGCCGACCGGGGTACGCGCACCGGAGACGATCACGGAAGTGGTCACGACGAGCCTCGCATTCGTAGATCGGACCTGCTCGCGCCCACACCGGGCAATGCGAGAGCAGGTGTTCTACTCAACGGTAGCGGGTGCGTCACGCGCGCCCCGTGCCAGGTCGCGCTACTTTCGAATGGTGAGCAACGTTACCGAACAGTCATCTTTCATCCCCGCGGACTACGTGACCGCGGTGGACCACGTCGGCATCGCGGTGCCGGATCTCGACACCGCGGTCGCCTGGTACGCGGAGAACCTCGGCATGATCGAGACCCATCGCGAGGTCAACGAGGCTCAGGGCGTGCACGAGGCGATGCTGTCGCTGCCCGGCGCACCCGACCGCGCCACTGCCCTGCAGTTGCTGGCGCCGCTCAACGCGGAATCGACGATCGCGAAGTTCATCGACCGCAGCGGGCCCGGCTTGCAGCAACTGGCCTACCGGGTGACCGACATCGAGGCCGTCTCCGCGTACCTGCGCGCCAAGGGTCTGCGTTTGCTGTACGAGGCTCCACGGCACGGAACGGCCGATTCTCGCATCAATTTCATCCACCCGAAGGATGCTGGAGGTGTGCTGATCGAGTTGGTCGAACCGAACGCTAATGTTACGCACTAGTATCGGCGTCAGGTCGGGAAAACTCGTTGGAATGACATTCGCAGTCGAGTCACCATCGGCTGTCTTCAGGCTGTAGTTTGTGTGCCATGTCGTCACCCGAGTCCGATCGCAATCGCTTCGTTGCACTGCCCTTCACCGTTGTGCGCAAGGGTTATGCGCAAGACGAGGTGCGTAATTACTTCGACCGCTTCGACGCGGAACTGAGAGTCACCGCCACCGACCGCGATGCGGCTGCGGCACAAGCACGTAACCTCGCGAGCCAGCTGGAAGACGCGCGCGACGAGATCGACGAACTCCGCAAGGAGGTCGACCGACTCTCGGTGCCGCCGACCACCGCGGAAGGCATGTCCGACCGCATCTCCCGCATGCTCCGTCTCGCCTCCGACGAGGCGTCCGAGGTCCGTGCCCTGGCGCAGGCCGAAGCCGCCGAGATGGTGTCGATCGCCGAGCAGCAGGCCACCGAGATGCGTGGCAAGTACGAGTCGCTGCTCGCGGAGACCAAGGAGAAGCGCGAGGCGCTCGAAATCGAATTCGAGCAGACCCTCGCGAACGCACGCACCGAGTCCGCCAAGATCATCGAGGCCGCTCAGGCCGAGGCCGACCGCATCGCGAAGGAAGCCGACGCGAAGCGCAAGGCCACCCAGCAGGACTTCGAGGCCACCATGGCCGAGCGTCGCACCAAGCTCACCCGCGCCATGGAAGAGCTGGAAGCCACCAGCCGCGCCGAGGCCGCCCAGCGGATCAAGGACGCGACCGACGAGGCCAACCGCCTCATCACCTCCGCCACCCAGACCTCCGAGCGCAAGATCGCGCACGCGAAGGAGCTGGCCGAGGAGATGCGCGTGCTGCGCGGCCGCGTGCTCGCCCAGCTGCTCGGTATCCGCGGTCAGCTCGACTCGGTGCCCGCGATGCTCGCCGCGGTCAACCGGGAAAGCGAATTGCTGGACGGCGTTCCGGATCAGCGCAAGTCGATCGGCGGCAACACCAAGTCGGTCACCGGTTCCCGTCAGAAGGCGATCCCCGAGGTCGCCACCGAGGACGACGATATCGACTCGGAAGAGCGCGAGAGCGCCGACGTCAGCAACTGACGTCGGACTGAGGCGACTACAGCAAAACTGAACCGAATTCACCGAAGGCCGCCCCCACCGGGGCGGCCTTCCTTAATTCCGCACCCGTTTGCTGGGCATCAGGACCAGCGTCGGGTGATCTTCCGAGTACGGCGACCGTTCCAGCACCCGCGATGCCAATGCCTGCGGTCGTCTTCTCCGCCATGAGCGGGCCACGCGACGAGGTGCGCGACGCCGGGCGGAATCTCGTGGTCACAGCCCGGGCAGCGGTAGGTCTTCACAGCGCGGGTGCCCGGAATGGTGCGGACCACGTAAGTCTCGTCACCGTCCGGGCCTGATTCGGTCCGTCCGAAGACATCGCCGATCGGCGCGCCTCCCGACCGCGAGTGATCAGCGTGGCGATCCGAACGCGGTTTCCGGCGGGGCATGCTACAAGCCTATTACTCGGCCGCGTGCGCCCCGCGCGCCCCCGAGTTCAGAACAAGCGGAATTCGTTGCTCTCCGTGCCACGCAGGGCGTCGTAATCGAGTGTGAGGCAGCGGATACCGCGATCCTCGGCAAGGGTGCGCGCCTGCGGCTTGATCTGCTGGGCGGCGAAAACGCCCGCCACCGGAGCCAGCAGCGGATCCCGGTTCAGCAACTCGAGGTAGCGGGTGAGCTGTTCGACGCCGTCGATCTCACCGCGCCGTTTGATCTCCACCGCCACAGTGCCGCCGTCGGCGTCCCGGCACAGCAGGTCCACCGGGCCGATCGCGGTCATGTACTCGCGGCGGATGAGCGTGTAGCCGGTGCCGAGCGTATGCACGTGCTCGGCCAGCAGCTCTTGGAGATGAGCCTCCACACCGTCTTTCACCAAGCCCGGGTCCACGCCGAGTTCGTGGGAGGAGTCGTGCTCGATGTCCTCGATGGTGATGCGAAGTTCCTCGCCCGCCTTGTTGGCGACGACCCACAGCGCCTTCGCTCCCTCCGGGAGCTGCGCGTCGCCGTTGCGTTCCTCCAGCCAGCAGGGCGGGCTCATCCAGTTCAGCGGCTTGTACGAGCCGCCATCGGAGTGCACGAGCACCGAGCCGTCCGCTTTCACCAGCAGTAGCCTGCGGGCCATCGGAAGATGGGCGGTGAGTCGCCCTACGTAGTCGACCTGACAGCGAGCAATCACTAGGCGCACCCAAGCACTGTAGGCGAACGCCCGCACGCCCCCGTCGTCAGCCCATGAGCAGAATCGCCGCGAGAACCACGCTGACGGCGAGCAGGGCGCTTTCGATCCGGGTCAGCCGCCGACGGGTGGTCGTCCTGGCCCAGACCATGCAGAACCCGACCACGGTGCCGATCATCAACGCCACCATGTGGCCGACCTGGGTGAAGGTGTGCTCGATGAGCACACCCTCGACCGCGACGATGAACCAGAGCGTCGACCAGGCGGCGCGCCACCGGTAGGGCAGGGCGGCCACCAGCGCGCCCACCAAAGCCATGGCGCCGTAGCTGACACCGACGTCTTCGGCCCAGCGGATGCTCGTGGGCACCCATCCGGCCTCAACGCCCACCCACAGCCCCGCCGCGACGAACAACGTGGCGCCGATGTGGCCGGCCAGGAAAACCCGCACCAACCGCAACGCGCCGAAGCGCAGTTCGGCGAGAGCGAGCAGACAGGCCAGCAGCGGGATGATCACCCACGACCCGACGACGTCGCCGATCACGAACGCGCTTGCCAGCAACGTCCCGATCCGGCCGTCCAGCAGGTTGTGCAGGTTCGTGCTCGCGTGCAGAACCACCCTCGTCTGCGCGGAGTCGCTCAGGACGGAGAAGATCGCCGAGACGACGACCAGCCCCGCCAAGTACACAGCCGTCGCGGGCAGCCTCGGCCGCCACCAACGCGGTCGCGTCGAGGTGGCGGGGGCTGGCGGCGCCGGGTGACCCGGCGTCGTCGCGACGACCATACATACCTCCGTTGTTCGCGCGGGACAGCGATCCGTCTCCACCATCCATCATCGTCGGCCGCGCGCTGTGTGTGCTTGTAGTTCCCTCTGAAATTGCTGCGAAACGTTCTCGCCGCATGAACGACGAAAGGCCCTCGACGGTGTCGAGGGCCTTTCGTGAAAGGATGTTCCGGCGGTGTCCTACTCTCCCACACCCTGTCGAGTGCAGTACCATCGGCGCTGGCAGGCTTAGCTTCCGGGTTCGGAATG